>JAIRRJ010000053.1 GCA_031256035.1 Treponema sp. | reverse complement strand
ATAGAAGACATAATAACTTCAATCAGATCGAACATGGAGGATTTCAAAGACATTTCGAATAACACCCTGACTCCATTGCAGCGCAAACGCAAAATCGGAGCGGGCATCAGGAATTACGGTTTTATCGACAAAGTTTCTGATCTGGCGGCGGCGAACCCGAACTACGCGCAATTTTTCAAAATCACCGATCTTAAAAACTGCATACGCAACATCGAAGACTGCCGTGAAATCATAATCCTGCTGCAGGCGTTTATGCGGATGGTCAGCAACACAATGATAGTTTACAGCGATGACGCTTTCAGCATGGCGTTAATTTATTACAACGCTTTAATCCATGGTAAGAAGGACGGAAAAATCGTTGTCGAAAACATCAGCCCAAAAACCACCGCAGGGGTGCGCAAAGTTGTTGACGACACCCGCAGAAGCAAAGCGGCAGTTAGGGAAACAGGCTCAATGACCAGTGAAGAGTGAACAGGGAGGACTTTCTTGTGCGCTTGCCCACTTTTTCTGTTTTAGTTAGTATGCATATATGCTCGACGAAACAATTAAGCACTTGAATATACTCCATGAATTATTGTTTACGGGAATGCATTTCATCATTCTTTGGCCGCTCTTTTATAAACTGTATTATCAGGAATCCAAAGTAAAACGCATATTGCTTATTGTGTCCATGGCATTGTTCCATCCTTTATTTGTTACCCTTTTTGGCCCCTACTTTTCAATCCCCTTAGTAATAAGAATTTTTTTTCCGGAAGCAGGATATGTCATTCTTGTCCTGTTGGCAGGAGGCAAAAAAAGAAACGTCGTGGTAATGACGGTTTATCATTTAGGCGTCAGTATCTTTATTGAATATATTGCAGCCTTTTTTTATTTAGGCATAACCGGTAATTATTTAAGCATAGCCGCTAATTTTTTATTTTTTACTAACGATGTAATTTTTATAATGGGCATTACCGTATTTTTTGCTTCTTTCCTATGGTCAGTATTCTATTATTTGATAATGAGGAAAGTATCCGAGGAAGCAATGAGCCGCATCCCGTTGCGCGTTTGGTTGATTGTTCTCCTTATCCCGTTTATAGGTATTATCTGCTCGCACGCTGCCACTGTACCTTTTTTAAAGCAGTTGGAATCAGGCGTAAACAATTTTCTCATACTTGGTTTTTTTAGTATCGCCTTGCTCATAATCACCCTTTCTGTTTTCTATTTGTACATCAAATTCGTTTTGAGCAGCAGCGCATCGCTGCTTGCCGGGGAACTCAACAAAACCCCGCCGCTGTATACGCGGGAAAACGGCCTTTCTCCTCAATTTATCGAAAAATACGGACTCTCGAACCGTCAGGTTGAAATTACTGAAGCTTTGCTGAAAGGCAAATCAAATAAGGAGATAGCCTGTTTATTCGATATTGAAGTTAATACAGTCCAGGTACATTTACAGAATATTTACCGTAAAACAGGTTCTCCAAGCCGGTATGCGCTCATGGCGTTAGTCGGTTTAGGTAATTAAACATCAATATAACCAAACTCAGTTAGTCTAAAACCGCTAAATAACTGAAAAATGAATAGCCTACGCCTTGCCCGTTTCATAACAATTCGGTATACTCCTAACATGAACGAGAGCTTGCAACGAGTACGCTTTTCAATAGGCGCGAAGCTGATACTCATCATTTCGATTATTGTGCTTATATCCCTGGGTTCGATTACTGCCCTTGTGTCATGGCTGGTACGCGCCGATCTGCAGATTGCGGCGGAAGAAAAGAACTTTGAAGCGAACCGGCGTTCGGCGATGGAGGCGGAATCTACTTTCAGAAATATACGCGCCCATTCGGAAGCGCTCATACGCATCATTACTTTTTCAGGGAAGGAGAGCGCCCTTGCGCGTGAATCTGCGGAGTTTTTCTTTGCGCAGAATCCGCAGGTTGCGGCGGTTTTCTTTTCAGCCGGACAGACTGAAGAGCTTTTGACAAACAGGCGCTTCTTCGAGTCGCAGGGGATAGACATTTCCCTTGCTCAAGTCTACCGCGACAATGAGCGGACGGTGTTAAGGCGCGCTGCCGCGGGGGAGACAGTTCTTTTGAATGCCGCGCCTCATTTTACTGTATCTATGCTTGCCGTGTTTTTCCCCGCTCAGATCGGCGGTATCACCGCAGGCGGTGTCGCCACAAGTGGCGTAGCGGTTCTTTTTTCACCCAACGATCTGAACGACACCTTCGGTTTCGGGACAAACCAGTCATGGCTATTAAACGATGCAGGCGATGTGCTTGTCCATGCCGATTCTGAACTGGTACTTGCTGGTGTGAATATGGAGGAGCGCAGTTTTACCCGTTATGTGCGAAACAGCCCGGCGCGTAACGCGCAATCCATGTACACCGATGAAGCGGGAACGCGCTATTTCGGCGCATTTACAAAACTGAACACCGGAGGAGCTACAGTGATCACCGGCATCGAATACGACAAGGTGTTCGAAGGGCTTGCTGCGACAACCCGGCGCAATATCTACCTTACAGTCGTTGTACTGGCTGTTTCAGTGCTGCTGATCTGGTTCTACGCAAAAACGATTTCTGTCCCCCTGAAGGGGTTGGCAGCCGCCGCCCGTACCATCGAAGGCGGCTCTTTTGACCTTGAGCTGAAGCCCAAAGGCAGCGATGAGATCGGCATATTGACCGCCAGTTTCAAGCACATGTGTACGGCCCTCGGTATTTTCGGCAAGTTCACCAACCGCGACATCGCGGTACGCGCCATGCGGGGCGAGATCAAACCGGGCGGTCTTCCAAAGCACGCTACTGTTTTCTTTTCGGACATCCGCTCCTTTACCGAACTGTCGGAGACTTTCACCAAAACATTCGGCGATGACGCATCAGACCGCATCGTCCACTGGCTTAACGAATACTTTACCTGCATGGTCGAGTGTGTTGAAAAGACCAACGGCGTTGTTGACAAATTTATCGGAGATGCGGTCATGGCGCATTGGGGGACGGCGTATACAGCCGGCAGCCCGCAAAAAGACGCGTACAACTGCATTGCTTCCGCCCTCATGATGCGCAAGGCTCTGCATGAACTTAACAAGAAGCGCAAACCCAATGATCCGGGAAGCCCCCCTATCCGCATTGGCTGCGGGATTAACACAGGCGTTGTTACCGCAGGTCAAATCGGCTCTGACCTCCGCATGGAATATACGGCGATAGGAGACCCTGTAAACCTTGCCTCCCGCATTGAAGCCCTCAATAAACCTCTGGGGACTGACATTCTTATCAGCGAAGATACCTGGAACATGGTAAAGGATCATTTTATAACCGAGGAAATGCCTTCGGTATCGGTAAAGGGAAAGGAAAAGCCCGTGCGCATATTCGCCGTTGTTGCCGCCAAAGGCGCAGAGAAGGGACCGCAAACCATCGCCGAAGTGCGGACGCTTTTGGGTATAAATGCGCCGGATATTTCGGGGGTTGATCTTAATTCTGACGAAGTAAAATACAAAATCGGTGGGAAGGAATAATGGAGCGTAAAAAGCCCGTATTCGGTTTCCTGGACATTCTTATAACCCTACTCTGCCTTTCCGTAGCGGCTGCAGGCATTCACCTGTTCAGAAACGATCTGTCCCGCACTCTCGATTCCCAAAATGAAACGCCTGCGGGGTCCATTACTATCAAGGTCAACACCGTCCAGCGTCGTCTGGCAAACCGCGTACTTTGGGACAGGCTGGCGGTCAGATCACCGGTATACCCCGGGGATTTGATCCGGGTGGCAAACCTTTCTGCGGCAACTCTCAATTTGGAAGACTTGGAGCTTGATTTGGAAGAGAACACGCTCATACGCATACTGCGTGCCCAGAGCGGCGAAGGCTTCAGGATTGAGTTAAATGAAGGAAGCCTCGGCCTCGCCAGCGGAGAGGGGAGCGTAATAGTCAACGTCATGGGACGCGAGGTGCAGGCAGCCGCAGGGACTGCGCTGAATGTTGAGGCGGGGAGCGGCGGCATAAAAGTGCAGGTGAGCGAAGGGGCGGCGGCAATCATTGGAGAAGGGCAATACCGCGAAGTATCCGCCGGGACTGCGCTTGTTCTGAATGCTGCCGGTACTGAATCGTCAGTTCGCGCACAACCTGCGGCGGCAGTAACGCGCCCCCGGTCAAACGCCCGGTTTCTAAAAAGCAGCGCTGAACCCCTGAGCGTAAATTTTGCATGGAACAGAATTAACCTTGAGCCAACGGAAGCGTTGCGTCTGGAAATTGCCGCCGACCGGAACTTTACTCAAGTTATATCGCGTACCGAAACCATAGAGACTTTTGCGCGGGCGGCTCTGGACACGGGCTGGTGGAACTGGCGGCTGTTATATAACAACACAGCCCTTGCTGCTGGGCGTTTTACAATAACGGACGCCTCAGGACCGCGGACGCTAAGCCCGGTATTGAATGCCATTTATCGCTACCGGAACGAGCAGCCGAACCTGCGTTTTCAATGGTCAGCAGTAGAAGATGCTTCGTTCTATCTTGTGGAAGTTTCCGGGTCGCCGCATTTTGAAAACCTGGCAATCAACAAGCAGATTGGTTCCGTATTCTTTACCGATTCCAGTCTGGGGACGGGAACCTGGTATTGGCGTGTGAAGCCCCTCTTTCCTTCTGTTTATGAAGGCAGCTCCGCTTATTCACCTGCATCTTCTTTCCGCATAGAACAGAGCGGCACTGCCGAAGCGCCGGTAATTGAAGTGCCGCAGCAGATCGCAGCTCCGGCAATAGCGCCGCCTGTACCTGCTCCGGCACCACAGCCTGCGCCGCAACCGGCTGAACGCCTGCCCGCGCCGCGAAGTATGCAGCCCGCTACAGGCTACAAAATCGGCGTGGAAGAATTAAGGTCATGGAAAAAAATTGTCTTTAGCTGGTCTGCGGTATCCGGAGCCAACGCGTATGTCTTTACCCTGTTTCATCAAACCGCAAACGGACGGCGCGAGATTATCCGTACAACCCAGACTCAAACAACATGGACACTGGATGATAGAAGCCTACTCTCACGTGGGACTTTTTTCTGGCAGGTAGAGGCGGTAAACGTGGTCGGCGGCAGGATTGAGCGGCACGGCACTATAGGAGAAAATTCTTTTGTCGTAGATATTCCTGTTCCTACAATACAGACTCAGGAGTCTGGGATTCTGTATGGGAACTAATAACCGGCTGCTGCCGCTTTTGGCAGTGATGTTTCTCCTAACGCTGCCGCTTGCGGCGCAGAATGAGTCGGCGCCAGGGTACTATGAGGAAGAAGGGCGTTTTATTCAGCGCCTTGCCTGGACGGGTGACGGGTATGCCCTGCGCTATGAAGTGATAATCGAAAAGGAAAACAAAACACAATACAGCAGGGTATTGCAGGATTTTACGGATAAATATTTTATCGAAGTGTCTCTGCCTCCGGGAAAATACCGTTACAGGATTATCCCCTATGATTTTCTGAATGTTCCTCACCCCGGTTCCGCATGGGTACATTTTGAAATTCTTGCTGTCCAAAAACCCAAACTGGACTATTTACTTAGGGAATCAATCTCTGATGACGGGGAAACAGCATATACATTGTTCATTTCCAAAGAAAATACGGACAGCGGCGCCGAAATATATCTGCGCAGCCCGGAAAGTGTAATAATCACTCCGGTTGTAATCAGTATCATGGAAGAAGGTATCCGGCTTGTCTTTGTCAGCGATGAACTGGTGCCAGAGATTAATTATGAACTCGTTATACGAAACCCAGGCGGGCAGGAAACAATCAGGGGAGGAATACGGATAGCCGGTCCCGAACCGGATACCTTTTTCAAATCACTGACTATATATGCCGGGGCGGCATGGATGCCGGTAGTCCCTGTGTACGGGGGGATGGAACAACAATTTGGTCAAGCTCCGTACCCCTCAGGCGCAGCGCTTTATGTTGGCATGAATTTCAATAAACCGGAATTATTCCACCCCGGCGCAGAATTTGCGGTATCGTGGTACGCGTTTGACAAGGATATTATCGAATACAATATTGCAACAGATACGGTAACATTTGACTTCAACCTGACGGCACGCAAATGGTTTTGGGACGAAAAAGCGGCTGTTACACTCAGGGCCGGAGTGGGCTTAAGCCAGATAACAATCACCTGTTTGATCAGCAGTCAGGAGCAGCCTTTTCAACTGGACAGAAATATACCTCACGCGAATCTGGGCGCTTCCTTCCTCTGGTCAGCCCAGGGGCATTTATATCTTGAGGCCGGTTTTTGCTACAACTTTTTTTTGACAAACGATGCTTCCGTCTCCTTAAGGCCCTGGCTCGGCATCTGCTGGCAGTTTTAAAGGCGCAGAAAAAGGCATTTTCATTTTCCGGCTTTAGCAAAGCAAGTTTCCCTATATTCCATAATTTCCGATTATTTGTTAGGATTGATAATCAGGCTTTTAAAGGGAGATTATATGAAAAAGATCGTATTAACCGCGGTTATTTTAATTGTTGCTGTGCTTCTGTCCGGCTGCAGCAAGGGAAAACGCTTCACGCTTTATACATGGGATGAAATGTTTCCCCATGAAATTTTACAGGGTTTTGAAAAAGAAATGAATGTAAAAATAAATTACATCAATTTTGATACCAATGAAACAATGCTCGCAAGGCTTCAGGCAGCGAAGGGCGGCAGCTATGATCTTGTAATCGCCGATGATTATATTCTTGAGATAGTCATTGCCGAGGGGCTGGCGCAGAGTCTTGATAAATCAAAAATTCCGAATTATACCAACATAAATCCGATTTATCAGAAGCAGTTTTATGATTCGGGAGACGCGTACACAATCCCCTACGGCGCGGGAGTGCAGACCATTGTGTACGATCCCCGGCGCGTAAATATAAACATTTCGGGATATGCCGACCTCTGGGATCCGTCTCTGAAAAACAGTGTAGGCATCATCGGAAATTTCAGGGTGATAAACGGCATGGCGCTTAAAGTTCTCGGTAAAACATACAACACTAACGATCTTGAATTAATCCGCTCCGCCGGAGACCTTCTTGTAAAACTTGCGCCTAACATCCGGATGATCAGAGATGACCAGCTTGAAGATGAACTGCTTGCCGGTGAAGTCAGTGTGGCGGTGATGTATACCTCCCAAGTAACAATGGCGAAGCTGGCTGACCCGGAGCTGGAAGTGGTTTTCCCGAAAGAAGGAATCGGCTTCGGGATTATGGCGGGCTTTATTCCCTCAAAAGCGCCGAACCCCGACATTGCCCACGCCTTCCTCAATTATATCCTTGACGCGCGAAGGGGAGCCGAATGTTTTGAATATCTTGGTTACTATTGCACATACTCAGCCTCAGACGGTTTTATAGATACAGAATACAAGGAATTTCTCACCCTGCCTTCCGGTTTTAACAACAGAATGGAAATGATTCGGAATGTCAGCCCCGAAGCAGAAGAAGAGCATAACCTTGTATGGACGTTATTTAAAACAGCGGCAGGGCAGTAACGCTTCGCTATTCCAGCTTCCAGCTTCCTTCGGAGAATACATACCTTCCGGGTTTTTTTCCGTTGGAAGCATAGTATGCGTCAAAATTATTCGCTGTGGTAAACAGAATGTTTCCGCTGGTGTCGGTATAAATGATGTTGCCCCGGATGCGGCCGTCCGGGGAACGCGCGTCAAATGCCCGCTTGCCCAGAGTTGTCAGCGCAGGCGGAATGGTAACGCTGCTCAGTTTGTTGTTGTAAAAAGCGCCGTCCCTGACATTAGTAACCCCGGAGCCAATTTCCACCGATGTAAGTTTGTTCCCCGAAAAAGCGCCCTCCCCTATCAACGTAACGTTTGCGGGAATGTTGACGCTGCCCAGTTTATTGTTAAAAAAAGCGTAATCGTCAATGACTGTAACGGCATCAGGAATAACTACCGCGGCAAGAAGGTTATTCGAAAAAGCGCCCTTGCCTATTCTGGCAACACTTGACCCCATGGTAACATTGGCGAGTTTGTTGCCGGTAAACGCCCCCCTTCCGATGGTTGTTACATTGTTCCCGATACTGACGGATGCAAGGCTGTTAAAGGCAAATGCGCCGTCCCCGATGCTTGTTACAGAATCGGGAATTGTAACCTCAGTCAGCCCTCTGCCGGAAAATGCGCCGTCCCCGATAATAGTTATGTTTTTTCCGTCAATGGTATCCGGGATCGCAAGGGTTTTGGCGCTTCCCCTGGAGCTGGTGATGGTAAGGCCGTTACTGTTTGCTTCAACAACAATCTCAAGGCCGCTGTCCGCGAAAACACAGACGGCAAGTGAGAAAAACACTAACACCATGATTTTTTTTACGCGGGAAACTTCGTTGTATAATGCGCACATATTGTTAGTTTAGGTCAAACCGGCTTAATTTTCAAACCCAATTATTGGACTTGTTCAGGAAACTGAAGTTTCCGAACAACTCTATTCCATTTTTAGCGAATCAAGCCTTTCCAAAGCCCAATATGTGTATTTACGGATGCGGCTGTCTGGATCCTCTTTCAGCTTTTCAAGGATTTCATGGCTGTGGGAGCTTTTCAGTTTTTCCAAGGCTTTTACCACGCACACCCGCACTTCCTGATCGGGGTCTTTTGCCGCAAGAACAAGGCCGCGGAAGGCAGGCAAGGTATCCATGAGCGAAAGCAAA
This sequence comes from Treponema sp., assembly GCA_031256035.1. GTDB lineage: Bacteria > Spirochaetota > Spirochaetia > Treponematales > Breznakiellaceae > WQXQ01. The sequence goes on along the minus strand of JAIRRJ010000053.1, from coordinate 31,182 downwards.
AGGGCGGCCTCCCGCCGTACTTCCACATCCCTGTTCAGGAGCCGCCTTTTGGCTTCGTCAATGTATCCTGTCTCTTCCAGAATTTTGACAAGGTAAGGCTTGAAGGACGCTATCTCGTCTTTGAGAATTTCAACAATCCGCGGCTCAGCTTTTCTTCCCTGAGCCTTGAAAACAGGAATCAGTTTTTCCCGCAACTGCGGCTCGGCGTCCTTGAAAATATCAATAAGCTGGCCCATGTCGCGCTTGCTTGTTCTGTTCGCAAGGGCGCGTTCGGCGTATCCGCGGAATTCGTCCGATGAATCCAAAACGGAGACAAGAATTGTAATGCCTTCCGCGCTTGCGGACTGCCCCAATCCTGCAATGACGCTGATTTTTACAGCATCGGTCTCGTTGGGAGCGGTTGTGATATTTTTCAGTATTTCAAGAGCTGCGGCATTGCCATGCATCGCGATAACTTCCGCCGTAGTAACACGCACCCTTTCCACCGGATCGTGCAGCATGGATGTTTCCTGATTAAGGAGTTTTATTTCCCCAAATCCCAAGAGAGCCTTTATTGCCGCAACCCGCACATCGGGGTCAACATCCTTCAGTGAAGAGCGTATTTCTTTTGTGAATTTTTCATTTTTTGTTACCGGAAGAACAGTAATTAATGACGCACGAATCCGTGCATCGGGCGATGCAAGAAGAGCGCGGACTTTTTCTTCAAACATATCCTTGGGATATTCCGCAATCAGCCGGGCAAACTCTTCGGCTTCTTCCAGCCTTAATGTCGGAAGGCTTTCAAGTATCCTCTGGAGGCAGAAAGGCATCTTCAGCCGCCCCAGAATTTTAAGAGCCGAGATTCGCACAATATGCGGATGCACTGCGCGGCTGCCGTTCAGTATATGAAACACCTTTGGCAAAATAACATCCGAGCTGAATGTTCCCAGTATTTGAACAAGTTCCTCCCTCGCGGGAAATGCGGTATTTTCCAGAAAGCGGAAAAGAATGGGGGCAAACAGCGCCTCGGCTTTATTGGGGATACGCGGCAGAAGCAATTCCAGGTAAACCTTGTCCGCTTCTTTAAGAGAAAGTTCTTCCGCTAAAATCTCAAGCGATTTAACATTTCCGTTACTGATAACCGCTTCCAGAGTCTTTGTGTAAATTTCAACATTTGAAGGATCGGGTTTTTTGCCGCCAAAAAAAACAAATACTTTTTTTTCCAAATGGCAGATGTTTTCCTGTGTACCGCCGCCGGCAAGGAGCCGGGCAGCCGCCAGCAAGGGCGCACCGTCACCTGAAGGATAATCCCTGAGGAAACCGGAAACATTGACTTCCAAAGCTTTCCGCAAAAGGTTCACGCTGTGTTCCATCGTGCCGGGGTCTTCAAGAGTGTTCTTCGCAAGAAGCGAGGCAAGGACGCCGCATTTTTCCAGGAACACCGCTGCATGGTAACGCAGTTCCCTGTTTTGACTTTCCAGTGAGGTCATGGCAAAGGTTCTGTCTTCCTGGCAGTTGGGATCAAGCAATTCCAGCACACGGGCGGTTTCTTCATCGGTTAAACCCGCATCCTTTGGGCTGTAGCGATCCATAAATTCATTCTCAATGCGTTTCCGCGCGGCTTCGCGCACTTCGTACACCGGATCATGAATGAGTTTGTCCCAAAGCACTGTCCAGGTTTTATCCTGATCAAAGGAGATGTTTTCAGTAAGGATTTTTCTGACAAGGGGATGCGGATCCAAAATGCCGTCTTCCATGCTCCTTTCCGCAAGAGCTTCCCTGTTAAGAAGCAAAATCCGGTAGGCAAAATAGCGCGCAAACCATTCCGGCTCGCCGGTCAATTCATTAAGGAGAGAACCGTTGTTTTCCAGAAAAATTCTTCCGAAAGAAGGATCAAAATCTTCGCCCCTGCACGATTCGGACAAAAGCCGCATGACTTTTTCTTCGCCTTCGCCCTGCATCCAGTTAATAAAAACCTTTTGCAAACGCGGGTGCCGCCCAGCGGCAATAAACGCCTTAAACAAAAACGACGCAGGACAGTACAAAAGAACACGTCGCAGGTCTTTGGCTCTCGGCAGAACCGAATGGGTCAGCCTCTGCACCCACTTGTCCGCAAGCCCTGTTTCACGGACAACTCCCGGCCCCATTTGCCGCGAATATCTTTCCATGCGTTTCGAATAACGTACAAGCTTGTCCGCCGGATAATGCTGTTCAAAATCTTTGATTGCTTCTTCGGTTTGTTGAGCGTCCTGTGCATTGATGATTCTGCGCAGGCGAACCTTGAAAATTCTGGTTTTAACAAACCAGAGTACAAAAAGCGCCAGGAAGATTAACACTACCGGCGCGGCAACTAATGCCCAAAGAGGGATATTCATCCCCAATAATGAATTCAAATTGTCAATCATATTTCTTTAACTCCTTTCATTTTAAGCCTAAAACATTGTATATCTGAATTGGTTTTTCCTTACCTTTCACTTTGACTGCCGGCCTTTCTTCAAAGCGGAACATATTATGCTCCAACTGGCTTCGTGTTGTCTGGGAAATAATTACCTCATCAGGACCGGCAACGCCTTCAAGCCGCGCCGCAAGATTGACCGTATCGCCGATAACAGAATAATCCATCCGCTGCATGCTTCCCAGATTTCCCGCCACGAGAGGCCCCGTATTGATCCCTATGCCTATACGCAAATGTGCAGCAGCCTTCTTGAAGAATTTTCTTTTTGAAGAACGTACCATGCTCTGGATTGCAAGAGCACAGGATACGGCGTTAAATGCGTCTTCTTTTTCCGGCATCATGGGAACGCCCCACACCGCCATAATGCAGTCGCCGATAAATTTGTCGATGTAGCCTTTGTACTTCACGACATGTTCAACCGCCTCGCTGAAATACTCGTTCAAAACTTCAACAATTTCCTGAGGGTCTTTTTTTTCCGAGAAACTTGTGTACCCGCGTATGTCGGCAAAGAACACGGTAGCCTGCCTCTTGTCGCCGCCCAGCTTTATTTTGTCGGGAGTTTCCATCAAATTTTCCATGACTTCCTGCGACATATACCGGGCGAACATATCTTTAATGACTCGCCGCTCTTCGCTCACAGCGTGTACGGTTTCTTTAAGTTCTTTTTCGCGGGTCTGGTTGGTAAAAAGAAGGGTTAAGCCCTCCTTTTTCCCGCGGGGTGTTTTAAGCGGCGTAACATTGAGGGAGTAATCCAGTTCCTTGCCCTTGTTGCGGTAGATTCCTTCAAGACCCAGAATTTCGTTCCCTTCATCAAGGCTTTTGACAATTCTTTTCAGGGTACCGGAAGAAAGCGAACTTCGGAAAGTATTTTCAAGACTGCGGCCAAGATCGTCTTCCACAAGCCCCATAGCCTGAGCCGCCGGCTCATTAAAATAATATATCTGCCCTTCCGCATCAGTAGTAATAACCATGTTAGTCATGGAGTTAAAAACATTTTCCTGATAACGCTCAAGAGAGTCGATTTTTTTTGAAGATTCCCGCGTCTCGCTAAAAAGCCGCGAAGTCTGCATTGCCCCGCCCGCAAGTTTTGTGTAAGAATCCAGAAAGTGAAAACGGCGGCGTGTAAAAAAACATGGGAGCTGCGACCCAACAAATAAAACCCCTATTTCGCGTGGCGGGCTTACAATCGGAAGCGCCATTCCGCTTTTCATCGAGGGGTGAATGAGGACTTCTTTCAAAAATGCCGGTGCGTCCCAGCCTTTGCGCTTATTGTTAAAGATCAGGGCTTCCTTACATTCGCGTAAAAAACAAATAAGCTCAGTCTCGCCTGAAATTGTTTCGGGGACAGGATACCTTCCCCTTTTGTAAACCAGTTTCAGATCGCTCTTGCGTTCTTCCGGGTCTTTCAGAACATAAAAAGCCGTAAGGTCTACACGGGAAATATCCTGCGCCTGTTCCACAAAAACATTAACAAGGTCTTTGAAATTCCTTTCACGCGCCAGCAGCGCCCCTGCCCGCACCAAATCGTCATCAGTCGGCAGAGTGGAATCTTCACTGACGGGAACGGGAGGCTTTTTTTTAATAGACCGAATTCGTTGTGCAAGAATTCCCATAGTATGATTAATATTACACCATTTTTAAGAATATGGGAAGAACACATATCAAGGCTCAAGCGGCAAGAACATATTGGCGTAAATTCACCTTTTAGGGTGATTTATGCGGGGCCGGAAGATGAGAGTTTATTATTAAGCGTCTAAAAACCTGACATCCCAGATTTTAAGATTGAATTCATCGGTAGCGTAAGCATGTATTTGAAAAAATTCGATATTACTTTTTATGAACGGCGCCGGGCTGCCGTAATACGGTGATTGAACAAGCTCATCCAAATTAATACTAACTATTTGTATCTTGTGCTTTTGGGTGGTAAATAACCTGCGGTAATGATTATAATCGCTTTTTAATCTTGTGTCCGATGTCGGTAACATTACTACATGGCTGTTTCCATCACCTAAAACCTTAAATGAAAAACAATTCATTTTTTTCATGGCTTCGAGCGTAGCAGGATCGGGAACGGCATACGCCCCGGCATAAGTATTATTATAAAAAGACAATTTCCCTGCGATTGTAAAGGTGGTAAAGTACTGTTCTTCAATGTATTCTATTTTTGCTTTAATGCTTACATGGGAATCAGGATCGTTATATGTGCGCCACCGGGTAAACACGGCAGGCTGCGCACCGTTCTGCGGGTTAGCATTCACTTCCACGGCAGCCGCTTCCGCCAATTCAACGGCGCTGCCCTTATATTTTGAAAGCAGTTCCACAACAGTATGAACGCCCAGTTTGTTATACAGCTTTCTTTGATGAGTCTTAAATGTGTTATAGGATATGCCCAAAGAATGTGCAATTCTCTTGGGTATGGCGCCGTTAAGCAGCTTGTTGAAAATTTCCTGTTCACGGAATGACAGAACAGGAAGATTCGCAGCTGTTACATTATCATTATTGCTCATTGTCCGGCAAATCCCGTTGAGTTGTGATTTTTTATTGATTTTTTACTCATTTATGGCTATTTTACCATATTTAGTGTAAAAATTTCAAGTAAAATGAGAAAATGCCTATTTCTCGTACCAATATGGTATGACAGAGCAAAGAAAAAAGCCTGACCACATCTATGTGATCAGGCCAAAAATATGGGCAGTACAAGACTCGAACTTGTGACCCCCAGCGTGTCGAGCTGGTGCTCTAACCAACTGAGCTAACTGCCCCGCTTACGCGGGCATTGATGTGGTTAAATTAGCTTGAACAAAAAGTCCTGATTCCCGCTTATCTAATCCGCTCGCGAATGGCGACGTTTACTTCGATTTTTCCATTGGCGCCAAGTTCCATGGGCACAACCAGGGCTTCCACTTCACCGAGGTTGGTGGAAACTTCCATATTCACGCCTGTGAAAAGGGCAGGCGGAGTAAGGTCAAATTTAAAGCCCAAATCGTGGAGTTTGGTTACTGCCTGGGCGGTAATCATGTTGGCAAGTTCCTGAATTGTCGCCTTGGGAAGTTCGTCAAAGACAGTAAAAGTTTCGCCGTTCATGGCGCCGGCAACATGCAGAGCTGTTTCCTTGCTCATGTCGAAAAGAACCCGTCCTTCAACATCGCCTGCAAGCCCTACCAGAGCGGCGACGCCCATGATGGACATGGAGGTGGGTTTCAGGTAAATCTCCCCCCGTTTTACATCTGAATCCAACACCTCCTTAAGAACATTGAAGGCTGACTCCACAAAAGGGTTGATATATTCAACTCTCATAACTCTCTCCTTACTAACGTTTTATACAGAATGCAAATAAGCTGAAACCGGATCGTCCGACAACTTGTGCCAGACAGCACCCGAGAGTTCCTCATTTCTTCCCATGAAGACCAATCCCTTGTTTTTCAGTTTTTCCGAAAAACTGTTGATGATCCTCGTCTGCTCCTGCGCAGGCAGGAATGAAAGAATATCCCGCGCCAGAATAATATCCAAATCCGGCAGGGAATTTTCATTCATTACATCATGGTACTCAAAAACAATCGCGTCTTTGATGGCCTGATTGAACGAATATCCGTTGTTACCCTTTGCCATAAAAGCGCGGCAATACTCCGGCACTTCTTCAAGCTGGAATACCTGTGTAGGCGCCTGCGAGATAGCCATAATATCGCTGTCATTAGCCCATATCTTCAAGCGCGCATTAGGATACCTGGTTTTGAGTATACAGGCAAAAGAATATGTTTCATAGCCCTTTCCGCAGCCAATGTTCCAGACATTGATGCTTGATGAAGAAGTTTCCGGCAGGACATTTTTAACGGCGGCGGCATAGTCGTCTTCCCAGAAGGCGCTGGTATGGGGCGAAGAGAAAACGCTTAAGAATTCATCTGCTTCGGAGGCAGTCTTCAATTGCAGATTTTCACCGGAGCGGCCTACGCTCCACTCAGTAAAGCGCCTCTGCAGCCAGACATTGTTCAAGTCCGAGACCATAAAATGCCTGAGCGCCTGAAGGCCTTCTTTGACAAATCCGATAACTGAGTCCGCAGCGTTCCTCTGGGTCTGACCTTGATCCGCTGCAGGTGGAGGAGGTACAAAGAATTCGCCGGAATCGGCTACAGTGCCGCGCCCCTTGTTCTTTTCGTCATCGCTTACGGTGAATATCCGCACAACGTCAAGGATGATATATAGATCGCCCTGCTTTTCCACTACGCCGCTTATGAATTTAATGTTAATATCGCCGAAGATCGGGTGGGGCGGCTGGATCGACTCATGGTTAATCCCCACAACTTTATCGATCTTGTCTACGATTGTCCCGTATACCTGTTCGTTGATGTGGAGAATGAGCATATTCTCCTGACCGTCCGTTTTCTTTTCTATGGGCAGATGGAAGAACAGCCTGAGATCGATGATGGGAATGATGTCGCCGCGCAGGTTGTAAACGCCCCGGACAAAAGACGCGGCGTTGGGGACATAGGTGAATTTGTCGGCCTTTGCGATTTCTTTGACATTCATTATATCTACGCCGTAGTCTTTTCCGGCAAGAGAAAAGGTAACCATTTTGAAGTCAACGTTTTCTACCCTTTCTTTTTGTTCCTGTAAATCGGCATTTACCTTGGCTAAATCTTTAATTACTGCCGCCATATTGACCTACCGTGTTGAAGCTTCGCGGATTCGGCGCTGCTCCATCTCCTTTTTGAGTCCCAGTTCCAAGAGCTGGCTTACATCGATGATAAGGGAAACCGATCCATCTCCCAATATTGAGGCCCCGGCTATCCCCGGAGAATTGGTAAACTGATCCCGCAGGGGCTTAATAACCACATCTTCCTCGCCTATCAGGGAGTCTACCATAAAGCCCATCTTCTTTTCAGCGGTGCCTACGATAACAATAAAGTGATAATCCTGCTGCTCCTCGGTTCTGATGCCGAAAAGACGGTTAAGCCTTAGGAGTGATATTACATCTTTGCGGATATTGAAGACTTCATAATTATCGATTCTTTTGATTTCTTCGGGCTTAATCCGCAAGCTTTCTATAACCGATGTAATTGGGATGGAATAGATTTCCTGACCAACACGTACCAAAAGACCCTGGATAATAGCCAGCGTAAGCGGCAGTTTGATAATGAACTTAGTTCCCTTACCGCGTTCGGAGTTGACCGTAACAGTTCCGTTAAGGCTGTCAATCTGGCGGCGCACAACGTCAAGACCTACGCCGCGGCCTGATATGCTGGTTATTTGTTTTGCAGTAGAAAAACCCGGTTCAAAAATAAGGTTGAAGGCTTCAACATCGGTGAGTATCTTGTTCGGGCTGATAATTCCCCGTTCAATAGCCTTTGACTTCACCGCTTCGACATCAATACCCTTGCCGTCATCGCCGATCTCAATGACGATCATGTTGCCTTCGTTGGCAGCCTTTAGGAGTACAGTACCTTCCTCGGACTTGCCGGCGGCAAGCCTTTCCGCACCCGATTCAATGCCATGATCGATTGAGTTCCGCACTGAGTGCATAATCGGGTCCAAAAGGTCTTCTATAACCGATTTGTCAAGTTCTGTGTCTTCACCTTCAATGACCAGGTTGATTTTTTTGCCGAGAGATTTCGAAAGATCGCGTACAAGGCGCGGGAAGCGGCTGAAAATCTGGCTGATCGGCACCATGCGGATACGCATAACGCCTTCCTGCAGCTCGCCTGTGATCCTTCCAAGGTTCTGTGAAGTAGAACGGTACTTTGCCATGGTACTCTTAAACGAAGCCTCGAATCCGTCAAACAGGGAAAAAACATCCCCGTAGTTTTCGTTAATTTCCTTTCGTACATCCTTTATGGATTTTCCCGCCTGAATGCTGTCAAGGAAATCGGGCAGGCTGTCAAAAAGGTCTTTGATTTTTTCACGGTACTGGCTTTCGATGTCGCGTAACTGAGTTGTAAGTTCGTTGAATTGCGTATTGATTTGGTTGAAGGTTGCCTTTGTAATAACCGTTTCGGAAACCAGATTTAAGAGGTCGTCAATCCGTTTAGAATCAACACGCAGAATGGAACCGGCTTCTTTGCCGGCCTTTTTGGCATCTTCCGAACTGGCGGCACTTGGAGCCTTGGCAGCCGGACTTGCCGCCGCTGGTGCTGCCGCAGGCACAGGGGCTGGACTCGCCGCCGCAGGCGCTGCCGCAACAGGTTTTGGAGCCGGAGCGGGAGTTGGCGCCGCTGGTGCCATTTTGGAAATATCGGTTACATCTGCGCTCAAGCTCACATCGGGCATGACACAGGATTTTTGCATTGATTCGGGCTTCGACTGTGACGCGACATAATAATCCACAACAGGGAAAAAATTATCTTCGTAAAGCTGTTCAAAATCAGGGACTGTTCTAAGTACGGTTCCGTAGCCTTTAAGAACGGCGTATACCTGAATACCGCCGACCGTGTTCATCAAGCCGTTTTCATCAAATTTGACTGAAACACGATATATCGGCATTCCGCCGTCAACGGATTCTTTAAGCTCGGCAAGTTCGTTTTCGGAAAGCCCCGAAGCCGCGGGAGCGGCTGAAACAACAGGCTTGGGAGGGGGAGGCGGAGCAGCAGCGGGTTTGGGAGGAGCTTTTCCTTTGCGGGATGTTCCCTCCGGTAACAGGGCGTGGAGTTTGCCTTCGATCTGGGAAATATCTTCCTGATAAACCGCACCGTTCATTCGTTGATCAAGCATTGCCTTGATCACATCTATAGCCTGAAGCAGAGTATCCACGACATCTCCGTTTACCGCTATTTGATCGGAACGGATAGCGTCAAACACATCTTCAACAAGATGGGTAAAATGGGAAAGTTCCATCATTTCCACAGTTGCGGATCCTCCCTTGAGTGTATGAGCCGCCCGGAAAATCTCATCCACAGCGTCTTTATTGGCACCTCCACTTTCAAGAACCAATACATTCTGCTCTAAGGTATCCACCTGCATTTGGGCTTCGCTGAAAAAGTCCTTCAGAAGTTCTTCATTATTAGGATCAAGATAATCACTCATACATACCAATATCTTATAAAAATGCCATAAAGTCAAGTTATTATACGGGCATTTCTTTACTTTATAACATTTGTTTTTCTTTCTGAAAAGTGTTAGAATGTTATATATCCGGGTTTGTTCAACCAGGAACAGCCATTTATGGGGTATAATTCCGTAATTTTTCGGGTTAGACGCCTAAAACACCCTGGGAAACTGGGTTTTAGACCAAAACAGGGTTAAAAAAGCCAAAAAAGCGGTTTTTTGCCGTTTGGCTGCAACAGTGACTAAATACGTAAGTATTTCCGCATTTGGTCAAGAGGAGTACCAATATGAAACGTTCATTAATTTTAACGGTAATTGCGGGGGCGCTTTTATTTTCCCCATTGTGGGCGCTTGAAATTGAACTGACCGGAGGATTAAACAACATGGTTTTTGATCCGGAGCAGACAAGCGCGTATGGCAGAGAAATCGGAGAATTTCCCGGCTACACCTTTATTCATGGAAATTTAACAATAAAAGACGATATTTCAGATAAATACAGTTACAACGTGCGCTTTAACAGAGACGCTATTCTGCAAAACAGCGTAGGCGGCAGCGTAGTTATTGATCTGGACTATCTGAACATGGAATTCGGACCGTTTATAGGTATCTTAAACACACCGGAACAACCGTTAAGCGCAGGCATTTCGGGCGGGGTAAAAATCGCATATCCCGGTATTGTTTTTCTGGGTTTTAAGGGTTCGTCTACAATCGGCTTTAAGGGAGGATTCCAGGGCGATTATTCCCAGGAAGCTGTCGAGGCAAATGTGGGATTTTGGTTACCATTCATTATTCCGTCCGCCTCGGTTAATGTGAAAAGATTCACCAGACAGGAAGAAAATTCCCTGCTGATACGCGATGAGCTAACCCGCTATCTGGCAAGCGCGGATATTTTTGCAAAGAATTCTCCCTTTATATTCCGTCTCGATTTTGGCTATGAAAGCCTTGCGCGCATTTATAACGACAAAAGTTCGGCCAAGAATGAGGAGCAGATTGATGAAGTGATGGCAATGTTCGCCGGGCTTGAAGTAAAGTGGCAGTTGATGAAGATGCTGCGCTTGATTGCCGGAGCGGAAATACCGATTTATACATGGTCGGAGCAGCCGGTAAGAAAAATGTTAAACAGCGATGTATTTTTTTATAAATTCAATGCCGGCATTGCATTAACCTTTTAATTCGCCGCTTGTTCGTTTTTAAGCTCTCCCCTTTCGCGCAGATCGGAAAGTATTTTTTTATAAAGCTGGCTGTCAATAATATATTTTCTGCGGTATATAAAAAAGCTGGTAACAATACACAACATCGGGAACACCAGCATGGCGGCTTTCATCATCAAAAGTCCATCGGCTGTTACATCAGCGGCGCTGCCGGCATCCTTAATGCCTGAAAGAATAACAACCGCCGACACAACGCCGCTTGCGACTGCCCCTCCCATTTTATTAATCAGCGGCTGGAGCGAAAAACTGATGCTGTCGTTGCGCTTGCCCAGTTTCCAGTGGCCGTAGTCCACCGAGTCGGCAAGGAACATCAGCATTAAAAGCTGAATGAATGACTGCCCGACAAAAATTAAAATGCCGCCGGTGCCGATAAACAACATTGCGGTAACAGGAGCAAAGAAGAAGACAAGATAACCGGATACAACCAGAATGATTGCGGCAGTGTAAAGCGTTTTACGATCAAAACGTTTACTGAACAGCGGAAAAACAGCTAACGCTGTGATCTGCGACACGCCAAGAATCAGCGCAAAGATCGCGTACATCCCTTCATCGCCATAGGCATATTTGAAAAAATACAGCCCGAAGCTGGTTGTTGTCATATAACCTATCATAAAAAGAGACATTGCAATGGCGGTAAAAAACAACTGATCGTTTTTGAAAATTACGTGCAAAAGTTCCCGCAATGGGGTGCTTTGCCTTTCCGCTGTCCGCATCTCCTTTACGCCGAACAGGGTTATACACTGCCCGAAAACCATAACAACCGAAATCCCAATTGCAAAAATGAAATATCCCTTTTGCAGACTGCCAAAGCGTTCCCCCAACAATCCCGTAAGCGGAACAATTCCGGCTACAACAAAGAACAGCCCGATATTGGCGCAGATACGGGCAATGGCTCCGATCTTTTCGCGCTCTTTTTGATCGACACTCAGAGCGGGAAGCATCGACCAATAGGAAATATCGTTGGCAGTGTAACTCATGCCCCACATCAGGTAAAACACGATAAATGCGCCGATAAACGCGCCACCTTCAAGCCTAAAGTCCGTAAAAAGCAATATTGTAAACACAGATGACAACACTGCGCCAATGGCGATCCACGGCTTGAACTTGCCCCAGCGCGTGTGGGTATTGTCAACGATGAAGCCCATAACCGGGTCATTCAGGGCGTCATAAACACGGGCGATGAGTATTATTCCCGCCACCCACCACAATGTGCCGGTAGGGAGATTAATCACATCGGTGAGGTAATAGATAAGGTACATACTGACAATGGAATACACCATGTCCCTGCCGATTGTACCAAGCCCGAAAGTCAGGCGGTTGTATTTTGAGGTTATTTGCATGAGGTAGATTATAGCATGAAGTAAACTTGACCTGCAAAAAAATCGAAATAAACTCCGTGGCGGCTTTCAAAAACCCCTAAGCAATCTATTTGGCATACATTTCTGAACCGGTTATGGTTTAATTGTACAGCCGCCCAACAACATTCCGGTATTTTGCAGGGCACATTTCCCCAAAGAGGGCATCACAGCCTTTCCGAAGCCGTACCAACTACTTGTCCATTGTCGGTGTCCAATGCTCTTAACCGCAAGCGGCGTAGATTACCTTCACCATCCACCCTGCCGGTGATAACAACGCTTGCTCCGGCTATGTTACCAATTCTTGCGGCTGTCTTGTCGTCAACCTCGCCGCTTGCGCCGAATTGTTGTTCAGCCCTTATTCTGTCCAGTTCTGATCTGTCGATAATTACAAAACCCTGCCGCCGTAAAATATGTTCAAGTTCACCTGCAATATAATCCGTTGTGCCTCTGTCTTCAGCAGCTATGTATACAATAGCAAGCCTTGATCGGGCGGTAAATTTTTCTGACACTTCTGCAGCAGCTCTACCCAATGCCCCTTCAACAACATAGGCAGATGCAACACGCACAACATCTCCAGTTGCGGTAATTTTTTGAGTGTTGCCAACAAGAAGAAGACCGACACCCGCACCTATAACACCAACAACTGCAGGAGAGTATTCCTTACTAATACCAGCAGAATAAAGACTGCCCCCTACGACAAACCCTAAAGGCGTACCTACACCCAATGCAGCGACAAGATTTAATAATTCAAATTTTGAAAAACCACCGGTTATTTTTAAGTTCCTTACATCCGCATCATTCCCATATTGACTTTTGGCTTCTTCCAATAATTTGTCATATGCCTTTACTTTTATGCCATTTTTATTTTGGATATGTACCCATTGGATGGATGTAAATTCTGTTTTTACATTTCCGATTACTTCTGTTTTACCATTTTCCATTGCAGACATAGGCTTATCCTGTAATGAAACACAAGAACCAACTAACACTACCAATAAAACCAAAACCACTCCTAAAACAAAATTCTTCATACAAACCCTCCAATTATTTTATGTCGCCCATACAGACGGCAGTCTTACCTCAAAACCGAATAGCTCCCTCTTGCACCGCATTTCCGTTGCATTCGCCCAAAATCCACCGCGATGAGTTTTTTGATTCCCACATACGGGCTGGTTTTACAAAAAGATCGCTGAAAAAAGCTCCTTGCCGCCAGTAAAAGGCGTTTATTATAGAATCCCCTTTTTTGCGTAAAATTACGTTTGCAAGCGTATTTGAAAGAATACAACGTATTTAAACATATTGTCAAGCCATAAATACGTTTTTTTAAGTAAATTCTCTCAATGGGATTCAAGGAAAATTTGAAATCTGAACTGGTTTTTTCGGGGATGCTTGTCAAGGAACTTGCCGCTCTTTCCGGGGTAAATAAACGTACAATTGACAATTATCTCAATAACCACAACTCCATGCCTTTAGCCGACGCTGCTGTTCGCATTGCAACAGCTCTGGGAGTAACCGTAGAGTACCTTATAACCGGGCATGAACAGGAACGAAACCCTTCCTCGCCGCTGCCCGATTCGAGGGTTGTCCTTAAAAACCTGGAAACGCTGAACAAGCGGGACAGGAGAATCGTGCTGAACCTGATTAAATCCCTCAAAGAAATGGAAGAATCCGATAAAAAGGGATGAAGTGATACCTCATTTTTGTATTGACAATATGCGCACAATGTGTTATCCTGTGTTGTAGGAGTGTATTTTATGCCTGTTACCAACATTAACATCAGGATAGCCAGCGATGTCAAAACCCAAGCGCAGGATATTTTTTCGTCACTGGGACTCGATATGACAACCGCAATAAATATTTTTTTACGGCAGGCGATCAGGCAGCATGGCATTCCATTCGACATTTCAACAGAACCCGTAAAAAAAACGCCAAAACCGGGATGTATGAAAGGCAAAATATGGATGGCAGATGATTTTGATGCTCCGCTTGAGGACTTTAAAGAGTACATGTAATGAAGCTGCTTCTGGATACGCACATCGTTCTGTGGTTTTTAGTGATGCAGTTTTGAAAAATTCCTGACATTGGGCGTTTATAGCTGGCACCTGTCAATATATAACCTCAGCAGTTAAGAAATGTATGCCCAATTAATATAACATAGGGGTGGCAGAGGCAAAAGTGCCTTGCTTGCCAAGGTGCTTTTGGCCTCTGGCAGGACCCCAAGTTATTTTTTCAGGCATACATTTCTGTCATTTCTATAACATACAAATTCGAACCATAGTCCCCCAACAGCCGGGTTTTGTTATTGTAATGGCTGCCCATGAACTGGTTGTTAAGCAATATTCCCGCCGCAAGGGCGCTGCCGGAACATTCGTAGGTTTCAACACAGTCTGTCAGGGCATAATGGCGGTTAACGGTTCGCAGGATAAAACCGGCGGGATTGAGCGGGACGGGCGTTATGTGCTTTACAAGCCCGCCGAAACGCTTGATGTACAGTTTTTGGGGCTTGGTGGATATGCGGCAGCGGGTTTCAGGATCGAAGCCGCTGATGCGCAGCGCGTCATGTCCTTCGCTTACATCGGCCAGTGTTTGAAAAAATCCGGCTACTGCCTGATCATCGCCCCGGCAAAGCCAGACGGTCTTATTTGCCTTTGTTGAATCAAGACGCTCAAATGTTCCGTATTGAAATACTTTCCGGCGGGCTTTGTAAAAAGCGATCTGTTCTTTAACCTCACACTTTTCAACCGGTGAAAGATAGCGCAAGTCCATCTCATAGCCAAGACAGCCAAAACATGCGGCATTGTAGCGGGTACTCAACGGCGTGTCGCGTAATGTCTGCTGATGCGGGGCATCGGACACATGCGCGCCCATTGTTGACTGCGGGTATAGATAGGAAAGTCCGCCCTGTATTTGCAGCCGCTCCACGGGGTCGGTGTTATCTGATGCCCAAATCTGAGGGGAGAAGCATAACATTCCAAGATCAAAGCGGTTGCCGCCTGAAGAGCAGGTTTCAAGCAGGATGCGAGGTCTCGGCTGGAAAATGCGCCTTAGTACATCGTACAGACCGAGTATGTATCTGTGAAAAAACTCCCCCTGTGACGCGATATGCTCCGACCAGAATTCGCTGATGTGCCGGTTCATGTCCCATTTCACATAACTTGCGCCTGTCTCATCAAGCAGCTTGCCTACTGAGACGACAATATAGTCGCGCACAGCAGGATTGCAGAGATCGAGTACCAGTTGATTGCGGCCAAGGGTGGATTCCCTCCCCGGCTGTTGAACTGCCCATTCGGGATGGGCGCGGTAGAGATTAGAATTTTCATTCACCATCTCAGGCTCAACCCAGATGCCGAAGTCCAGCCCCAGCTTTCTGATTTTTTTTGCAAACGGCGCAAGTCCGCGGGGGAACTTGCGGCGGTTAGGCGCATAGTCTCCAAGACCGGCGCTGTCGTTGTCGCGCCCTTCAAACCATCCGTCATCTAGAACGAAAAGTTCCACGCCGAGTTTTTTTGCCTGACGCGCCAGTCCTAGCAGTTTGCCCTGATTAAATTTGAAAAAACATGGTTCCCATGAATTGTAGAGAACGGGGCGCTCCTTGTGCTGCCACGCTTCGGGTATAATGTAGTTATTCACAAATGAATGAAAGTTGCGGCTTAAGCCATTAAAGCCTTTATCGCTGAAAGTGATAACAGCTTCAGGGGTTTCAAAACCTTCGCCTTCGGCAAGCGTCCATTCAAAACAGTGCGGGCTGATACCAAGCCCAACACGGACAAGTTCATGGCTTGAAAGTTCAACAAAACCAAAATGGTTGCCTGAATAAATCAAATTGAAGCCGTAAACCATGCCGTGGTTTTCGCCAGCGTTGTTTTCGCATTTTGCAACGCAGTTTCCCGCGCAGAGCAGGAAACCGGGATTGTGTTTGTTGCCGCTTGCCCCTGTCCGGCTTTCGTTGACAAAGACACCATGCTGGAGCGGGCGGTCGTGGCGGTGAGCCTCCTTTGCCCAGTCGCCGTCAAATGTAATCAGAGTGAAACCACTGTTCACTGTGTCAAAGGACATGCTTAAGAGGCGGCGTATGACGAGGGGGCGATTATCGCGATTTTCAAGAATAACCCGCCGCGTAATACAATTGGCTTTTTCAAAAACCGTGTAGATCAATGTTAGCGTAACGGCGCATGATTTATCACGCAGGTTTATTATTAGTGAGGCACATTCACCGTCTACGGCGCAAGCGGATGGAAGTTCTTTCATCGGGATGTATCCATCTTTTACACTGTGGCTCTCGTAGACAAAGTCAGTAACAAAACCGCCATCCGGCATTTTGAACTCAGCGGGAGAAAGGCGGTAATCGCCCTTGCCGATACCTGACCATTCAAGGCACATGGTATCCAGGCAATAGAGCGGGTCTTCTTTGCCATAGGCAACGGTTGAGCCTGCTTGCGCCGTGCGTTTGTGCGCAAGGGCTTCGATGTCAGGTGAAGGCAATTTCGCCCCGTAATAAATATGCTCAAGGTGTCCGTGTTTTGTTATGCGAAAAGTATATCCGGTATCGGCTGTTTCAAGGCGGAAAACATTGTCCGCAAAAGTGATCATAGATGATACTCTTGCGGCGCGACAAACTCGTTGTATATTTCATCTGTTACGCCTTTATTTTTTATCATGGCGGCATAAAAACGCCCGCTCTTTTTTAACGTCCGCTTCTGTGAGGCATAGTCAATGTGTACCAACCCGAACCGCGCGCTTTCGCCTTCGCACCATTCAAAGTTGTCGGTGAAACACCAGTGATAGTAGCGTTCAACAGGCAGGCCGGATTCCGCCAGAACTTTCAGGTGTTCACAGATGAAGCGGCAGCGGAAGGCATCGTTGTTGTCACATGTCCCGTTTTCGGTGATGTAGATGGGCCGGGCAAGAATGTCATGCAGTTCGCGTGCGCAAATGGCGATACCTTCGGGATAAATTTCCCAGCCAAGGTCATTTCGCGGTGAGCCTTCGCGAACGCCGTCTCCAAGTTTGGAAACTGTGGAGCGGGTGTAGTAATTAAGACCCAGAAAGTCGGCGTATTCACCCGGATGCAATTTGCAACGAAGTTTCCCGCGCAAACGTCCGTATTTTTTTAGCGGGAAGGAAAATCGTCCCAGAAGGCAGGCGCGGGTCAACGCGTCCTGAAACATTCGCGATGTCAGGCGTGCGCAAAGACGATGCCACAAATTGTTTTTTGATTTAGGCTCAAATACCCGCGCGTGATGTGCAAACCCGACTTTTGTGTTTTGACAGCCCATTTCGCGGCGCAGTTTATGAATCAGGCTATAAGCCTGTATATGGCAGGACGCCATGACGGACTGCACTCTCAGGGCCAACCGCATGGAACGCCTGCCCGGAGGGAACTCGCCCGCAAAGTAGCCCATAACGGCAAAAACATTCGGTTCATTGATGGTAACGTATTCATCAACCAGATCGCCAAATCGTTTTACAACATATTCGACAAAGCCAAGAAAGACCGGGATGTTGGCAGGCGTGGCAAAGCCGCCGATATCCTCAAACCACAGGGGATTGGTAAAGTGGTGGATCGTCAACAGGGGCGCTATGCCTCTGCTCTTCATGTAAGTGAATAGTTCGCGGTACGAAGCCGCAGCCGCCTCATCGTAATTTCCGCGAGCCGGTTCAAGGCGCGCCCACTCAATACCGAGCCGGTATACTTTGATACCCACCTCCGCCATAAGATCAATGTCTTCCCGCCAACGGCGAAAATGATCACAGGCGCGCGCCGGAGATGAACCGTCCCGGATGCAGCCTTTCTGATACCAGCCGCTCCATGTGTGGGAAATATTGCCGCCTTCAATCTGGGTAGCCGCCGATGCCGCGCCCAGTAAAAAAACGAAAGTCATTTGATAATGTTAGCAATTAATAAAAAAAATGGGCAGGTCTGTGTTGGACAGTTGCATTTCCCTGTTTACCTAATTGGATGGAAATGGCGGAATTCAATGCCTTGTTCCATGAACATGTCAATTAGTATGTTATGGTTTTCACAAACAGTATAACTATCTACATTTTGTTCTATTTTTTTAATTGAACGGCTTTCTAAGAGCGGGGTAATATCCCGCACTTCCGATTCATATAAATAAACATCAACGAGGTTTGGCAATTTTGCCAAAGGGCTTATGTCATCGATTTCGCAATATCGTAAGCTAATTTTTTGAAGTTTTTGCAATTGCGTTATCCATGAAATATCAAGATCAACACCTGAAATAGCCAGGTTTTCAAGATTAATCAGGTTCTGCAATTGCTTGATATTTGTTTTCATCACCTTAGTTGCACTGCTGCTACGCTCTATTCCTGGGGTAATGTTAAGCTCCGTTAAAGATTGCAACTGCGCTATACAGGCAACATCCAAAGTGGGACGATTATACATATACAGTCTTAGCGTTTCAAGCTGTTGCAAAGGCAGAAGCTCCCTAAAATCTGTATGTTCATGTGCATCAGAGAGTTCAAGGTATCTTAAATTGACAAGCGATGAAAGAGGTTCTATACTTTCCAATGACAGACTCCATAATGTTAAGCTTTTCAAATTAACAAGAGAGCTTAACGGTGATATATTGGTAACATTACGGTTACCGGATATCTCCAGCTCTTCCAACCCCGTTAGCGTAGCCAGCGGGCTTAAATCTGAAAATGTCCCACTATAAAATTTGAGCGACTTTACTGAAGGATCGCCAAGAAAGGCAATAAATTTGGATAAATCAGTTACACCCTCATAGCTGCCTCTCCCCCCTCTCCCGCTGAATGGGAGTTGTGTTGCACTTTTGTCATCAACGTATGATGCTTGCGATGAATTTTCTGCATCTACCTCATTACGAGCAATCCAATTGTATCCATGAGGCAAAGGATCATTGTTTGCTTTAGAACGAAAACAAGCGCAAAGCGTTACAGAAAGCAAAACGCATAAGATATATTTCATTGAGGTATCTCCTCTTCTGTTTGGGGCTTTTCTGACAGTACGCCCTACCGGACATTTCTATTCCACTGTCCCATTGCCTTCCAGCAACTGCCGGTTTATTTCCGCAAGCACATCGTCCATTTTGTAGAGCCGCAGGTACTGCTTGCCTTCTTTGCGCCACTCCTGGGCATGGCACATGCCGTGCACAGGATGCTGTACAAACGCGCTGTAATCAAACCAATGGTCCTCATAGTCGTCAGTTATTACCGGCATGCTTATCCCGTTGGGGTAACGCCCGTCCATATGGAAAAACGCCCGCTTGTAGAGATCTTCGCCGCGCAACCCTTCGTATCCTTCAACATACGTTGTCCCCCATGCCCCGTCAGAAGAAAGGACAAAGTCATTCAAACCTTTCCCCTTCGGAACAAGATAGGAAAGCGGGACTGCCTTGACGTCAGAATATTCCTCGTCCCAGCTTATTTTTACATACTGCATAAAGAGGTCACTATATCCGAACAAATACCGCCTTGCTATATGAATATTGCGGCATGGGTGAAAATTTAACAAAACACCAGTCCGGTCCAATTCCTTGGTAAGGTCGTTCTCAATTATTTCGCCGTCCTGCCAGTTGTAGAATATGGCTTTTTCCACTCTTTTTCTTCCGGCAAAACTATATTGATTGTACAGGGCGTAACGGTCATTCATGGCTATTTCTAAAGTGCTGGTAAACCCATCGGGGCTCTCGTAGACCATTTTATCTTCTTTGTAGTTATACACGAAGAGCTTTTTACTATTATCGTCATCACCTTTGGCAAAATAGGGGTAGCCGACAAGCCCGTCTTTAAGAAGAACCGGCGGCAATTCCGTATCCACCCATGACAGAAGCGGCACGTGGCTTTTGGTTTTCTTGTCGTCAACCGCGGCAAGATGGTGCATCTTCCCGGTCGTGCTGGCAATAAGGCCGGCCTCAGGCCAAGTCAAAAACCTTCTGTCCATCTGAGCCCTGGGAAAATTAACCAACGGGTTTATCTTTATCTTGTTTGCTCCGATAAAAGATATCTCCGCATAGCGTCCCCAGCCGTCTATGGTTGCCAGCTTCCCTTCCTTCCAGGGCCGGAGGAACCAGAAAAACTTTGGCGCTTTTATGTCAATGGGAGCAAACGCTTCGCCCGTTGCTCCCCTTCCGCTGAACGGCTGTGTTTTATTACCAAAACACGAGCATAGGGTTATAGCGGTTAAAACAACAACAATATATTTCATTAAGGTATCTCCCATGGGAAATTGTTTAGCAGCTTGGTGCGTAGCTGCCTGGCACAACATCGTTCCCCTGTGTTTCATCGTGCTTCTATCATCTCATCTAGCGTTGAATTATTCAATGAATCCTCCGTAAATGGTCTCCCAAAAACAAATTTACCCCAGTCTCTCTCGAAAAGAACAGCCTCATATTTTTGGTATTCATTTTCATCTGGCAACTTAACAAAAAAACAGTTTGGGTAATATGTTGTCAAAGACCATCTGCCTGTATCCGTACCGAAGAGCAAATTATGTTCGGAAACTATGTGCGTAGAATCGGACAGAGTAATGTCTTTGAGATTTATTTCGAAGGAGTGTCTAAATGCTAAAGAGATCCGGCGCTCATCATTGAACCAAACGTTTACGATCTTGGGGATTTCTGTTAGCAGGTCTATTGTAAAGTCGTGCTCTGCTTTTCCGTGTTCAAATTCGTAACTGGGAATGGTCGTCAAGAGATAATCTGTTACATATATTGTGCAAAAGTTTTTTATGAAAAGTTCCCCGTACTCTGTTTCTAGCCTGTGATTGCCTATTACTCTTGCCACTATCTCGTTTTTACTGATATGGATTGCTCGTATCTGATCAGGCGAAAACGCGAGCATTTTTGTTCCATTGAAATCAGCTATGAAAAAGTGCAAACCAAAATAAATCGAAAACGCAATAATAGCCCGTATAGCTGTTCTCTTGAAAAAACCCGGTTTCAGCTTTTTCTCGCCGTCAACTACCACCACTTCACTGTTGAATATTTTTGTTAAAAAACCGTCTTTTCTTTCGGTTTCCATAAGCCCGTTCCCCTGTGATCCAAGTCTAAAGCGCTGTGGCGCTAGCGTCCAGATGCGTATTACGGTGAAACCTTAACCTACAGTCAGCATATTTCTCATAGGTGTTACAAGCTGGTTTTCTCCGGTAAAATATAAATATGGATATTAGGTTCAGGAAATCGGCTTTTGAGCATAAAGTAAGCGAAGATAATATTCGCCAAGCTTTCATGAATCCGCATTATGACGGTCCCATTGAAGAAACTGGCATAGATAATCGGTATATCCGCATTGGGTTTGATAGGGCTGGAAACCTGCTTGAAATATTGTATAATGAATATGAAGATCATGTCTGTATATTCCATGCAATGAAATGCAGGAGTATATTCTTTCATTTGCTGGAAGAATTAGGAGAAGACTATGGAAACGATGACTGAAGAAGAAGCTTTTGCTCTTGACGAATACTATACCAAGAATCCGCCAAAAGTTGATCCTTCAAAAGCACGTATTCGTGTTCCAATGGTGCGCATAGATAATATAACCGCCAAATATCTAACTGAAAAGGCAAGAGATACCCATAAAAAACCAGCAGAAATCATCAGTAATCTGGTAAGGGAACAAATAGCCCTGCAAAGCGTAACCTGAAATATACCTTTCATTCACGGGGGCGCTTTTGATTCTGTATGACATTTTCCGTTACGGACACGGTATTTTACTTATCGCTTTGCACACGGCAGTGTTGATCGGAATCTGTCTGGAATGGCGGCGGGACAGGCGGCTTGTAAACAGGCAGTTAAAAGATGAGGCGAAGGTTTCGGTCATCATTCCAATCCGTAACGAAAGCCGGCGCATGGAAGGGCTGCTCCGCACTCTGCCCGAACAGACATACCCAGCGGAAATAATTTTTGTTGATGACCGCTCAACCGATGAAAGCCCCGCCATGCTGAAAGCCTTTGCGCAGGATGCGGAGCGGCGGGGCATAGATTGCAGGATCATCACCCTGACCGAAAATCCAGGGCCTAACCACAAACAGTATGCCCTTGCAAGGGGAATAGCCGAAGCGAAGGGGGATTATTTTCTTTTTACAGACGGCGACTGCGAAGTCCCTCCCGGATGGATTCATTCAATGACGCGGCGGATACAGGATGAAAATACCGGCGCGGTAATCGGGCCGGTCTTCAGGAACAAACAGGGAAAGGGGGTTTTCCATCTCTTTCAATGTTACGATCACACGCTTCGGTACGATTACCTTGTCGGTGCTACCGGCTTGGGCGCGGCTGGCGGCGGCTTTGGGAACAATCTCATCATCAGCAAACAAGCGCTGGAAGCGGTCGGCGGTTATGAGAAAGTTCCTCCCTCGCCAACAGAAGATGCGGCTCTCATTTCGCAGATACGCCGCGGCACACAATACCGCATCCACGCCGTTGCCATGCCGGACGCGGCAGTAGAAACTTATTGTGAAAAAACATGGCGCTCTTTAATCAACCAGACACTGCGGTGGAACAACGGCGGCATCTTCAGCCCCGAAATACTCACCCGCTTCAATTACAACCTTCTAATGCTGATAATCGGCACTGGCATTCTCGCCATTCCGCTCCTGCCGTTTTTCCCAAGCCTTTGGACTCTGCCCGCCGGAGTCATGATTTCCATGAGTATGAATCACATCGCGGCTTTCTGTCTTTTCAGGACGAAAATGCCAAACGGCAAACTGCCTGTAAAGCTCGGCTATTTCTTTGCCATGCTCTTCATGCCGGTTTATTCCACACTGATGACAGCAATGGGTTATGCCGGGATTAAGCCGGTTTGGGGGCAAAACAATGCGCCCATCGGGCGTGGATGAGTAAATTCAACACGCCCCAGCGCCGGACAAGTCTTTCATGACGAGCAAACGGAGACTTGCTTTAGCAAGTCTCCGCGCTGCGGACATAGGGAGGTATGCAGTAATTTTCCGCAATGTCTTTATAAGGAGTCTCTTCAGAATCACCTTAACACACACGAGTCAGCCAGCCCTTTGTGTCAGGTAACATTCCGTATTGAATGCCTTTCAGGGTGTTGCGGATTTCAACGGTGAACTCGCCTTCTTTGCCGCCGTTGAACTGCGTTTTTTTACCCTGCCATGTAAGCGAAGTAAGAGGCGTTGCGCCCGCGGCGGTTCCGCTGACAAAACATTCCTTTGTTTCCTCAATGGCTTCTTCAATCGCGATCTTCCTCTCGGTTACCTTGACGCCCTTATCACGGGCAAGCTCAATGATGCTGGCGCGCGTGATGCCCGGCAGAATAGTGTCGCTTAACTCCGGTGTTATGAGTTCTCCTGATTTTAAGTAAAAAAATATATTGCAGGAAGAACCTTCTTCGATGTACTTTCTGTGTATTGCGTCAAGAAACACACATTCCATGAAACCAGCTTCAATCGCTTCCTGTTTTGCCAGCGCCGAAATCACATAATTTGACGCCGCTTTTATCCAGCCCGTGCCTTTCGGCGTTGCGCGTATCCTCTCTGTAACCAGCGCATCAGAACTGGCAGCAGAAAAATAAGCGCCGACAGGAGTATTGATGATTATGACCCAGGGTTCGCGGGACAAATTCACCCCTACGCCTCCCTCCGCCAGGGTAAAGGGGCGCAAGTAAACGGATTCCGCCCTCAAAAATGAATCTTTTTCCCATTCGGTTTTATAATGACACCTGAAACCAAGCCCGGCATTTCGCCTGACAGTTTCAACGCAGGCTGCGATAAAATCATCTGCCGGAAACGGAGGCATGCACAGCCCTTCCATTGAACGGCTGAAACGCGCAGCATTTTGATCCGGCCTGAAAAGCGCAAGCCCTCCGTCTTTTTGCGGAAGCGCCTTCAGCCCTTCAAAACAGGACAGGCCGTACTGGCTTGTGTAGTTAACAAGCGGCATATCATCGTAACAGTTACGCGAATTTTCAAGACGCGCGCGATCATCATCGCTCATCGCCCGCTCTTCTTCCGGTGTTTTGTGCGGTTTTTCAAGGTACTCGCCCGACCATTTTCCCCCGGTTACTTTCGCACGATAAGTGATGGGGTAGGTGTTTAACGCAAAAGCCATAATGCACTCCTTGTCCTGATTGTATATAAAATGCTAAACTTATCAACCTACCCCGCCCTAAAGGGACGAGGCAGGTTGTTCTTGAAAGGGAGTTATATTCGGGGTTTAATACCTTATTAACCGCCCTGAAGGGCGGGGTATCAAACCCCTCAATACGAATGACAAGACATATTTTTGCCGGCGTGGTGGAATGGTAGACACTGGGGACTTAAAATCCCCTGGCCGCAAGGCCGTTTGAGTTCGAGTCTCATCGCCGGTACAGTAAATAAACGCATGGTGTAACCATGTTGATGAACAATGCCGCATACTGTAGCACAAGTAAGAGCCGCAGTCCCAAAAAAAGGTAAGGCATCTTTTAGGATGCCGTCAGTGCGCTGGTAAACAAATGCACGGCATAGCCGCAGTAAAGTATTACCCCATTTATGACGATAATCGTATGGGGGTGTTTCTCTGACATTTTCAATGTCAGAAAATTCCGATTAAAGGTCTAAGGAGTATGTCATCAAAAAGCTAATAATTATCTGTGCGGTGTTCATTGCATCCGCGCTTTATGCCGAAGAAGAGGTGATTTTCCACAACTTCCGCTGGGGTACAAGCCTTGAAGAATTTACGAAGAAAATGGGGAAACCGGGATCAAAAGAAGAAGTTGACGGACTGACAGCGCTGGTCTATGACAATATCGAAGTACAGGGATACCCCGTCTTTATGCTTGTCTATTTTTCCAAGAGCGGTCTTGAAGGCGGGACATACTATTTTCACACCTTCAGCCTTGAAGAACTTATGCAGTGTTACACCGATGTGCAAAAAGATCTTCTTGCCAAATACGGCCCAACCCTGCTCTGCGACGGGATAATTAAAGAAATGCGCCCATACGAAACATCATGGAACCTAAAGGGCGGATATGTCTATCTGAAGGTAAATACCCGCCAGCATGAACCGGTGATGCTTTGGTACTCCTCACCCGCATTGACGCAAAAGTTATTTGGCACTGACAACATTCAGGCGAGGCGATAGTAATAGCAAAAATGTATGCCTAAAGAAGTGTCTTGGGGTCCTGGCGGAGGCCAAAAGCACCGTGGCGGGGCACGGCACTTTTGCCTCCGCCACCCCTCAAGTAGTTTATTTGGCATACATTTTTGAATCAGATAAAAAGGGGGATAAATGAAAGCAGCAGTTGTTTTTTATTCGTATGACGGCAATAGCGCATTCGCCGCGGAACAGATTGGCTTGTTGTTAAAAGCCGATCTTTTGCAGATACAGCCGGTAAAAGAAAGAAGAGCATTAAAGTTTTGGAAAATAATTGTGGGCGTTGGGCAGGTAATGTTCAACAAAAAACCAGCTCTCAAACCTTACAGTTTTAATTCATCGGATTATGATCTGATTATTCTGGGAACGCCTGTATGGGCGGGTTCTCCCGCACCGGCAATAAAAAGTTTTCTTTCGCAGGAAAAGTTAAGCGGGAAAAAGCTCGCCCTTTTTGCATGCCACGCCGGCGGCCCCGGAGATGTTATGCAGAAGCTCAAAGCCGAATTGAAAGACAACACCATTGTTTCAGAGATAGATTTTCTAAATCCCGCTTCGGAACAGGAAAAGGCGAAACAAAAGATTGAAGAGTGGGTAAAAACCCTTACTCAATAGTTCCCCCGCCTACCACCACATCCCCATCGTACATTACAGCTGCCTGTCCGGGAGTAATGGCTCGCTGCGGTTCGTCAAACTCAATATGCAGAGAGTTTTCCCCTGTCTGCTCGGCAACAGCGCTTTGGGCTGTCTGCAAGTAGCGGGTCTTTACCATCACGCGCATTGGTTTTTTCAAATCAGCACAGGCAATAAGGTTTATGTCCTTGGCAGTCAAAGCCTTGCTGAAAAGAGCGGAGTCAGGCCCCAGAGTAACGGTATTGTCCGCGGCGGATTTTGCCG
Organism: Treponema sp.; assembly: GCA_031256035.1. Classification (GTDB taxonomy): domain Bacteria; phylum Spirochaetota; class Spirochaetia; order Treponematales; family Breznakiellaceae; genus WQXQ01. Next base: position 5,171 of record JAIRRJ010000053.1, on the reverse strand, counting down.
TAACATAAACCGGAATGTTGGCGGCAACGCCAAGCCCGCGCCGCTGACCGACAGTGTAGCGGATAACGCCGCGGTGCCTGCCGATAATTTTGCCTTCAGGATCAATTATGTCCCCTTCGGGATAAGTTTTGCCGGTGTGTTTTTCAATAAAACTGCCGTAATCGCCGTCAGGCACAAAACAAATGTCCTGACTGTCCGGCTTCCCCGCGCTGACCAGTTTTTTTTCTTCGGCGATTTTACGCACTTCATGTTTGGACAGTTCCCCCAGGGGAAAGCGGGCTTTTTCAAGCTGCTCCTGACTTAAACAGTATAGCACATAACTCTGATCTTTGTTAGTGTCCAACGCCTTTCGCAGAAGAAACCTGCCGCTTACAGGATCATGCGTTATGCGCGCATAGTGGCCTGTTACAAAAATGTCAAAATCACCTAAACCTTCTTTCATTTTGCAACGAAGTTTCCCGCGCAGCATTGACAAATTAAATTTTACGCGGCGGTTACATTCAATACACGGATTGGGAGTTTCTCCCGCCTCGTAGGTTTCGACAAAGCGGCGGATTACCTCATTTTCAAATTCATCGGTAAAATCAAGCTCATGATGTTCAATGCCCAGAGCAAGAGCCACAGTCTTCGCGTCGTTTTCATTCCTATGGAATGTATCAGCTAATGAAGTACAGCGGTTTTCCCGGAAGAGCCTGAACGTTACGCCGGTACACTGAATGGCTTGCTCAAGCATGAGGGCGGCGGCGACAGAACTGTCCACGCCTCCCGACATGGCAATGAGGGCTTTTGTCTCAATGTTCACCAATCGCCGCCATTACTTCGGCTTCGCAGCTCTTCATGGCAAGGAGCGTCTTTTCAATCAAAAAATCCAGTTCCCAGCCCAAAAGCGCGGCTCCTTCTTCGATTACCTTGCGGGAACATCCGGCGGCAAAGGCGGGAGTTTTGAATTTCTTTTTGACCGATTTTACTTCCATGTCCATAACGCTTTTTGACGGTCTGATAATAGCAGCCGCCCAGATAAGACCGGTGAGTTCATCCGATGCGTAAAGGATTTTTTCCATAATGTGTTCGGGTTTTGCGTCTACGGCTGTAAGACCGTAACCGTGACAGCAGACGGCGTGGATCAACTCTTCGGTCGCACCGCCCTTACGCAAAAGTTCAGGCGCTTTGACGCAGTGCTGATCGGGAAACTGTTCAAAGTCGATGTCGTGAAGCAAACCTGCGATGGCCCAGAAATTTTCGTCACCGCCAAACCCCTGACCTTTGGCGAACCACTTCATCACCCCTTCCACAGTAAGTGCGTGCTGTAAATGAAAAGTCTCTTTGTTGTACTGTTTGAGAAGTTCCCATGCCTGATCGCGGTTTAATCCTGCTTCCACTGTCAATAATTTTCCGCGCGAATTTGAAAATACGCCTTTGGATGCTTGCAGACCGGGCAGGCGTCAGGCGCGTTTTTGCCGGAAACAATATGACCGCAGTTTGAACAATGCCAGATTTTATCGCTGTTACGTGAAAACACAATCCCGCCCTCTATATTGGCAAGCAGCCTGCGGTAGCGTTCTTCATGTTCTTTCTCGATTTTGCCCACTCCCTCAAACAGAGCGGCTATTTTGTCAAAGCCCTCTTCCTTCGCAGTTTTGGCAAACCCCGCGTACATATCTGTCCATTCGTGATTTTCACCGTCTGCGGAGTTTTTCAGGTTAACGGTTGTCGCGGGTACATCATCGCCGTGCAGGAGCTTGAACCACAACTTGGCGTGTTCCTTTTCGTTAAGAGCGGTCTCACGGAATATCGCGCCGATTTGCTGGTAGCCTTCTTTTTCCGCCTTTGAGGCAAAATATTGATACTTGGTGTGCGCCTGAGATTCTCCGGCAAACGCTTCCCGCAGATTCTGTTCGGTTTTTGATCCTTTTAATTCACCCATGATTTCCTCCTTGTATTACCCTTGAGTTTCCGCTGCCAACGGATCGGCAACGGGCGGTTTTTCATATATTGTGAACGGATCGATGTCTATACATTTACACGGATCACGGCCTCCGCCCATATCCCAGGCTATTGTATCATTAATGACTGTCAATTTGTTTTTAAATTTCTGTATATCCATAAGCGGCTCGAATACCGTGTCCTTTCTCAAAAGCGGCTTTGCATCGTACAGCCTCACCGAACCATCATTGAAATAGGCATACACTTCAAAATTATCTGAAGGTACCACCTGTAATACTTTCGGCCAAAAATGTTTATTGCACATTTTGCTCATACCTCAAACAAGCGGATTTATGGCATTTAACGGCTGACCGGTTCTGGCCAGTTCCCAGTTTTGCATTAACTCGTCTTTGTGTAATTCACACCACGCAAGCACTAATTTTAACTGTCTGTTCGGCAAATACCCGTTATCAACAATACAATCCTGTATCAGAATTGTTGCTTCATATTCGGCGTATTCTACATGAAAATGCGGCGGGTTATGCTCATCCCAGTTCATTGTAATTTTTATTCCATAAAATAAACTTACTGTCGGCATTTTTACTCCCGCAAAATCAGTATATCACAGTTTCATCTGCCTGTCACTGTTATATCCCATCAAAAAAGCATCAGAAAACGCGGCATAAACAACGCCAATTACCTCTTAATGCAAAAACCGGCGAGGACGCCGGGGATGCGTTTTTCATTTTTGATTGACAATACACCGTTGACGAATACATGCTCTACCCCGGACGGCGGTGCGCCGGGATCGCCCTTCCCAGGGAAGGTCGCATTTTCCCGCAGACGTTCCCAGTCCAGAACCGCAATGTCCGCGCACATACCGCATGAAAGCCTGCCCTTTGTTTCAAGGCCTGCGGCTTTTGCGGGAAGAAGCGTGCAGCGCTTGACAGCTTCAAGCAGGGAGAGTTGCCTCTTTTCCTTCACGAGCGTCCTGAAAAAATACGGGTATGTCGCGGCGTCCTGAGGATGCCCCTGCCCTGCGGGGTATTCCATGCAGTCGGTGGATACCATTACATCAGGAAGCGAATATGCGGTAAAAACATCATCGTTTTTTCCCGGATCATAGATGAGCCTGTCTTCGGGATACTTTGCCCGTATTTCAATATACTTGTCCCTGTCCAGAATCTCGCCTGTATATTTTCCGCTGGCGGCGCGGAGTTTTTTTGTTTCGGCATCATCGTTCAGAAATATTTTTTCTTCAAAACAAGGAGACCCGGCGAAAGTCGCGAAGGCGGTGTACATCCCTGAGTCTACCCAAATATTTGCGCCTTTCTCACGGTACTCCGTTATGATCCGCATCGCCTCTTTCAGCGCGTTGCCGTTGTACATATAGACAAGGTGAGAGTAGATCACTTGCGCGCCTGTTTCCGCAATGTCCAAAGCTTCGCGAAGGGAATCAAGGTCGTCAAGGTATCTAAGCCTGCCGTGAATTGAAACAAAGCGCCCCGCATCTGCCGCTACACGGGACAGTTCAAGCACTTCTTCGGGGGATGCGCCGGGATCGTATTCAAGGCCGAATGAAAGACCGCACGCCCCGCAGGAAAACGCCTGAGATGCAAGGAGTTTCATTTTCTCCTTTTGTTTAACAGAAGCAGGAGCGTTAATGTCAAACAGCCCTGCCATCCTGCGCAGTATGCTGTGCCCCGCCTGTTCAAGCTGGTTTACCGGGTATCCGTCTTTTTCAAACGCCGCGAAAAAACTGCGCAAATCAACGGCGCAGTAGCCGCAGTTTCCGCTGACAGCGGTGGTAACGCCCATCGCCAAAAGTTTTTCAGCGCAGGGAATATTATTTTCACTGTGCGCGTGAATATCAATAAAACCGGGAACGAGGATGCCTGTTTCCGCGTCTATGGTTTCTTTCGCGGACGGCAGAGCAACGTAATCCCTGTAAACGCCGTCTATTTTTCCCGCCTTGATACCCAGGCTGCCGGAAAAATCCGATTCGCTTTCAGGATCGATAATACGCGCATTGATTATCAAATAGTCGAGCATGGATAATTGTACAGCAGGCAGGCATAAATGTATGCCTAAAGATTTTTCTTAGGCTCCCGTCATGGGAAAAAGTGACTGACACCGTAGCGCAGGAAGGCTTTTGAACTCAAACTGCTGCCTTTTGCATGAAACATGGTTCAGTGAGCAGCCTGAGTAAGCAGTTAGCAGTTATCAGTGTTCAGTGAACAGTGTCCAGTTAGCAGTGTTGGTGTCCGAAAGTTTTGTCTCACACACACTGCTCACTCTTCACTGTTCCTTTGCGCCTTGGTGTGAACCTCTTCTTCGAATAATTCCTCACTCCTCATTCCATCAAATCTCCGGCGCCAAACGGTGCCTGACACCTTTTTTCAATCTTACTGTTTGATGAAGTCGCTGCTCTCATAGTCACTGATGAGTGTCAGTGTTTTCCCCACAAGCGTATACTTGTATGATTCTGTATCCGTACCCTCATCATGGATTCTTATCAAGGTTAAGATTCCGTTTTGTGCCGTGTAGGTTCCTCCATACCTTTCTTCATAAAACTCTCCACCATAATATTTCCACTTATTGCCTGAAAATTCGTAAGCAGTCTTGCCATAACGACCTTCATTCTCATACTTGCCGTTCGGTATTGCAGGCGCGGCAGCTGCGGCGGTAACGGTAACTTCGCAGGCTGCGGTTTTGCCGCCGTCAGAAGTGGTTACGGTGATGGTGGCTTTTCCCGCTTTTACGGCGGTTATCTTGCCGGCTGCGTCCACTGTGGCGATAGCGGCGTTGCTTGACTTCCATGTTACCGCCTTGTTCTCCGCGTTAGCTGGCGCCGCCGTTGCGGTGATCGTCTCTGTTGCCTTTTCCTTCAGCGACAGCGTTGTCTTGCTGATGGTAACGCCTGTAACCGCAACCGCCGCAGGCGCAGGCGCTGCCTCAGATGCCTGCTGCGTTTGCTGCGCCGCGCTGCTTGCCGGCTGCTGCTGTCTGCCGGCGTCCTTTTTGCACGCAATTGTGAATACCATCATTGCCGCAAGGGCGATGATGCCGAAGATGCGTACCATTGGTACGTTGTTCATCTTTTTCATAAAGAACTCCTTAAAATTTATTCTCTTCACTATCGCCCGCCGCTCACGCTTCGTACCAAGGGTACGCGCGTTCGCGCATTACTCATCTCATTGACTTTCACTGGGGCTCAAGGTAGGCCGCTGTCGCGGCCATCTAAAAGT
>JAIRRJ010000082.1 GCA_031256035.1 Treponema sp. | reverse complement strand
GGATAGATATTCTCCGCCGCCGCGCGGATGCCCGTAAGGATACCCGCAAGTTCCGCGGAGCGATAGCCGGCGCGATAATGCTCGATTCGGTGCGGGACTATGCTCACCAGATGGGTTTTTATGTTATCGAACAGACCGGAGACACGGTAAAAATTACCGTCCCCGAAGGGTTCATGCCCCGCGAATGGTAGGGATGCCTGCCGAAGATTTTTGTGTCTTAAACAACTTGCCCTCACCGCGCGCGGCGATTAAAATAAGCTATGATCCAAAAAGAAACAATTGATCGCTGCGCAGAGTTAATAGAATCATATAGAAAAGAACTTGCGCTGCGGATTGTCGGCCAGCGGGATATGATAAACGGGCTTCTCACCGCGCTTGTCGCCGGAGGGCATATACTGCTGGAAGGCGTGCCGGGTTTGGCGAAAACACTGGCGGTAAAAAGCATGGCGGAAATCACCGGACTTGAATTCAAACGGATTCAGTTTACCCCGGATTTACTGCCGGCGGATTTGACCGGAACCATGATCTGGGAACAGGCGAAAGGAAGTTTTTCTGTCCGCCGCGGGCCGGTTTTTGCCAATGTGATTTTAGCCGATGAAATCAACCGCGCTCCCGCCAAGGTACAATCCGCCCTGCTGGAGGCAATGGAGGAGAAGCAGGTAACAATCGGAGAAACTAGCTTCCCCCTGCCCGACCCTTTTTTTGTTCTTGCGACAGAGAATCCCATTGAACACGAAGGGACTTACGCCCTGCCCGAAGCTGAACTTGATCGTTTTCTTATGAAACTGCTCATCGCCTATCCGCAGCCGGGAGAAGAACTGGATATTGTAAAAAACAACGCCCCGCTTGTCAGGGAGGCAGGAACTCCGCTTTCACCGGTACTGAATGCGGGCGCTCTTAAGTTTTTGCGTTCTGCCGCGGACTTAATCCACATTGACGAAGGAATAAGCAAATACATTGTGTCAATTGTAACCGCTACCCGCCCCGCCAGAACGCGGGCAGGCGCGGAAAAACCAAAAATCGAAGGCGTGTACCGTTATGTGTCATTCGGCGCCTCGCCCAGAGCTTCAATTGCCCTGAACCGGTGTTCGCGGATTTTCGCGCTCTTTGAAGGACGGAGTTACGTCAGCCCGGAGGATGTGAAGGCAGCCGCGTATCCCGTGCTGCGGCACCGGATCGTTCTTTCATGGGAAGCCGAAGCCGAAGGCATGGACGCTGATGCCGTTATCGCAAGAATCCTCAGCCATGTTCCCGTCCCGTAGGGAACTTTGCGATGGATACCGGCGAACTGCTGCGCAGCATTACTACCCTTCCCATAATAGCGGGCGGTCTTGCCGAAGAAATGCTGGCGGGAAACTTCAGATCGATTTTCAAGGGACATGGTATAGAGTTTGACGAGGCGCGTCATTATGAAGCCGGCGATGACATCCGTTCAATTGACTGGAATGTCAGCGCGCGCTTCGGCACGCCCTATGTAAAAATGTACCGGGAAGAACGCGAACTTACAATCATGCTTCTGCTGGATATTTCCCCGTCAATGCACAGGGGAGGGATTGCCCGCAGAGGATTAAGTCCGTACGAACAGGGGCTTATCTCCTCGTCATTGATTGCATTCTCAGCCGAACATACGGGTCAGAAAGTGGGTGCAATTTTTTTTGATAAAGATATTGAGAAGATTTTTAAGCCGCGCAAGGGACGGCGCAACATAATGGCGCTCATTATGGCAGCCCTTCAATATCAACAGGAAAGAACGCGCGGTGATAAACGCGGGAGCAATATCGCGTCCGCGCTTCTGGGCGCGCAGAAGTATTTAAAAAAACACTCTCTTGTCGTTTTAATTTCTGATTTTTACAGTGCAGGCTGGGAACAGGAAATGGGCAGCATTTGCCGCAAACATGATGTTATCGCACTGCGTATTAACGATCCGCCCGATCTTCCGTATCCGGGGCTTATAACCCTGGAAGACCCGGAAACAGGCATCCGTATTGAAGCGCCGGCAAAACAGTATTCCTTTCAGGAAAGCTGGTTACAATGGCACAGGGAACGCACCATTCACTGGGAGAATCAATGCCGCATGAACGGAGCTTCTTTTCTTGATTTGTCCACAACAGCGGATGCCGCCGCTTCCCTGATAAAATTTTTTGGCAGCCGCAACAGCGCCCAGCACGGATACAGGGAACGTACATGAGAAGATACCTGCCATTAGTATTTTTTATTTTAACCTGCGCAGTTATCAACGCCCAGAATTCCGCCTACCTAATCCCGCGGATTGTCTATGTAGGAGACCCTGCCGCCATGATTCTGCCCCTGCCGGGATACGTTCATGATTCCGCGGACATAATTCTGACTAACGGTTTTCCGCAGGACAACGATATTGATTTTCACAGGATCATTCTTGAACGCCGCGCATCCGGGGGCAGGCTTTTGATCGAATTTACCGCATTCGCTCCCGGTCATCTTAAACTGCCGGTTATTGAAATCGGCGGTGAATATTTTTTTGATCTCAGCGTAACAATCAGCTCCGTCATTGATTCAAGGGTTTCAGAACTTGAACTTTCAGGAGCGGCTGCTCCTCTGGCAGCGCCCGGCACTTCTTTCTTGATCTACGGAACAATGGCGGGCATTGTCCTGCTGCTCCTGCTGACGCTTTGGTTCGCGCTCCGTGGCCGCCGCTATCTTCGGGAATGGATTGCAAAATGGAGATTCAGCAGGCTCTTCATTTCCATGAGGAAGATAGAAAGACATTTGTACAAAACTCTGCTAAAAGGAGGAAAAACCCGTGAAATCCTGGACAGGCTTTCCGAAGAATTTCGCACCTTTCTTTCCTATCTTACAGAGAACAATTGCCGCGCAATGACCGCTGTCGAACTGGAAACGCTGCCTTTGGAACAAACCTTTAAGCAGGAAACAAATTCGGGATTTTTGGGAAAATTTTTCCGCCGCTGCGATGAACTGCGCTTTTCGGGAGAAACCGTCAATGGTGAAGATATAACTCCGTTGTTAGCTGATCTGCGGCTTTTTCTTGATACGGTTGAAAAAACCGGAAAAAGTAATCCCGGGGAGGCGGCATGAGTTTCGGATTCGAGCATCCGCTGATTGTAGTCTCAGCTTTTATTGCTATCCCTCTTGCGGCGTTCATCGTACGCTTGCTGAAAAATCCCTATGATGCTGTAATTCCTCTCGGCGCGCCCGGCGGTATACCTTTTAGAACGCGTCAAATTGACGGTCTTGTAAAATTACTGAAAACGCTGGAAATAACCGGAATTGTCCTGCTGTTTATCAGCGCCGCCATGCCTGTAATCATTACTTCCGAAACCGTTTGGCTTAACCGCGGAGCGGACATAATTTTTGTGCTGGACACAAGCCCCAGCATGGCAGCTCTGGACATGGACGGTAAAAGCCGCATATATACCGCTAAAACCCTGCTTTCGCAATTTGCACGAAAGCGGCCTACAGATAACATCGGTCTTGTGGCTCTCGGAAATGACGCGGCGCTTCTTGTTCCGCCTACTGCCGACAGGGAAGCTCTGGAAATCAGGCTGGACAGTCTGCGCATCGGCGAATTGGGAGACGGTACGGCTCTGGGCATGGGGCTTGCGGTCGCCGCATATCATCTTGAAAAATCAAACTCCAAACGAAAAATTGCCGTGCTGATAACTGACGGTGAAAATAATGCTGGCGCAATTCATCCTGAAACTGCCGCGTCTATGTTACGTGAAATGGGCGCATCTCTTTGGGTTATCGGAATTGGTTCATCGGGAGAAGTACCGATAGATTATGTTGATCCGTACACGTCGATGCGCCGAACCGGCATATTCGATTCCCGTTTTGACAGCGAGAGCATGCGCAGATTAAGCCTTGCAGGCGGAGGCGTATACATCACCGCTCCCTCGGCGGATGCCTTCGCCGGCGCATTTTCCCGGCTGGATAACAGTGAAATAACGGTGCGACGCTCCCGCGTCATCAGCCGGAGACAGCCGAGTTTCCTTCCTTTTCTGATTTCCGCCATTGGGCTTTTGGCATCGGTCAGATTTGTCAGGCGCTTTTTACTGGGAGCATTGTTATGACTTTTGATCATCCTTTTGTATTGAGCGCTTATATAATTTTTATCCCTTTGATTCTTTTTGACTTTTTGGGCAAAAAACGGAGATACAGTTACGAACTGCCTGATGAACTCAAAAGGAAATTAAAACTTTCTGTTTTACTCTTCAGGGTATTCATTGCCTGTATCATCATTGCTCTGGCAGGCCCCCGGTGGGGAACAGGTTTTACCGCTTCCGAATACCGCCGCGGACTGGATGTGGTTTTTGCCGTTGATGTCTCGCGCAGCATGGACATCCGTGATGCACATCTTGCACAATCGCGGCTTGAGCGCGGCCTTTCCGTTGCAGGAGAAAGCGCGGCGGCTGTTTCAGGAGCGCGCATTGCCGTGGCAATCGGGAGAAGCAAGGGGTATTTGGCAATTCCGCTCACATGGGACAATGAATCGGCTTTGACTTTTCTTGAAACCCTCGACGGCTCTTCAATGACCGGCAGAAGTACAAATCTTGAGTCTCTTTTGGATGCGGCGGCAGGCGCGTTTCAGGCTTCCTCTCCGGCGCGAAAAGTAATTGTCCTCGTTTCGGACGGAGAGTCTTTATCCGGTGTTTTAAAAAACGCAATCGACAAATGCGCCAAGGACGGCATTTTAATAAATACCCTCGCAGTCGGCAGTGACGAAGGCCGGTCTGTGGAAGCCAAAGATACATCGGAAATTCGCGCCGCTGTCAGCCGAAGGGAATCAAGCGTTATGCGCATGGCCACAGTCAGAACAGGAGGCATCTATATCGACGGCGGACGCGCCGATGCCGTCGCGGTTCTGAGCGGGAATTTGCTTTCGTTTGCCAGAGAAACAAACGCTGCGGGAGGCCGCTCTGAACCCCGGCAAAGACGGTCATTGTTCGTTATCCTTGCGATTATGGCTTTCGGCGCTTCCAAATTTGTTCCACTGACAAGAAGTAAACCACACGCTTCATTGATAATCATGGTATTGATTTTTTCCCCTCTTCTGCAAAACTGCTCTCAGGGAAAATTGTATCTGATGCAGGCAAATTATCTCAGCTCTCACGGCAGGTATGATGAGGCAATCGCCTCTTACCATAAAGCTGGAAACTATGAAGACACCGCTCCCTACGCCGAGTACGGCACAGGTTTGACATTCTATCTGCTTGATGAAAACAAAGCCGCGTTAAAACGTTACGCCGATTCTCAAAAAATGCTTGGAACTTCCCTGTCCGGCGAACACCGCGAGCTTCGCTACAGAATTAATTACAATTCGGGAATTATTTATTTCAGCGAAGGCGATTTCCGCTCCGCTGCGGAAGCGTTCAAAAACGCGCTCAGGGAAGACCCGCGCAGAATGGAAGCTAAACACAATCTTGAATTGAGCCTTATGTCTATCGAAAGGGAAACGGAAGAAAATAAAACCGAACAGGGGAATAATCAAACAAGAGAGATTCTGTTTGATTTTATCAGGCGGAAAGAAGAGAATCAATGGAAAAGCAGGGAATGGAATGCCGAAGACGAACCTGCAGGATTGGATTATTGAAGATGAAAATATTTTACATAACATTAATGTTTTTTATGTTAATGATTTTTCCGCATATTTATGCACAGGATGCCTCCGGTCCCGAAGTAATTATCGAAACACATCCTGCCATGCCGGCTGCCGGCAGCCACTGGACGCTTACGCTTCTTGTCGATCATCCCGTTCCGAATGAAGTTACTGTGCTTCCGCCTGCGTTTACAGGTTCGCTATTGCTCGACAGCCATGTAAAAAATCCAAAATATACGGAAACGCGGGTAAAAACGGCTGTTGAATACAGATTTATACCAAACAATTCAGGCCGCATAACGCTTGGGTCATTCACAGTAATAAGCCCTTCAGGAGTTACGGAAACAAGTCCGCTGACACTGAACGTACGCGGGCCAGCCGAAGAGCAAAAACTACTGATACCGCGGATTGTCTGGGAAGGCGCGCCGTCTCAAATGGCGGTGGGAGATACGGCAAGTATTACGCTTCGCGTAACAGGATGGAATTCATCCCAGCCTGCGCATGAATTTTTCATGCCCGAAGTTCCGCAGAAAATGATCCTCGAACTTTCTCCGCTTCAGACAGAAGAAAGGGCAAAAGGCATAGCAGTCAAGCTTATACTTATACCTCTGGAATCCGGAGATTTCCGTCTTCCTGCGCAGATTCTTCATTATGAAAATGTCCGCTTTGAAATCCCCGCACTGCGCATCCGCGCTGTGTTGACAAACACAAATCCCGCTGACAAAGAACCGATTCTGGCAGCAGATACAGCATTCTCCGGTGATCTTCAGCGCTTTCCTGAATTTGATTCTACTGCGTTCAAATCAATCATAAACAGAACTTACATGGAGCAATGCGAAGAAATCTACAATACATCGCGGGAATTGTGGAATAACAACCGTTATGCGCAAACGTTGGCTGAATTAAGACGGAATGAGCGGGATCATCCGGCAGGGGTTTTGCTGCGTCCAATCAGGACGGAAGCTGAGCAGAAATTGGGACTTTTTGATACTGAAAATGAAAACCGGCGATACAGAAAATTTCTTATGGGTTTGTCATCAGCCCTGTTCGTTCTTGTAATTATTTCTCCATTTGGTTGTTATATGCTGTTAAGGGGTTCTTTATGGAAAAAAGCTGCGCTGCTATGCACTGTCATTTTTACAGCCGCAGGTTCTTTCAGCCTTTACCGGGTCATAAACTCCGGAAGCAAAACCCCATCCAATGTCAAAATAGGCCTTTCGGGGGTAACAAATGAAACCCCTGTACGCAGGGTTGCGGATTTTGCCGGAGAAGAAACATTAATTTTCAAAGAAGGACAGCCGGTAATAATTCTGCAAAACACCGGCCTGTGGGTATATGTCCGGGCAAACGATACCACTGGTGTGTCAGGCTGGATACCGGCGGAAAAAGTGATTTTTTATTAACGAACAAAGCGGGAGGAACATAATGGATTTCGGAGACATATTAAATAAATGGGAGCAAACAAACGCTTCCCGGAATAAATCCGGCGAAACGCGCAATCCTGAAGTTTTCATGAAGGATGCAGATTCAAAATACGAAAACCGGATCCGCGGTGAATACCGCCGCCGCATCCGGCAGGGAAAGCCTGATGATATTCTTGATATTCACGGTCTTTCCGGCGGTGAGGCGCATCTTTCATTAAACCAATTTTTCATCAATGCCAAAACCAACGGCTTTGATAAATTGCGCATAATTCACGGCAAGGGGAATCATTCGCAGGGAGATGCTGTCCTTGATCGTGTTGTCCGTAGTTTTATTGAACAATGTCCTTACGCCGGCGAAAGCGGATATGAAAAAGCATCACACGGCGGCTCCGGCGCCACTTGGGTTTTATTGAAGTAAATAACCCCGCTGTAAAGAGATATATTGTTCTTATTTAATTTCCTGTTTTCACAGCTCTGACAATCATCACATCCCCGCAGCCCAAACGCTTTACAAGAAAATCCGCAATTTTTTTCAGCCAGGACGGAGCAAGCCCTGCCGCAAGTCCGCCCCATGTATCAATTCTTTCAATTGTAAAACCGGCGCTTTCGAGCAGTTTCGTCAAAGTCCGCGCAGAAAACAGATAAAGATGATCGAAAATAGCCGAACGCCATCCGCTGCCGGTAAGACGCGCCTGAAACCCGCTGATATTGGGTGTGGTAATAAACACACGTCCGCCGCTCCTGAGTATTCGGTGTGATTCAACAAGAAAGCTGCGGGGATCGTTTAAATGTTCAATCAGGTGGGATGCAAGAATCACATCAAAACTGTCCTGCGGAAAATTATTTTCCTTTAACGGGAGATTTCGCACATCAAGATTTCGTTCATTCCGCGCATATTCAGCACAGGGCGATATTTCCACACCTGTTACACGCCATCCGCGATCGCGCAGAAAAGAAAGAAGCGCGCCTGTTGCGCAGCCGACATCCAGAACATTGGGAGGAGCATTAACCTCAGCCTGCGAAAAAAGATTTTTTTCAAGTTCGCTGAATTTTGAATCTACCAGTGCAAGCTGCTGTAATTTTAAATATGCCGCCTCATTCTCCAGTTCGTAAGAAAGGTAGTCTTTTCCGAACAGTTGGCTGTAACGCTTAATTACCTCACTTCCGGCAGGCTGGGGATTCATCTGCGCAAGGCCGCAGGAAACGCAGCGAACATACATAAATCCGCCGCAGTCAAGAGCGGATTTGAAAATTTCGCTTCCGCAATTATTGCAGAGTACCATGCCCCTGTCTTCGGCGCGAACCGGCGTTGACCAGGTTTTTACCATTAATTAACGCTTATCCGGCTGATTATGCTGCGGGAATTTCCGGCAATATCCTGTACAATAATTTCCATGGTCGCCTGTCCACGGTTAAAAAAAACTTCGGCGGCTTCAAAAGCGGGAAAGTTCGCGTATATCTGCCTGGCAGGAACAAGGCCGTTACGGGAAACCATTAATACGCCGTCTCTGGCGGAAACAACCTCAAAATTAAGGGAGCCAGCTTCGGTACCGTTTACCAAACAGACAATCTTCTGAGGCGCAAGAGAACTTCCTCTCGCTCCCGTTGTTACTATGACAGAGTAACGTCCCTGCTGGATATTTCTCGGCTGCACAACGGGAGAGCCTTGAGAATTCATCATATTCACCGAAAGTATCTGCTGAGCCTGTATATCCTTCATGGGAGTTACAATCATTGCGGGATTAATCCAGCGCCGCTCTCTTCTGTCATAAACGATAAAATAAAAACCCTTTTGTTTTGACCAGCCGGAAATGCCGGCAGAGGCTACTATCTCCTGTTTTTCTACATTAGTATATGAATGATTAATTTCTTCACAGCGGCTGTAAATGCTGATTAACCCGTCTCCGTGATCAAGCGCAGTCCATGCGCCAAGAGGGGAAGGAAGGCGGGATGCAACGTCGTCTTTTCTCCGTGAAAAAATCATCTCTCCCTTTTCAGCGGCAAGAACATCAGTACCCCCCGAAAAAACCATACCCAGCACCGGCCTGCCCCTGTCATTCCAGCCGAAATTACGGATTAAATTCGCGCTCTCACTCGGCCAGTTCATGGCAGCCGGAGCGTCAGAAAAGAAAAACGGTGATAAAACAAGAAAAAACGTTACCGCCGCTGTTATACGCAATGAATATCTGTCCATGTTATTTTTTCTCCAAGTCAAAAGAAATCAATGTTGCACCCCCGCCTGCGACAATGGAATTGCCTGTTCTGTTCAGGTAAACATTGTCGCTTTTGAAAGCCGCTTCAAGAAAAATCATGTCCCGCATTGAAACGGTAAGAGGCAGCCATCTGTCCTGCGGAAATTTTATGCCGATAAGTTTTTTTTGCTGAACCGAATCGGAACAAATCAGAAAGAGAAATCCCTGATCACCTGAATTCTCGATTGCGGCGATTGTACCGTTCAGGGGTATCCTTATCCCCCGTCTGGATTTGATATTGTAACAGCCAATACCCAGAGGGCGCTCGAAAATAACCCGCCGATCCTGATCTATGAATTCAATGTGCACCGGCCGCCTGAAACCGGTATCCAGGAATTCATGATAGATCACTTTGTACTCACCCGAAGCGCCGCCATACCGTTCAAGGAGTAAAAAACGCTGATCCTCAATGCCGCAGATAATACCCAGCCGCAGTCCGTTACTGGAAAGAGCGCAGCCCAAAATTACCGAGAAACGTGAACCGCCCGGCTCAAAAAAGAAAATGCGCCTGCCGTTTAAATCAAGAATTTCAACAACACCGTCAATCGAACCTGTCAGCACAAGACCTGCGGCGGCATCAATGCAGGTAAGAGGCGCACTGAAATCATACGTCCACAGGGCATTGCCATTCTTGTCAATTTCAGATAACGAATTTTGTTCGCTTCCAAGAATAAAGACCCTGTTATCCAGCAATACCGGATACCCCCGCGGGTCATCAATACTTGCTGTCGTCTCTCCGTCTACATTCATAATATCAATTTTTGAAGGTTCGGCGTCGTATTCTACCCACTGTTTTTCACTAAGATAAATATTGCCGGTTTTTATTTTGTTTATGGGAAAATAGCCGGCGGAATCAACATAACCAAAATGATTGCCCAGAGTAAACGGAAGCACGCCTGGAAGTTGCTGCGCGATACCGTCAATTATGACCGGATCACCGGCTTCCAGCGAACTAATCCATCTGGGCGAAAGAACTGTTTCAAGGGGAATTGGCCTGGCCGCGCCGAAAAAATAGACAGCAAAAAGCACAAAAACAACCACAAACCTGGCTCTTTTTTTGTCTTGCGCCACGCTTCCCCCTATAAGTGCGGTGATGCTCTTGCAAAAACTGAAGTTTTCAAAGAGCATCAAGCTATAATAATATATAATAGTGAAGGAGGCAAGTATGATTGATAAAAAACAGATGGAAATCCTGTCCGCGGAAGCCAGAAAAGCCGCAGATATGGCATATATCCCCTATTCAAAATTCCGGGTAGGCGCGGCATTGTTGTGTGAAGACGGAAGTATAGCGACAGGCTGCAATGTTGAAAACCGTTCTTATGGCCTTGCGATTTGCGCCGAACGGAATGCAGTGGTTGCGGCAGTTGCAAAAGGCAAACGCCGTTTCACAGCCCTTGCGATCTCCACGCCGGATTCAGTCGAACCTGTCGGTCCATGCGGCGCCTGCCGTCAGGTGCTAACCGAATTTATGTCTCCCGATTCACCAGTACGCTTCGCTGGCAGCGGTCCGAAAGAAGTAAATACCACCATTGGAGAACTGCTTCCCTGGGATTCACTGTATGATTTGGCAAAATGACTTGTTCGGGAACATGATTGTTTACCTCACAACATGAAAAAATTGGAAATACTCCACGAAAATGATGTTTTACTGATCATCAACAAGCCTGCAGGCCTTGCAGTTCAGGGCGGGAAGGGAGTGAAATCCTCACTTGACCAAATACTGGCGAAAATCCGCAACCCGCCGCCGCTTTTGGTTCACAGGCTTGATAAAGATACTTCCGGCGTGATTCTGGTTGCAAAAACCAAAAAGGCTGCCTCTCTTTTCTCCCGTCTTCTTGGAACAAACCGGAAAGCTGTCAAACAATATATCGCTGTCTGTTCCGGTATTCCCAAAGAGAACAAAGGAAGCATTACGGAGGATTTGTTAATTCACGGTAAAATGAAAAAATCAGAAACCGTATTCAGGGTAATAAAAACCGGAAATATCGCTTCTGCGGACAATCTTGTTTTTTCCATTTTAGAACTGGAACTTGGCACGGGAAGGATGCATCAAATTCGCCGCCACCTTGCCCTTAATGGAACCCCTGTTTTTGGTGATGACAAGTATGGTGATTTTGCGCTAAATAAGAAACTGCGGAAAACAGCAGGTCTTAACCGTCTGTTGCTGCATGCCTCGCGGCTGGTTATAAATGATGAAATAAATCTGGATGTACACGCGCCCCTGCCGGATTACTTCCATCCCTTTTACTCTGCCTTGACTTAAACCTCAATTTTTTCCAAAATATAGACAAGTTATGGAAGAATCTCTTAATAGATCATTTTCACGCCATTATCTTGAAAGTTTGAGTACCGGCGAATTGGTAGAATTGGCCGATCGTACGGGCATTGACATTCCTCCCGGACTGGAACGGATTTTTATCATAAAAGAATTCCTGGAAAATTCCATTGAAGAAAAACAGGAAACAGAAGAAGAAATAATGACCAGTCCGGATCACATGGAATCCGCTGCTCTGCCGAAACAGTACAATATTTCATACATAGAAGCAATGATTAGAGATCCGTTTTGGGTTTTTGTTTTCTGGGAAATCAAAAAACATGACAGGGAAATGCACGAAAGCGCGGATGATTTTAAGGGGTATTGCCTGAGGGTTATTCCGCTGAACAAAGGAGAGACCACATCAAAACAGAAAGAAGATGCCTTTTCTGTTTTAATTGGTGCGGAAGATTCAGAAAGATATTTGGGCTTTGCCGAACATTCATTGCAGGCAAACGGATGTTATATCATAAAGTTGTGCGTTATCCGTGGTAATTCGGAACTGCAGCTTGCCGTTTCTCTTCCTTTTACTTTGCCGGGGTTTTCAGAAAATGATAATTTTGGCGACATTGATCAAAAACCGCTTATCCGCCTGTCAGGTGCACGTGATTTTTCAACAATAAAAAGCAAAGACCGTCAGTCCAGAAATAAAAGGCAGTAAATATGGAATTTCGTTACGCATCTTCCCTGATTTTGGAAGCTCATCTGCCGTTTGTCCGTGAATTTTACTGTGAAGATGATTTATTCCGATCGGTCGAAGAAGACTGGTTTTTTGAGGCTGTCTCAGAAACGTATCTTCCCCTCCTTGAAGTCTTGGACAGGCTGGAAGTGGAACATGTACCCTTCCGCTTAGGGCTTTCAATTTCTCCTCTGTTATGCCAAATGCTCGGCGATGAACATCTGATGAAAAAATATCTCGCATTTACAGAAAGACAAATTGAATTCAGCCAACAGGAAATTGAACGCACGGAGAAACAAGGTGAACTAAATGAACTGGCCAAAATGCATTACAACCGCATACTGGAAAGAAGAATTGTTTTTACCGAACAGTACGAGGGAAATATCTTAAAAACGATTGACGGCTACAGGCGTAAGGGAAAAATTGAAATCCTTGCCGGCAGCGCGACGCATGCTTTTCTGCCGTTTATCAGCCACAATTCCGAATCAATGCAGGCGCAGTTGGAAGTTCCACTGTCAATTTACCGCCGCCATTTCGGCGGAAATCCGCAGGGATTCTGGCTGCCTGAACTAGGCTGGATACCGGCTCTGGAGCCGCATCTGCGGGCATATAATCTCAGCTACACCATCATAGACAGCCACGGTCTCCTTTTTGGGAAACCTCAGCCCAAAAAGGGAAGTTTCTTCCCGGTAAAAACACCCGGCGGTATTTATATTCTTGCAAGGGATTTTTACGCCACCCGGGAAATAGAACAAATAACAAAAGACGATTTATACCTGGACAATGACCGTGATGCAGGATACGAATTTCCGCCTGAAATTATCAGTAAGTTCCTAAGTACGGAAGGTGAAAGGCACAGAACGGGGATAAAATACTGGCCGCTGTCCGCCCGCAGCCAGAATACGATTTACAATCCACAGGCAGCTTTGGACAAGGTGAACCAATACGCCGAATTATTCATGGAAAATACCGTCAACCGCCTGGAAGAGGCGTCAAAACACATGAATGAACCGCCATTGAGCATACTTGCGCATAACGCGGATACATTTGGCCGTTTTTGGCATGAAGGGCCGCAGTTCATAGAAGCTCTTTTCCGAACAGCCGCCAAATACCATGATTTCAAATTTCTCAACCCCGGTGAATATATCTTTAAGCAAAACCTTTCTTCCCTTCAAGTTGTTACTCCCGAATTTTCTTCATGGGGATTCAACGGCTATGCCGAAACATGGCTCAACGCCGGCAATGACTGGATGTACCGGCATTTAATTCGTTCAATGGAAAGGATGACGGAGCTGGCGGAACGTTTTCCGGATGACACCGGGTTAAAGGAACGCGCCCTTAACCAGGCCGCCCGCGAGATACTTCTTGCGCAGTCTTCGGACTGGTCGGGGTTTCTGTACAAACAGGATTCCACAGAATACGCAAAAACTCAGGCTGAAAACGCACTGCGCAATTTCACTACGATCTATGAGGCTCTGGGAAGCAACTACATCAGCACTGAATGGCTGACCAATCTGGAACGCCGCCACAACTTTTTTCCGAATATAAACTACCGCGTTTTCAGACGGAAAAAATAACATGATAAAAAAGAGAGGTTTACGCTTTAAGCTGGCTTCCTTTATAATTGCGCTGGTTCTTTTGATTATCATAATAATTTCTGCGCCGATATATTTACTGACGACCGGCGTCCATCGTGAAATTCTGCTGCGTCCGGTTATTCTTGCCGTCCTTGCCGCGGCGTTTATCGGCATCACCGGTGCGCTGCTTCTTTCAGCTCTTATAACAAGGCCCATACACACGCTGTTAAGCCACATTGAAATAATACGCGATACCGATGACATGGCAAAACTCGAAGGGCATAACATTCACATCCCGTACGGAGACGAAATCTCTATTCTGGGCGGCGCCATCAATGATATGACATACGGTCTTGTAAAAGCCGCCGCGGCAGCCGCCGATCTTTCCATTGGCAAAGAAATACAAAAGAAACTTATTCCGCTTGATTTGGACAAGCACGGCAACAAAAAAACATTTGGTTCCAAGCATACAGCCCATGTTGATTTTTTCGGTTTTTATGAAGGCGCAAAAGGCGTATCAGGCGATTATTTCGACTACAAAGACCTGGACGGCCGCTACTACGCAATCATCAAGTGCGACGTTGCGGGAAAGGGAATCCCCGCGGCGCTGATTATGATTCAGGTGGCAACCATGTTCCTTAACCATTTCAAAAAATGGAAACCGGATGTGAAGGGTATGCGCATTGATGAAGCGGTTTACCATATTAATGAATTTATTGAGACCCTCGCCTTCAAAGGGCGCTTTGCAGCATTCACCCTCTGCCTGTATGATTCCATAACCGGGACAGCCAGAGTATGCAGTGCCGGCGATAACATCATTCATATTTATGATGCATCCGAAGGAAAAATAAAATCCATCGTTTTGCCGGAAACTCCGGCTGCCGGCGTGTTGCCCAATAACATCATTAAGTCTTCAGGCGGATACAAAGTCCAAACGATTACCATTGATCGCGGCGACATACTGCTGCTTTACACTGACGGTATTGAGGAAATGGGGAAAGAGCTGGTTCATGACATTATCAACGCTGCAATGGCGCGTCAGACATACACTCTGGACAAGCACCACAACCCCAAAGATAACAAGGCGCTGCAGTTTGATTTTTCGTCATGTCAGGGAAGAGTGGAAGACACAATCATGGCAATGGTATCGGTAGAAAAAATATTCCGGTGTTATAAAGACCCGAAAGCAGGTGATAATTCCCGTGTCCTTGTAGACAGGAAAATTGATGAATTCTTAAAAAAACACTTCCTGCAGTACGGACATTATTGTTCACATACGCGCGATTTTCCTGAAAATGACGCTTAT
>JAIRRJ010000074.1 GCA_031256035.1 Treponema sp. | reverse complement strand
CCTGAAAGGAGCATACGGCGTGGCTTCAATTAAAGCGACGCGAAAGCGTCCGTAAAAAAATGCCACGACCGTCTAGCTCCTGTAAGGTCTGGACGCAGCCGCCACGGAACATATTACGTTTTCTGTGGGTCAAGTTTAGCCTGAAGGGACGGGGTTCGCTGTTGTTATCACATTGCCATTACTTTGAGGTCAGATTATACACGCCGTCCCAATCCGGTTCAGGCGGGGCGTTTACAAATTGTGCGCACCGCTCAATGTACAATTTGGCAGGATAATCATCGGCTTTTATTTCAATCACTTTCACGAAACCATCCGCTGCCTGTTTCCAGTTCCGTTTTTCAAAATTATCCAAAGCCCCATCAAAAAGTGCCGCAAGTTTTTTGTCCTGTTCACCGGCATCCGCCGCCGTATCCAGCAATTCGTAAATGCGCACAGGTTCGTTGATACCCACAACACGCACACGGTCAAGTTTTCTCCAAAGCAGTTTATTGCCTGTTTCACGCACGGTATCTTCCGAGGCAAGTATCCATGTTACATACTGTTTATTTACGCCTTCCAAACGCGCTGCAAGGTTTACCATGTGCCCCATGATCGTAAAGTTCATCTTGTTTGCAGTCCCCATGTTGCCTGCAACCATATCGCCGGTGTTAATCCCGATGCGTGTCAACAGCGGGATAGGAGAGAGGTTTTGTTTTATGATGCTTTTGTTTAATTCAACCTCAATCTTTTTTATTTTAATGGCGGACATACAGGCGCGCAGCGCGTGATCGGGTAAGTCCAGAGGAGCGCCGAAGAAGGCAACTATAGCATCCCCCTCATACTTGTCGATAGTTCCCTTTTCATCAAGAATGATATCGCTCATTGCGGAAAGATAACGGTTTAAGAGACTTACCAGGTTTTCAGGAGCAAGCTGTTCAGATATAGATGAAAAACCCTGTACATCGGTAAAAATTGCCGTCATGTGGCGTTTCGCCCCGCCCAACTGAAGGCGGGAAGGATCTGCAATTAATTCTTTGACTATATCATTTGAAACGTATGTGGAAAACGCATTGCGGATAAAGTGCTTTTCCTTTTCTGATGTCGCATAAGACATAATTTCCCTTATCACAACGGCGAGGATCATGGCGGACAGGAATCCGGCAGGCCCCCAGAAGACGCCTGAAAAACGAAACAGAAAAACAGCGATAACGGCAATGAATAATGCTGCGGAAAACCCTAAAATACCGCGCCTGACCGGAACCAGAGCGCTGGTTAATGCCAGAAACAGCGGAATAAAAAGCATCATGAATACGACGCGCCACCAAACCCCAACCGGAGTAATGAAGCTTTCAGAAAGAATGGTATCAATAACAACTGCCGGTACGCCGCCAAACGAAAAAGTGCCGTCAAACGGAGTAGGGCCGTATTCGGTATTTCCGATAATTTGCGTGGTCATAATGCACAATTTGTTACGCACCATACGTTCGATTTTTGCATCCAGCTCATGGCGGAGTTCAAGGTTTTCCTTTATTTTGGCAATTAACGGCGCAGCGTCCGCAGGAAGGGTTATATTCGAGCTTCTGGATACGATTTCACCCAACAATGAAAGAGCATAATTGCGGTGCGCCGTAAAATTCCCAAAGTGGGCTTTGGAAACCTGTTGGAGCGCAAGGGTTTTTGATTCTTTCGCTGAATCGAACGCGGCGAGCGATTCACTCAACAGCGCGGGGATACCGGCGAAATGCTCTGACTGCGCGGGAAACTTCGTTGCAAAAGGCGCGAGAGCTGCGGCAAGAGCGCGGGCATCATCTTCCAGTTCAGTTTCAATGCCGCCAAGCTGTAAAACATCCAGCAAAGAAAGACGGGGGAAACTGTCCTTGTAGCTTGTTTTCGGCCAGTCAATCAGCATCTTGCCTTCATGATCCAGCGGAATATCAATATCCTTTACCCTTCCGTTAGGCATTTTTGCCTGTTTGATCGTCAACTTTCTTTTTTCCAGCAGTATCTCCGGCCTGCCCAGAGAGTTCATTAACGGGGCAAAGCCAAGCTGAATATACCAGTGATTGCCGACTTTATTTGTAAGGTAAATACGCCGCATGATGCCGTCTTTGTCGATATCATAATTGCAAACGCCCGCCCCCTTCGCGCCCTCGGCAAACAGCGGCAGATTCGACAATACGTCAACATAACCCGCTCCGATGTGCGCGTTCTGTGCCGCGGTAACCGGATACGAAAAATGCTTCTCGGCAAAAGGACGGCGTTCCGCCCAGTCGCCTTCCAGCGGCTCCGACTCCAGATACATGGTTGTCCATACATTGCCGTTGAGCGCTATTACCTCGGAAAAATACTGATCGTTGTTGCGGAGAATGCCGTGGGCTTTAGTCTGAAGGTCCGCATATTCATTTCTGATAACCGAAGACAGGTTTCTTTCATTATTATTAATTGCCGTATGTATCCGGTTTAGGCTATGCTCAAAATCCCGGTCAAGGCCGTGCTCCAAATATTGAAAGTCTACCCCCATAGCGCCCGGATCAAGGAAGAGCCAATCGAAAATGATATTTGACGGACTATACTCGGTTAAGCGAAAAAGACTGTCCGCCGTTCCGTAACGGGGCCAGGGCCAGACGCCCAAGTAGTCAATGGCGGGATCGTCCGCCTCGGCAATAACGATGTTATCTACACGCGGACGTTCCACCCTGAACCGCAAAAATAAATCGTAGAAACGCTCTTCAATGTAATCAAGCCCTCCGGTTATGTACAGCAGCGAGAATACGGCAGCCGCAGCCAAACCAACAATGCCTTTTTTCAGTGTTTTCATGATAACTCCTTTTTTTAATTATCGTTATAACTATTTTTTTTGAGTATTGTACTAAAGTAGATTTTGAGCAAAAAATCGAAAAAAAGGAGCTTACTACGGGCTTTTGGTTTTTTTCCTCGTGTGGATTTTATTACTGCGGCGGTAGTATTCGGCATGCCTGAATATCTCCGAAGAATCGTTGAGAAAAATCTCGTTCTCTTTAATGGTGATCCGCTTGGTCAGGAGAAGTTTTCGCATCAGTTCCTTATGTTCGCTTTCCGGTATCCTCGCCATTTCCGCCAGTTCCCTGAAGCCAAAATCGAAATGGTAAGGCTGGTTCGTATCAAGCGGTACCCTTTCCTTGATAAGCCGGATGAGCATAGCGTCGTAGATACGCCCCAGGGGGTCATCGATCATTAAATTGGAAAGACGCCGGTACTTTAGCCACATCCGCTCCGCCAAAACGGTGGTCATGCGGGCCACCATTTCCGGAGATGTCCTGATCAATTCTTCAAAGCTGGCGCGATCCACCGCCAGCACAGTGCAATCTTCGTTCGCTTCGGCTGTGGCGCTCCTGAACTTATCATCTTCAAGCAGCGCCATTTCGCCAAAGATGTCCCCCTGGCGTAAAACTGCCAGCACCACCTCTTTATTGTTTGCGATCTTGCTTATCTTTACCGAGCCTTTCTTGATGATATATAAATCATTCCCCTGTTCGCCCTCGGCGAAGATTATTGCTCCGGCGGGATACGCACGCTCATTTTTTTTATCTGGCGAGTTCACCGGTTTCAGGATACTTGCGCCGGCGGCAAGCTGCGCTATTTTCCGTTTTACATCATCATTGACCGGCGCATCGGGGCAAAGGGTAAAGTACTGCTTATAGGCGTAGAGCGCCTGACCGGATTTCCGTTGATCCGCATAATACTCCGCTACCTGCAGCAGGTGGGAAGGATCGCTCTCGGCGGCATCATTCAGGGTCAGGCGGGACAGAATCTCATTCATCGTGCGCAGCCGTTCGGAAAATTGCT
>JAIRRJ010000050.1 GCA_031256035.1 Treponema sp. | reverse complement strand
ACCGTAACGAACACAATTGTAGATCAAATAAATTGCACCCATAGCTCTTGTTTCCAATATACCGTTTATATGCTATTAGATATAGGAGGCGTTGTTCATCTAAAGGACGAACCGGAGCGCTTCTCCATCTGATTGATGAGGGCCGCCATATCTCTGGGCAAGGGAGCTTTTAAAACCAGATCAACCAACCCCGCCGCAGAGCGGACGGGGTATGGTTGTTTAGGTAAGGTATTTGTCTCAGGGTTCATACCCTTTGTTTCGCCCCAGAGGGGTGGGGTATGTACCCTTCGCATACAATCAATCTCTGATGAAAGATTTTCAGGGTACATATAATTTATCGCCCTGCGGGACACTGCCGGGCGCTCGCCGCCGGAAAACGCCTCTTTGATTCTTGCTGGAGAAGTCATGTTGTAAAAACGGGCGCAATCGACAAATGTATTGTCAATCCGCTTTGCAAGGCTCCGGTCTTTTCCTGCCTTTTCAGGAAAGGTTTCGGCAAGTGAACTGATGATTAGTTCCTTAAGCCCCGCGGGCGGATTTTCGCAAACATCAGCCAGTATTTTTTCCTTGTCCCATGAAACCGGGTCATGCCGGCGCAGTTCCATGAGCATCAACACGTCAATGATGCGTTCAAAAAAAGAATGATACTCCCTGCCCGCATGGTAAATAATGTAGGGATGACAATGGCGATCCAAAAATGCGTGTGTCATAAACCCAAGAGCATAGTGAAGGTTTCCGGTATTTTGCAACGAAGTTTCCCGCGCATAATGCAACGAAGTTTCCCGCGCATAATGCAACGAAGTTTCCCGCGCATCTTCCTTGTCCTGCAAAGCCATATTTATCAGGCTTGCCGAAAAAGTACCGCAGCCGCGGCGGTGCAAAAGAGATCCGTATTCAAGGGCAACCGGCTTGTGCCTCTGGCTGTGATAAAAAATATCCGGCCCCTGACAGCCAAGGGAAAATGCGCCGCAGCCGGTTTCACCCGCGCCACTGGTGCAACCTGTGAAGATACCCTTAAGACCAGCGGTTTCCGGCCGGCTGCGTAAACCGTTAATTACATCTTCCCCAAAAATGGTATGTAAAATTTGCGAAGGCATTACACGTCACTTGACAGAGTATGTTTTTGCATACTATAATTAACTGCTGGCTGGGGTCGTTTCGGACGTTTGGTCTAGGGGGACGGATACCTTAGGTATCTTGCCAAACATTAGACACCCAGTCGGGCTTTTTACTTTTCTTTTTTCCATAAGGTTATAACTCCTATCTGATTATTTCCCCGCTCAATGCTTGCGATGTTTTTTTATGTGCCGGGCATCGCTATCGGTTATGAAGATTTTCTGGATTTCCTTTCCTAAAAGTTCACAAAGTTTTAATTTTAGTTTGTCCGATAGGGAGAATTCAATTTTTGCCATTTTACGGCTTCCTGCCCATGTACTTTCAGCCATAGCAACGATTAGCGCGGCTTCTGGATACTTTTTTACAAGTTCTTTTTCCTTGTCTGTCATCTTTCAATAATATCACGGATTAATTGTCTTTCTGAAGATGTTAAAAATTCACCGTACTTTACCTTTTCCTCAAAGTGAACAGAATTGAGTGCAAAAAAAACAAGCCTTTACACGATTTTACATTTCCGATAAAATTGACAATAAGCAGATTCCCCTGCCGGGCAATAGCGCAGTTGGTTTAGCGTACAAGTCTGGGGGACTTGGGGTCCCCGGTTCAAATCCGGGTTGCCCGACAGGGGAATTTGTTTACTGATTTTTGCAAAATAATTACTCTAAGAACATCTCACACGAATGACACAAAAAAAATTAAAACACTTTACGCGTGATCATTGACCCAAGTGCCAGCAGAAAAGCGGTTACTGTACGGCGCACTGTCGGCAACCTAAAGGCTGCCTTGCATTCATTCGGAACTGCGGCTTTTTCTGGTGCTACGCCGTTTTAAAATTATTGAAAAAACAGTCCTGTGGACTGCATCAGGCTGGCGGGGTCCCCGGTTCAAATCCGGGTTGCCCGACAGGGGAATTTGCCGCTTTAAGGCATTCTGACAATCGGTTCCAGATGAGGATTGCGAAGCTGCCCGATGGCGCGGCCGTTCCACTCCCCCGCTTCGGGAATTTCCGCAAGGAATGTCCAGATGTTACGTGCAATTGCGGTTTTGCCGCTGCGGTAAAGGCTTGCGGCAAGGTAATAGGCGGTCTTATAATATTCAACTTCATCAATATATGATAAAAGAAGGCTGCTTTTCCTGATTTTCTCCGTAAGCCCTGCAAGATTTGAAAAAGTAAAATTATACTGACTGCGCCTTATCTCTTCGATAATAATCGAATTTTGAATTAGGAAAGCAAACATCAAATGCTGCTGCGCCGGAGGACGGCCTGTAACAGCATAATGAAAACCAAGCAGCCTGTGCGCCTGTTCAGCAGCAACGTTATTGTATCGGTACAACTCAAGAAAACGGCCTATTCCTTCGTTTTCCAATGTACGGCTCATGGCCTGAGCCGCAAATGAAGCGGAAGCCAGCGCGTAGGGAACAGGGTCTGTCTCTGTCCTGCCAACATCAACTCTGCCGGCGTCCGCCCACAATGTATCAAAATCAGCGATGATAGAAAGCAGGATTCTTTCCATTTCGTTGTAATCCTGTGTGGTTTTTAAAATCGATGCGGTTTTATACAACAGTTCCGCCGCAAAACCTGGATTATCAAAAAGGTCTCTCCTGGCGTAGGCTTTGCGAAACTGTGATAATGCAAGAGACAATTCTCCCTCAACACGGTATGTTTCGCCAATCCAGTATTCGGCTTCGGGGTAATCCTTCAACTTGCCGATGGCCGCAAGAGCGGCTAATGCGGAATTGTTAAAGCTCTCTTTGGGGACGCGGTAATAAAGTTCTTCAATTGCGGCGGAAGCGGCTGTATAATAACGGTCATAGGAAAACCGCTCAACACGCTCAAGAGAATCTCCCAGGCGGCGCACTTCGTTGATCGAAAGGAAATTGATAAAATCCCTCTCCATCTGTTCATACATTGCGTGTCTCTGCCTTCTTGCATCTTCAAAGGACAACAGCGCTCCGCCGTAGTCTCCGCTGCGGTATTTAAATTTTCCCTGTTCAAGGGAATACCACCATGGACTTGCCTGCGCAGAAAGCGGGAAAGATAAAATCAGCAGTATAAAAACAATGATGAGGTTTCTTATCTTTTTTACTTCACAGTTCATATTTTTTGAAGTTCCTCTTCAAATGCGGCATCCGCCTCGGCGGCGTCAATCGTCCTGATCACTTTGCCGCGTCTGAAAATCAAAACTTTCTCCCCCGCGCCCGTGATGCCAAGGTCAGCGTGTTCTGCCTCCTGAGGGCCGTTAACCTCACAGCCCATAACGGCTACGGTTATGTCCCTGTCCAGAGCATACAGCCTTGAAAGCCAGCGGCTGGTAAAGCCGTGGGTGTCAAAACCATGTCTGCCGCAGCGGGGGCAGGAAACGATGTTAACGCCCTTGCGGTACAGTCTGGCAGATTTCGCTTTATCAAGCGTCCTTTTTTCAGCCGCCGCCAATTCCGAAGCTGCCCTCAATATTTCCCTGCCGGCAATTACCTCATTTTCAACGGTGTCCGAAAGGGAAACCCTGATCGTGTCGCCGATACCCTCCGCCAAAAGCGCCAAAAGGGCTGCCGTACTGCGGGCAACACCCGCTGTAAGGGGACCGGCTTCGGTAACCCCCAAATGAAGGGGCGCATCCGTCCTGCCCGCGAGAATACGGTTCGCCTTTATAGTATCGGCAATTCCGCTGGCTTTCATTGACACAAGGAAGTCTGAAAAGCCAAATTCTTCAAAAACAGCCAATTCCCTTTCCGCAGCTTCCGCCAGCGCCTCGGCCTGCTCCATACCCTCCTCCGCCCGCCTGCGAAGGTCAATGGGCAGGCTTCCGGCGTTTACGCCTATGCGGATGGGTATGTTTTTGGCGGCGGCTTTTTCCAGCACGGCGCATGTTTTTTCCTTGCCGCCGATATTGCCGGGGTTAATGCGTATTTTCGCGATGAGAAAATCCATGCAGCGGAGGGCGATTTTATGGTCAAAATGAATGTCCGCCACAAGGGGCATGGAGACCCTTTCGGCAAGGCGGCCAAGGATTTCGGCAGTTTGTAAATCGGGGACGGCAAAACGCAACAGGCCGCAGCCCATTGAACCAAGGGTCTCAATGCGCCGTATCAGCGCCTCGTCTTCAACATCGGAAAAAGAAAGGCGATCCTTCCACATGGTCTGAACAACCACGGGAGAATCGCCTCCTATTTTGACGGATTTTACATTAACAAAACCGCCGATTGTTACGGTTTTTGAAATTCTGCCAAACACTCTTTTAGGCAATCAGCATGGCAAAGACCATCACGAAGAGCGCGACAGTTTCGCACAAACCGATAATCAGCATATAGTTGCCGAAGCCCTGCTCGGTTTCAGCGTATGCGTCTGCAGCCGATGCGGAGCAGCTTCCCTGAGCATAAGCCGATGTGCCGATGGCAAGACCGGCAAAAATACCCACGCCCAAAAGCTGAAAACCGTTGAGCCGCTCGGTGGCGGCAAGCACGTTCATCAGAATAAAACCGTAAATTGTCTGGGTCAACGGCGCTCCGGCAAACGCCACCAGAATGAAGGGCGCAGGTTTGTTCTGAATAAAACATTTTTTCCATGAGCCGATTGCCGCCATACCCGCGACACGGGCACCCAGCCCCGACCCAAGCGCTGAAAGCCCAAGACAGGCTCCGATCCCGATTTCACCGACTATTCCCACATCCATAATATCACTCCTTTATTTCTTTTGCCTAAGCGCTTCTTGCAACGAAGTTTCCCGCGCAAAAGGTTTATATGCATAACCCGACCATTCCATCCCCAGATGGTTGCCGGCGTATTCCAAAAGATTAAGACGCACTCCGTGAACCACAACAGAAAGCGCGTTCATCACCATATTCAGGGCATGACCAAAAACAAGAATCAAAATGGCAGCTAACAGGCGCAAAGCAAAATTGAGACCGATGTCGCCGAATCCTTCCACCGGAATTGCCATATTATTAAAACTCTCCGCAATGATGCCCCCCGCAAGCCCTACCGCAAAAAGGCGGATATAACTGATAATGTCGGCAAAGCTGCCCACCGCCGTTAAAAATATCGAAAGGAAATTCGTAAAACTCTTTCCTATATTTTTGAAAAAATTGCCGCCGTTCTGTTCGGCAAAGATAAAATAAGCCGCAGCTCCCCCGCCGATAAGCCAAACCGCAAAAGGCGGAAGCGCAACTTTAAGCAGCATGAACAGCACTAAAAAATAAAGACCCACCATCATCGTAAGCCATCCTGCTTGAGCCAGCGCCGTAAGAGACGGCAGTTGCTTTATCACATTCTTTCCCCTTGCCCACACAAGCTGAACCGCGCCGACTGTAAAACAGAGAAACTGAATGTTCCAGCGGGTTTTAAGCTCGTCCACAGGAACTTCAGCGGGCAGGTTAAGCAGTTTTTGCAAAAAGAACGGGAACTGCGCAAGATGCCCTGCATCATTAAAGGGAGGAATTACAAGCGAACGCAGAAACTGGGGAAGTTTCTCTGTGGGAATGGCAAACCATGAACCTGTGATGCTTCCCCAGATCACAGTGCAGAAAGAAAGGAGCATGAAAAGTTTAGCCGCATCGGGAACCTGCCCTCTTTTCTTTTTGAAGGCAAGAGCGGCTGCCGCGCTCATCGTAAAAAGCAATAAACCGTAAGCTGCGTCTCCGAAGATCATCGCAAAAAAAAGGCAGAAGAAAATCAGATACGACAAACTGATGTCGTATTCCCTGTAACCGGGAACAGTACCCAAAAATGAAAACAACGGCTGGATGATCCGTACAGCGGCATTGTTCCTGACCAGCGTGGGAGGACGATCAGCAGGGGTAATGTCTTCCCATATCAGCGCCCAGCCGTATTCAGCGGCAGAACGTTTAAGAACGCCCAACTTATCAACAGGAATAAAACCGCAGAGCCAGCAGACGGAAGAAGCGTCCTCTCTTTTTTCCATACC
Source organism: Treponema sp. (assembly GCA_031256035.1). GTDB lineage: Bacteria > Spirochaetota > Spirochaetia > Treponematales > Breznakiellaceae > WQXQ01. The sequence continues at coordinate 6,491 of JAIRRJ010000050.1, read as the reverse complement.
CGCACTGGCAGTTTCAAAATCAATTTCTGACTGCAAACGGCTGTTTTCATCTGCAATGGTTTTTTTGCGGTACGCCAGGGCAGCCAGCTCGGTTTCAATTTCATCAATGCGAAGGTAGATGTTATCGATCCGGTTGTCTATCTGGGAAAGCGATTGATGGTGTAAAATAAAAGGAGGGATGCCAGGAATACTGCCTGTTGAAAGCGCCCGCACTGTCCTTTTATCTTTTGTAATTACAATAAGTTTTATATCATCGCCAAGGGAGTTGTACTCTTTCAGGGAAAGTTCGTAAGGTATCAGCTTTACGCCATGTTTTTCCATCCATGCAAAAGAATCGGGATCAAAATCACCCCACGGCTCTATCCGCCGTCTTTCCCTGGCATTGTACGATATCTGGTCCTGCAGTATCTTTTTTTCATCCGCCAGCCCAAGAATATGAACGACCAAATCGGCATCACTGGGAGCATGGGGCAGGTAAGGCGGAGTTGTGCCTTTTTTGACCGGGTATCTGCGTAAAATACCCAAAGCTCTCACTATTTTGGCGTGCCTGTCCAGGTGTTTGCCCAGTGCATCGGAAAAAACGCTCTTTTTTTCCAGATGTACAACGCCGATTTCCCTTAATTTATCAAGAGAATTATCACGCTCCCTCTGCATAACCACGAGGGACACCTTTTTCATGGGTACAATCATTAAGCGTCCTGCCGGAAGCGTTCAATCATTCTACAATTGTACATGAGTAGTCTTTTTTTATCAAGCTATGGGTACAGCGCCGGCTGGCTCTAGTGTCTCCAATTCACGGAAAAAGCAATTCGTTAATCAAAGATTTTATATGAAAAGGAGTATCTTCTTCGCGCAAGAAAGGTATTTCCCGCCCCTGTGCATGAAAGTCTTGAGCTGTCCGGCTGGTATCAATACGGCGGCTGTTAAAAAGGGTAATTTCAGGCACTCTGAATTCAGGGCGGGAACACAGCCAATACAGCGTTTTTTCCAGCAAAATCCAGGCATAATGGTCATCGGGGAGCCAGGGACGTGAAAGGCAAATTGCCCAAACAACTGAACCTTGCCAGCGCGAGGCAAAATAAAAAATTGCGTTAAGCACTGCGGGAACATCTTCCGGTCTGTGATCTTCGCTGTAGAAAAAATCAAGATCGACAGAAATAAAAAGAGTTTCTCCGGCAATGTTCAAAAAGCGTAATCCGTCAACACTCGAAGAAACAAATTGAACGGCGCTGTTCCATGCTGATGTTGTTCTGAAAAAGCCTTCTTGTTTATTGCCGCGCGGGACACCGTTAATTACGCTTATCCATGTAAGCGATGAAAGCGGAACAGAACTCAAGGGGTGTATCCAGTTGTGATTCCCCGCATATTCCCCAGCCCGTGAATAATTCCCTGCCGCCGCAAGGTTTCTTATCAATCCGCTTTGCTCATTTAAAACAGTATCCGCATGGGCATCAAAAACAATCATTGCGGCGGAAGTACTTTTGCCATGCCGGAAGAAAAATTCCATGTGATCCGCGTGGTGTTCGCTTAAGAGCAGGGGTATCTTTTCATGCCCCGTTAGCCGAAAAACCACTAACAAAAACAATGTGAAGAATAGCACTCTTCTCATGACGGGATAATTGACATTCCTCTACCTGCCGCCGCCTTCATAATTATCAAATTTGGAAAACAGTGGATTTTCCTTGCTTTCGGAATCAATCTGGAATTCAACGTTGGCAGCAGCTCCGGGAGCCAGCATATATTTCCAAATCATCCGGTCGCCGGGACGTTCATCCGGCTGTCTTTGAAAACGGTATTGGTTGCGGTATACCTGCCCGAAAATTACCGGGACAGAAATCTCAAATTCCACACGTTCGGGAAGTTTATTGTTTACAGTATATTGAAGATGATGGGTATACGGTAAATTCTTTCGTGCAGGAAATTCATCCTCGGGAAATTCCTGCGTACGCACCGATTTTGAAGTAGTTATAAGCGGCTGGCTGCCAACATACAACTCAAAGTGCCTTCCCGGTGTTAATCGAATAGAAGAAAAACTATTAATATTGAGGCCATTTGAATTAAGATTACCTCTCACTCTGTTGAGGGATGAAGTAAAGGGATTTGTGCAGTACAGTAAAGCCGAAGGCTGATCGTTCTCATGCGCATCCCAGAAGTACACCAAGCGATAGGAACTTTGCCCTCCTTCCAGCCTCATAAAAGTGGTTTTGCCCGCTTCAATTAAAGGATTTCCTAAATTGAACACAGCGTCTGAACCTTCCAAAAAAATATTTGTAGAGGAAAGCAGAATAATTTCCGGTCTTTTTGCAAGAATGAGCTGGAGGGTTTCGTCAAGATGTGATCTGGTTTCTATTGAGGCAAGCAGATTAGTATCAAGTTTATTCCCCTCCTTTACTTCCATATCCAGTACCATTTCCCAGGTAATGCCTGATCGCCCTATTCCGAATCTTACATCCAAAGGATAATCCGGCTCCAATTCAGGAACAGTTACCAGCAATACCTCTCTTGGCCTAACCAGAAAAATTTCCGGATTATAGGGATCTTTTTCAAGTGTTTGAACCAATAATCTTGCATCTTCCAGCGAGTATAAAAAAAGTCTTGAACCATTCTGATATATTGTAAAACTATTTTTATCCGCTGCTTGAGGCAGGATAAAGGAGTTCCCGATAACAGCATTCACAGGTATTTTGGCTTCGTATACGGTTGTTCCGTCACGGTAAAAAAACACACGTTCCGGTTCGGGTAACAGATAAACAGGCTCCTTTTTTTCAATTTCTTCAACAACCTGTTTCGGACAGGAAATAAGCGCTAGTAAGGCAGCAAAAACCAAAAGATATTTTATTTTTACCGAGATATTCATATTCATGACAACTCTCCTGTATATAACTAATGATAGCCAAGAACCATGAAAAAGTGTATAGTTAAGTATGGATTTTACCATTAGCGAGAAGGAAAAGCGCATTTTGCTGGAACAGGCGCGGGAGACCATAACCGCCGAACTGGAAAAACGTAAGCCGAAATACTCAAATGAAGCGGGCGAAGATTCAAGCCTGAATAAACCTTGCGGCGCTTTTGTAAGCCTGCACATGGGCAACGGCGGTTTGCGCGGCTGTATTGGCAGAATGACCGCAAGCCTGCCTCTCGTTGAAACTGTCCGGGCAATGGCAAAAGAAGCCGCGTTTGGCGACCCGCGTTTCCCTCCCCTGCGGGCTGAGGAACTGCCGCACTGCAATATCGAAATATCGGCGCTTTCCCCCATGTCGCCCTGCCCGGATTCAAGGCAGGTAAAGGTGGGCGTTCACGGCCTGTACCTAAATAGAAGCGGAAGGTCAGGGGTGCTGCTGCCGCAGGTTCCGGTGGAGCAAGGCTGGAATCGTGATGAATATCTTGATTACATCTGCGTCAAAGCGGGGCTTCCCGCAGGCTCCTACAACGCGCCTGATGCGGAACTTTTAACTTTCACCGCGATTGTGTTTGGAGAGGACTAGTAAATGCACCCGCAGGGTGCAGACAAATAAAATCTAAACGTCCCAGCGCCGGACAAATCCATCATGACGAAAAAATGCAAGGACACCTTCAGGTGCCCGACAGCGCTGCAGTCATAGCAAGGTATGTTCTCATTTTTTGCAGATGATTAAAACAAGCCGGACAATTCCAAATTCTTACGTTTTACTCCACCTTGAACCGCGAAACTTCCCTTGTTAAAAGATCAATGCCCTCACGGTTCTTACGGCTTATTTCGTTTACATGATTTACCGCGTCATTGATATGCTCTGCGCCCAGAGCCATCTCGTTCATGCCGGATGTTATCTCCTGGGTTGCCTTCTCAAGGTTATCGCTCTCCTGAATCACTTCCTTTGCGCCATTAAGCATTTCCTGAGAGCCGCTGCGAACCTGCCGCGTAATCTCATTCACATGGCTGACACCCTCCAGGATTTGCTTGCTCCCCACCCCCTGTTCTTCCATCGCGTGGCGGATGTTCTCTTCCTGTTCAGCCACGACCTTTATGTTTGAGTCTATCGCTTCGAATTTGTTGAGTACGTTCTCGGTGGATTTTGTTATCTTGTCGATAGATGTTTTTATCTTCTTGAGTACCGAGCTGATGGTTTTGGACTGTACGCTGGAATTTTCCGCCAGCTTGCGGATTTCGTCCGCTACTACGGCAAAACCTTTGCCCGCCTCTCCCGCGTGGGCTGCCTCTATCGCCGCATTCATACTCAGCAGGTTGGTCTGGCTTGCTATATTTTGCATAACAGAGTTGATCTCCATAAGCCCCTCGGACTCGCGGGAAATTTCCTGTATGTCTGTTGACACTTCCTGCAAGCCGGTGCGCCCCACATCGGATGCTTCACGCAGATTTAACACATTGCCTGAATTTTTAATTACAGTCTCGGTTACAGAGCGGGTATTTGCAACCATTTGTTCGATGGCGGATGACGCGCGGGCTATGTGAGAACTCTGGTTTTCAACATGATCATTTAGTTTGTTTATATTTACGACAACCTGTTCCATGGTCGCATGGGTTTCACTGACGCTGGCGCTCTGGTTTATGATGCGGCCTTTGATGCTCTGAACATTGGCAGTGATTTCGTTCACCGCTGCGGCGGTTTCGTTCATGTTAGTTGCAAGATCATTTCCGATGGATGATAATGTTGCCGCCTCTTTCCTGATATTGACAATCAGGTCTTTGATGTTAATCAGGGTCAGATTGAAATAAAAGGCGAGGTCTCCTATCTCATCATGAGAATCCATAGAGATAGTATGGGTCAAATCGCCTTCACCTTCGGAAATACCCTTAAGGCTTTCCGCAATATTAATAATCGGCCTACTTATAAAACGGGAAAGGAACAGCGTCGTAAGAATTACAAATGCAATCACACCGGCGCCGACACTGATGGCGGAAAACATCATGCGGTACAGCGGCGCCATGACGGTTTTTCTAGGGATTGCAACCGCATAACTCCAGGGAGTATCGGTATCCCCGATATGAATGGGAGTTACAATTACATTCATATTCTGCTTAAATCCGGGAATAAAATGCGTATAATGATACGGCTCGCCGTTTTCGATGGCAGCCATTAATTCGTCAAGATAAGGGCCTGCCATATCACGTTCAGTATCCCGCAAATTCCCTCCGAGCCGATCCGTATCGAAGTGAGCGGCAATCGTGCCGTCATTGCTGAAAACAGCAGTCATCCCGACACCAAAAGGAGTACGCCCCTGAGACATTTCCTGAATATCTTCCGCCGTAAAATCAACGCCCACTGCACCGACAATCCGGCGGCCGTTGTATATTGCCGCAGTGATGCTGTTCATCAGGACTTCTTCTCCGGCAACATCATCAAGATACGGATCGAGGATCGCTCCCCTGCCCCCTTCCTTGGCGGCATGATAGTAATCATCATCCTCTCCGGGTATATCAAAATCATCCAGCGCGTATGTCTCTAAAACTTTTCCCTCACGGTACCAGTAAGGGGCAAAACGCCCCGCGTCATTGGTGCCTTCGGCGCTCAGATACAACTGATCGTTTCCTTCAAGAGCGTCCGGTTCCCAAATGCACCAGATACCAAAAATCTGAGGGCTGTTTTCAACGATACTTTTGATCATCGCATTAAAAAGGGGACGGCGGACTTTAGGCTCAATACTTTCATACTGTTCCATCAGGCGCACCGTAGTCTGCGCAATATACCAGCACGATGCAAAATAATTTTCCGCCTCTGCGGCGAATTCCTCGGTAATTGAAACAGCCTTGTCGTGCGAAAGGCCGGTAACACTGTCCCTCACCTGAACAAGCAGGGTAATACCGACAGCCCCAGCGCTGACGAGGCTAAGCGCAAGCATTAACATCGTGATTTTATAACTGATTTTCATAGAAGCCTCCTGTTGAAAACAAGAACCGATGCGGTTATTTTTACTTTACTATGGTTTCTTGTTGTTTTGTCAAGTTTTTTTTCGGTTTTTCGCCATTTTCGCAAGTTTTCTGCGCGGGAAACATCGTTGCAAAATGCAGTCAATGGATGTTAATATCAAATCATGGAACGCCGTTTGTCTGATTTTTTTACTTCTGAAACTGCCGGTAAAGCCGGGTTTATAGATAGAAAAGGGGATGGCGAGCCTATGATCACCGGGCTTGAATACGATTCCCGCAATGTAAAGCCGGGAAATCTTTTTTTTGCCCTGCCCGGTCTGCACACTGACGGCAGCCTGTTTATTGATGATGCTTTAGCCCGCGGAGCGTCGGCAATCGTCTGCGAAGCCGCACCTGCTCAATCTAATCGGGATTCGCAAGCTGTTTTTATCTGCGTAAACAATTCGCGTTTTGCCATGTCCCCGATAGCGGCTTCGTTTTACAATTTTCCATCGCGGCGCATGAAGGTAGCTGGCGTTACAGGAACCGAGGGCAAAAGTACGTCAGTCTACCTAATCTGGCAGTTGTTAACCCTTCTTGGAAAGAAGGCGGGGTTTTTTTCCACTGTCCAGCAGTGTCTGGGAGG
>JAIRRJ010000043.1 GCA_031256035.1 Treponema sp. | reverse complement strand
CACCCCTTTCGGTCGGTCGGGTTCCGCAAAAACACAGTCGGGCTAACGCCCTTTGTGCGATTTTATCTCCGCCACAGTTTGGGCAGGGGTCAATGCTGCGCATTGCCCTATTACCTGCCCAAACCGTCAGTTACAACCGGAATAATGCGCCAAACCCCTCTATCGGAGTTGACCACTTATAGCTAAATACTTGTCCTATAAGGAATTAGCGTTGCTGGTTCTGTGCGCCAAACTAGCCGGAAAATTGCTGTAGGCAGCTATGTAGGCAATTTTCTAAAACAGGGGTATTTGCTATGAGAAATGACTTTACTTTGTATTTCAGGAAAGTTCCGTCAGGGAAAAGGGTGTATTACTATTATGCCTATGATGACGATGGGGAGCGTTTAGGACCTTGGACTACCGGGCAGTTTACGAAAACGGCGGCAAGGAATTATTGTAACGCCCAGATACGAAAGGGGGTTTTAGTGCCGGGGATTAAAGGCATGACTACTTTTGCCGTCTATGCCGCAGAATTTTGGAATTGGGAAAAGAGCGAATATCTAAAGGACAGGCGGAAACGCCGGAAGCTGACGCAGGGTTATGCTGACAAATGCCAGAAGGTAGCTGATTTTACGTTAATCCCCTATTTCGGAACTATGAGGCTGGACAGGATTACAGGGGAAGTGATAGACAAGTGGCTGGATCACATGATTGCGGAAAAAAAAGAAAACTCGACTATCAACGGCTATTTCGGAACTTTAATGACCATGATGAAATGGGCGGCAAAGAAACGGTATATTCTGCGCGATCCGTTCCTTGATGTGCAAAGGCTTATGAACGACCGGAAAGAAAAACAGCTTATTACGCTGGAAGAATTCAAAACTATGTTTGTAGACGATTGGAAAACTGTCTGGAATAATGACGTGGTTTTGTATACGGCGAATAAACTGGCTGCCCTCACGGGTATGCGGGTAAGCGAAATATTGGGGCTTAAAGGCGTTGATGTTTTTGATGACCATATTTTTGTTGCTTTGCAATATGACCACAAATGCGGCGATAGGGATACCAAGACTAAAACAAAGGACAATATCCCGCTTACGGCTGAATTGGTAAAGGACTTGCGGAAACTGATCAAGATAAACGGCGGGGGTTATCTTTTTTCGCTTACTGGCGGTGATAAGCCGGTAACGGTACGGCATATTTACAACGGCTTAATCAGGGCGTTAAAAAATATGGGTTTGTCGAAAGAGGCTATTAAAGAGCGCGGTCTTAATGTCCATGCGTGGCGGCATTTCTGCAATACGGAAATGCTAAAAGACGGAATTCCTGTAAAGAAGGTGCAGGCTGTTACAAGGCATAAGTCCGAACCTATGACCGACCGATATACTCATTTTAACCCGCTAGAGTTTACCGAAGTAACGAATTTTCAGGCTGAATTGCTAAAAAAGAAACCGAAAAAGCCGGATAATGTAGCGAATGAAAGGCTGCCGCTTACGCTGGTAAAAATGCCGGATAACAAAAAAACTGAACGGATTGTAAAAGCTTCATAAGACAAAAAACTAATTCTGTATGCCTCTGCCGTCCGGTGGGGGCTTTTTTTTGCCCTGAACACAAAAAAACTAAAAACGTGAAATTTACGCCAAACCCCTCTTTTTTTCTGGTTTTGGCAACCGTATTTTTTATTAAATAAGGCGGATAAAAACCGCTTAAAAACGGGGGCTTTCGTGGAGACGTATCTGACCATTGAGGGATTGGCGGTGTACCTGAAACTTTCTGAACCAACGATTAGGCGGTGGGTGCTTAACCGTGAAGTGCCTTATTGCAAGATAAAAAAAGTTATCCGGTTTCGTGTTTCAGAGATTGAAAAATGGGTTGATGAAGGCGGGTTAATAAAGGCTAGTGCTGGTTCGGATAGGGAAATTGAAACTGATGAGGGCAGTTTGTTTGGTGAGGAAATTGATGTTGAAACTGCGGACGCTGCGGAAAGCGGGGGTAATGAATGACGGACATGGACAAAGCCATTGAGGAAGCTAAAGCCGATATGATGCCTTTTGAAAGCTGGGAACGCTTGGCTGGGGAAAGTTCACTTGCTTTTGCGGCTTTCTGCGTCTTTCGTGATTTAGGCGCGGAACGTTCTATCCGCATGGCTGTTGATACTGCGGAAACTGACGGCGCTGTCCGTGCCAAGAGTTACAACGGCTGGCGCAACTGGTCTACAAAATTCCGCTGGCAGGAACGGGCGGCGGATTATGACCGCCATATTGAAAAACTGAAACAGACTGAACTGCGGAAAACTATTGAAGCGCAAGGAGAAAAACATCGTGAAGTAACAGGAAAAATGTTAAATGTGGTGAGCAAGAAACTTGACACCATGAACCCTGCGTATTTGTCGCAGGGCAATTTGACGGAGTGGGTACAGACGGCGATTAAGGCGGAGAGAGATGCTGCCGGATTAGTAACTTCCGGTAAGAGTGAACCGAAACAGGGGCAACTGTCTTTCGTTTCAGATTTTGAGGGTTTATAGGCGGGAACTGATGGGGACAACATTGGTATTTAAGCCAACGGCGGTACAAAAAAAGGCTCTTGCGCTTTTGAAAAGCGGGGCGAAACATATTTTATTATTTGGCGGATCACGTTCCGGCAAAACTACCGTCCTTGTTATGGCTATTATTTACCGCGCTTTGTGCTTTGATGGTTCCCGCCATTTAATTTGCCGTTACCGCGCTAAGGACGCCCGTTCATCGGTTATGCGCGAAACTTTGCTGCCGTGGCTTGATAATACTGTCGGAAAAAATAATTATACCTACCTTGCCCATGAGAGCATGATCACTTTGTTCAATGGTTCTGAAATTTGGATTGGCGGTCTTGGAGATAGAGAACAAGCGGATAAAATACTCGGGCATGAGTATAACACAATTTATTTTAACGAAATTTCACAGTTAAGTTATGCGGCGGTTACGACTGCATATTCCCGATTGGCTATGCGGATAACTGGCTGTAGAAACTTGTTTTATTATGACTGTAACCCGGGAAGCCCTCTGCATTGGGCGTATAAAGTTTTTGTTTTGAAGCGGACTTTCCTTTCGGGTGAACCACTGGAGAAACCGGAATTATACGCCACAATGTTGCTGAACCCGCAAGATAACCGTGAAAATCTGCCGGAAGATTATATTGCTGACATTTTAGACGTGCTTCCTGAAAAGCAAAAAGCCCGCTTCCGTGATGGGCTGTGGGTAAAGGCAGAGGGCGTTATCTATGACCGCTTTGATGAAACGATGATCATCAAGGCTGCTGACTTGCCGGAACATTTTGATCGTTTTGCGGCTGGTCAGGACTTTGGGCTTAACATCACCTTTGTAAAAATCGGTTGGGTGGGCGATGTGGTTTATGTTCTGTGCGATTACGGCGCGTTCAACATGACTACCCTATCTTTTAATGAGGAATTGACAGCAAGGGGCTGGCTCGATTGTCCCGATGGTATGGGCTTGCCTGTGTACTGCGATCCTGCCGGCGGGGAGCGGATACAGGAAATTACAGGCGGCGTTAAGGCAAACAACAGCGTGGACAGCGGTATAGATTACATAAACGCAAAAATTGAGCGTAAACAGTTTTTTGTCTGTGAAACTTGCACGGGGGTGCTTTCGGAGATTTGGGACTATTGCCGTGATGAGGCGGGGCAGATTGTAAAAGTCAATGACCATTATTTAGACGCTTTGCGCTATGCAATATTTTCTGATATTCAACAGGGGGTAATCTTTCAGTGAACCCTTTTAGAATATTTACAAACAAAAAGAAAACGTTAGCTGATATTGGCAGCAATAAAAAAAGTTTAGAAAATCACTTGACTTTTGATGAAGATTTTAGTATATTTAGAGTAGATCCCTTCAACGATCCTTATCTTTGCTCTGCGTGGATCAATATTGCGGTTAATATTCTTACCCGCAATGTTGCCCGCGCGGATTTTGTTCTTGAAAGAGACGGGGTTGAAGTAAAAAGCGGCTCCCTCTATAGATCGGAAGAGCGTCGTGTAGGGAAAGAGTGTAAGC
>JAIRRJ010000022.1 GCA_031256035.1 Treponema sp. | reverse complement strand
ACATCAACTATTCCAATAAAAGTACGAGGTTCGTTGCCGAATACTACAACTCTACCAACTATCTTCGTAGTATTTTCCACTTTGATTTCAGACTGGTTAAAAGTTTTACCCCCCCCTGCGCACGTTAAGATGCAAAAAGTTGCAAGAATAAAAATAAAAGGTTTCACAGCCTGCCTCTTATCCGTCAAATGAACTACTTCTACCATTAAGATATCAAACGCATTACTCTTCCGAGGAATATTAAACCTTGGAGGGTGTAAAATGAAAAGATTTAGCGAAGAAGAAAAAGCGATGTGGCTTGAGGATTGGCGGAAGAGCGGAAAGAGCGCTTGGACCTATGCGAAGGAAAACGGACATGTTCCACAGACGTTCGCCAAATGGACAAAAGCAGAAACGGAACCACAAACCTATTTTGTAGAGGTACCGAGACCGGTTATTCCAGCGGCACGGCAGATACCGGCAATAGTCATCGAAAGAGGGGCTGTAAAGATCCATATTCCAGTAACCGTAAGCACAGGCGAATTACGGACAGTGCTGGAAGGGTTGGGCGGTGTATTATGACCATTGATTTGAGCAAGGCAAGGATATTTCTACGTCCTGGACATACGGATTTGAGGAAAGCGGTGCACGGGCTTACGGTGATGATAGAACAACACATGGAAAGGGAAGTATTCAGCGGGGATGTATACCTTTTCTGCAACCGGGACAGGAAGCTGTTGAAGGCCGTGTGGTGGGACAAGAATGGGTTTTGGTTGAGTACGAAGCGGCTTGAGCGGGACCGGTTCCCTTGGCCTGGAACAAGCGAGGCAGTACAGGAACTGAACGGCGAACAATTATCAATGCTGTTAGCCGGGATAGATTTTTTCAAAGCGCATAAAACGTTGTATTACAAAAAAGTTTCATAAATATTTGAAAAAAGCATTGACAAATATATTGTTATGTGCTAAGCTGTGGTATGCAAGTTGATGGGCTTGATACCACAGTTATTAATTACATTGATGAAATAAAAGCAAACTTTGAACAACAGATAAAAGAAATACAGGCCAATTACGAACACCAAATCAACAAGTTAAAGAGCGACATATTAGATTATCAGAATAAATACCTTGAAATAAAAGAACAGTATGACCTGTTGGTGTACAAGCGGTTTGCGCGAAGCGCTGAGCAGCTGCTGGCCGACGAGCAGCAGCGGTTGTTATTTACCGAGGAAACTGAACAGGAGCTGGGGCCGGCTGAAAGTATTAATGCGGAAGCAGTTACCGAGGTCAAATCATTCACGCGGAAAAAAGGCGGACGAAAACCACTCAGCCCAAACCTTGAACGGAAAGAAAAAGTTATAGATATACCGGAAAGTGAGAAAACCTGTGCCTGTGGGGCGATTTTGACGAGAATCGGCGAAGAAACCGGTGAAAAGCTCATCATAATCCCGCCGCAGATATACGTTGAAAAAACAATCCGGCCCAAATACGCCTGCCGCGCCTGCGAGGGGACCGAAGATGAAGATAAACCGTCAGTACGCATAGCGCCAGTGGAACCTTCGATCATACCGAAAAGCATAGCAAGCCCCAGCTTATTAAGTACCATCATTACTCAGAAGTTTGAGATACATCTGCCATACTACCGGCAAGAAAAACAATTTGAACAGATAGGGGCGGACATAAGCCGGCAGGATATGTCCAACTGGCAGCAGCAAGTATATAAAAAGCTCTCCCCCTTGTTTGCTTTACTGAAGGGAACGGTAAAGAGCGGCTCTGTGATGCAAATGGATGAGACGACGGTACAGGTTATCGGGGAGGAAGGCCGGGATGATGTCCAGAAAAGCCGGATGTGGCTTGCCCGAGGCGGGCCGCCGGGGAAAACGGTAACCTGGTATGAGTATCATCCGACTCGGGCTGCCTATCATGCGAAAGCATTTTTGGAAGGGTTTAGCGGGTATCTGCAAACGGACGGGTATAACGGGTATGACGCTGCGGTAAAGGATATGCCGGGAATAATACCGGTGGGTTGCTTCGCCCATGCGCGGCGGAAGTTTTTTGAAGCGGCAAAGATAAATAAAAAACCTCAGTCTGCGGAGGAAGGGATAGAGTATATCCGCAAACTGTACGAGATTGAGGATGAACTACGGAAAGAGAAAACGGACCAGAAAAAAACAGATGAACAGTTTCTGATAGAACGGAAAGCTAAAGCTTCGGTGATACTGGCTGAGTTTCGCCCATGGCTTGAAAAACGCAAGCATGAATTGCCGCCAAGTACGTTATTGGGCGAAGCGGTCGGCTACACGCTTAGGCAATGGGACAAGCTGGTGACGTATCTTGAGAGCCCGTATCTGACTCCTGACAACAATGCGTGCGAGAATGCGATTCGCCCGTTTGTGGTGGGCCGAAAGAATTGGCTGTTTTGCCAAAGCCCTGAAGGGGCGGATAGTTCCTGCGGTATGTACACGCTCATTGAAACGGCCAAGCAGCACGGCCTCGTCCCGTTCAAATATCTGATGGCGCTTTTTGAAAAGGTTCCGCACGTTATTTATGACGATGCTTCTGCTCCCGGCGACTGGGAAAAACTCCTGCCCTGGAACATTTTTACCCCTTAAACTTATGCAAGCCCAATAAATTTCCCCTTGTTAAGGGGTGGGTTGTTTTGACGCTTACTTAATTAACAATCAGAATTATTGGAAGTAGTTCATTACTTTTAAACCTATGTAAAAACGGTAA
>JAIRRJ010000091.1 GCA_031256035.1 Treponema sp. | reverse complement strand
GTCCGCGGCCAATCTGGCAACGGTTGTAACCATCTGCTCCTGTTCGGCCATGAAGTTAACCGGCCAGGTAACATGGACGATCTTGTCGGCGCCGTATTTCCTGATCAACTGTTCCGCCGAACGGAACTCCTCCTCGTTCTGGTCAACGGTGTTCGTAACAATGGCGAGCTTACCAGGGAACGGTCCCGTTGCCTGCGGCGCAGCAGCCTCTTTTTTCGAACATCCCGCGAAGGTTCCGGTCAAAATTAGGCCAATCAGAACCAATACAATCATTTTCTTCATAAGCTTTCTCCTTAACCTAGAATAGGTTCATATGAATCAAGCTAATATTATCTGATTTTTGGGTGGATTTGTCAATAATTTTTTCGGGTGTCAACGGGAAAGATTGACAGAGGTGAAGTAAGGGTTTATTTCCAGCATCACCCGGTTTAACCGCTCTTCATCTTCTCTGGGAAGGTAGTCGTAGAGCTTTTCTTCTATCGGGACAGCGCCAAGTCTGGCAAGAGCCGCGCCCCGGGCGTTAAAATTTACCCAGTATAAAATGCTGGCGGACTTGATGTAGGCATAGGCGTTCCAATATGCAAGACAGCTTGCAAACATACTTCGATAATAATCATATGAAAAATGGCCGGGGAGAGTAAAAGGCATCATTGAGTGAAGGTAATTCCACATATGGCGTAGCAGTTCATCGCTATAGGCGCTGTAAGCGTTATATTCGGGAATCAGGAATGTATTTCTCCTCCCATAGACCAGGGCCATGTTGCGTGGAATCTCCCTTAATGTATAAACATTTGGGCTTGTCATATACTCGTTAAACAATTCCCCGGTGACCTTGTCGATGATTTGTTCTTTATTTTGGGAGGAAGACGCAAGAAGGTCATTGCGCATGGCATCGGCCATCATTGGATATGAATTCTGAAAATTCCTGTGATGGCGGATCTCACGGTTACCGGGCACTTCCGGATAGCCAAGACGCACCCAAATACCAAGTGCATTGGCGAAAGCTTCTTCCATCAGATTGATGAACGCGAAATCCACAGGCGGCAAAAAGCTAAAATTGCTGGGATCTCCGTATTTTTCGATAATGCCAATATGGACAAACTCATGAGCCAATGTAACAAGGTAATATGCAAAATCCATTTCTGAGTTAATGTGGATTTCATTGTGATTAACAACTTTTGCCCCATCAATTGTACCAGGATTATCAAAAATAATTTTGGCAAGCACATCGCTCTCGTAAACGTAACGGCGAACCGGATGCCTGGCAAGTTTCGGATCATCTGCCAAACGGTACAGAGCTTTTTTTACCAGATTAACTACTTCAGCGGCGGGTTCAGGATTGTTCAGTGGGTCGGGATAAATCTGGGTACTAAAAATTATAGCGGAGGGTTCAGAATCAGACAGAAGGTCAGAATAAATCCGGGCGTCAAAACCAGTCCCGGCATTTTTTTTGACAGAACAAGCGAAGAAGACGATTAAAATCATTAAGGCACCGAGAGCCTTTATCTTGGGCATATTCAAGACTATAACAGGAATTTTTGAGCAACGGAGCAGGGGGGATTCGAGGTTCTGGTCGTGGACCTCCTGTCCACTCCCTCCACCCCCGCCTCCGCGTTCCCGGCGCATCCATGCGCCGCATTATCGATCAAGGCTTGCGCCTTGGCATAAAAACAAGAACGCTCCGTTTCGAATCCCCCGATCTACTGTTGTATAGTGCAAAATAAATCAGAAGAATCTTTTTAGCAATTAAAGCCATTTCGGAGCAGGGGGGATTCGAACCCCCGGTGCCTTGCGGCACAACGGTTTTCAAGACCGCCTCCTTCAACCACTCGGACACCGCTCCTGGAAAAAGTAAAACTAAAAAATATGGAGTTTTGTGCCATGCACAAAACTCCCAAGCTCAAAATCCTTTAGGATTTTGAACAACGGAGCAGGGGGGATTCGAACCCCCGGTACCCTTTCGGGGCACAACTCCTTAGCAGGGAGCCCGATTCGGCCACTCTCGCACCGCTCCAGTTAGGCAGCCCGTCAAGGGCTGTTTCTCAATGTATGTTACACGAGCCGGTGCAGGATAATCTAGCACCGTCCATAAATTGAGGCGAACTTTAGGTCGCCGTATGCACCGCTCCAAGGTGATACAAGATGTTTTTTAGTCTATTAAAAGGCCCTTTCAATGTCAAGGAAGGGAGAAGCGTAAGAAAATCCCAAAGGTTGTTTTCAGGTTGACCTAATAATTTAAAGCTACAATAATGAAACCATGAGCCGCCTTTCGTTTAAGGCATTTTGCATAGAAAAATACGCAGATTATAAGTCCATGCCGAGCAATGAAGTATTCACGTTATTTGAACACAATGGCATACTCCAAATTCTGGATAATGATTATGACGTTCTGCACGGACATGGATTCGAGTATGTTATTCAAAACATCGATGAAATTATTGGAAACGGTAATTTATGATCCTGTACCACGGTGGCACTGATATTATCGAAAAACCAGTAATTAAAGCCCATCAGTACACACATGGGTTCGATATTGTATACGGAAAAATTGCTAATGATGATGTTGGTGAGACCGTTCAGGCTGTTTTAGACGGGTTGATGCCATCTGATTTTGCATTGCAAAAGCTTGTTTTTATGCCCTCAAACAATCAATACTGTTTCTGCACGGAACAATCTTTATTATTTCTGGGGTTTACTGAATCCGTTCAAGTGGAATAATTATGTCTCATGGTACAATAAGAGCTACTACGCTAAAAACAGTAATTCCGCTCATCATGAAACATTTTTCCTGCACAGAAAATAATGCACTAAAAATGTTTTATGAATCCCATACAGGTAAATGCTGTGCTGACGATAGCACTGGGCTTTTTGGGCAAAGCGCAGCTCATGTTTTTTCATTGTTCTGTGATGAAATAGATAACTAAACGCATCCATTTTACTTCCATTCTTTTTTGAACTGCGCTATCGCATAAACATCTTTGAGCTGTTTTATATTTTTAATATCGATGGTGATTGGAAAGAATCGCTTTGTTTTACCCATTGGCTTCGCGCTTGTAATAATTTCCTTCATTTCCCCGCTTATCGACAGGCTTTGCAATTCGGTCAGGAGTTTTTCAGGAAAGAAAAACGCGACTTTGAAAAAGCCCTCCCAGATAGAAAGCCAAAAAAGCGGCTTTACTTTATTTGCTCCCCGTGGAGTTGTCCATTTGTATTCGCCTTTTGATAACCATGATTTGGCATCGTTGTAATACCGCCACTCCATGAGCGAGATGTCTTGTTCCTTTAACTCATCAAGAAATCGAATGTACGTTTTGCCGGCAGAGCCAAGCCCCTCGGCTATGGCTTTGCCTGTAGGCTTTGCGTTTGGATCCAATAAAAGTTGCTGCTGTCCCATTTTGCGCCGCACTCCCTTCTTGTCATGATTATATCA
>JAIRRJ010000089.1 GCA_031256035.1 Treponema sp. | reverse complement strand
GGGCTGCCCGGATTGCAGTCGTAGTAGAAAACGTTCCGGCAACCGGAAACCCGCATAGCCAATCGGGAATACGCGGTTGTAACAGCGGCGTAGGAAAGCTGGCTTATTTCGTTAAAGTAAATTGTGTTGTACTCATGCCCAAGTATTTTGTCCGCCTGCTCCCTGTCGCCCAGACCGCCAATCCAAATCTCCGAACCGTTGAAAAGAGTAATCATGCTTTCATGCGCAAGGTAGGTATAGCCGCTTTTCCCAACGGTATTATCAAGCCACGGGAATAAAGTTTCACGCAGTACAGAAGAACGAGCATCTTTAGCACGGTAACGGCAAATCAAATGACGACTACCGGCAAACCGCAAAGCCCTGTAGATTATCGCCATCACTAGTACCGTAGTTTTACCGGAACGTGAACCGCCAAACAACAAAATATGTTTCGCCCCGCTTTTCAAAAGCGCAAGTGCCTTTCTTTGTATTTGTGTTGGCCTAAACACCACTGTCGTTCCCATTCCTGATTTTTCCTACAGCCCTTCAAAGTCAGGGGTAAAGTTTAATTCCCCTTGTTTCGTTTCCGGCTTGCCGTTGGAAGCAACCAGCCCCGCCGCTTCACGTTCCGTCTTAATCGCCATTGCCGCCCACTCTGTAACATTGTTTTGAGAAAGTTCCGCAGGGTTCATCGTGTCCAGTTTTTTGGAAACAACCTCAAGCATTTTTCCGGTAACAGCACGGTGGACTTCGCCCTGGGCTTCAATGGTTTTCCGCAATTCAGTCTGTTTCAGTTTTTCAATATGGCGATCAAAATCCGCCGCCCTTTCCTGCCATCGGTATTGGCATGAATAGTTACGCCACACCCTGTATTTCTTAGCCTGGACAACTTCGTCTTTTTCCACGCTCTCAATCGCCTTGCGGATATTCCTATCAAGCCCACAATCCCGAAAAGCGCAGAACGCAGCAAACGCCGCCCCTGTTTCCCCCGGCAATCGCTCCCAGCTTTCAAAAGGCAGCATTTCGGCCTTTGCTTCCTTGATAGCCTTGTCAATGTCCGTCATGCTTCGTCCTTTTCCTCCGCAGCCTCGCCGCAATCAGTTTTTTCTTCCGTCAGTTCGTTTTCATTGTCATTGAACAGGCTATCTCCCGTGTCCTTTTGTTTTTTGCAATGTGCAATCAAACCACCCTCATCAACCCACTTTTCAATTTCTGAAACACGGAAGCGAATAACCTTTTTGATTTTGTGATAAGGCACTTCACGATTAAGCACATACCGCCGCACCGTTTGTACCGACAGTTGCAGGTAGTTGGCAAGTCCCTCGATAGTCAGATAGGTCTCCAAAACCGCCCTCTCCCAAATCAGTCTTTACACGGCAAACCCGCCGCCTCACACAATCAAAAATAGGCGCACCCGAAAGCGTTTCATATAGGCGTTTGACGCAAATTATAAAAATTCAGGCATTAGGGCAAAAAAAAGCCCCTGCAATCCACAGCAGGGGCAAAGTTAAAACGATTTAGGGTTAAATATGGCTATGAAGCCTTTCTGCGTCGTTCGGTATTTTCAGCTTCCGGCTTTTTCACCAGCGTAAGGGCAGGGCTTTCAGTTCCCGCAGTCTCTGGTTTCTTAGGTTTCTTTTTCAGCAATTTTGCCTGTAAATCCGTTACTTCCACAAACTCAAGCGGATCAAAATGCGTATAGCGTTCAGTCATACGTTCAGACTTATGCCTTGTTACCGCCTGCACCTTCTTTAAGGGTATTCCGGCATTCAGCATTTCTGTATTGCAGAAATGCCGCCACGCATGGACATTAAGACCGCGCTCTTTAATTTCCTCATCGGTAAGTCCCATTTTCTTTAACGCCCTCATTAAGCCATTGTAAATATGCCTTATCGTTACCGGCTTATCCCCTCCGGTAAGGGAAAAAAGATAACCTTCGCCGTTTACCTTCATCAGCTTTCGCAAATCCCTTATCAATTCCCCGGTAAGCGGGATATTGTCTTTTGTTTTGGTTTTAGTTTCCCTGTCCCCATGTTTGTGGTCATATTGAATGGCTACAAAAATATGGTCGTCAAAAACATCCACGCCTTTAATCCCCAATATTTCACTAACCCGCATACCTGTCAGGGCAGCCAGTTTATTTGCCGTACACAACAGCACATCTTTGTTCCAAACCCTTTTCCAGTCATTAACAAACATTGTTGTAAATTCTTCATGTGTTATAAGCTGTTTTTCTTTATGTTCATTCATAAGCCTTTGCACATCAAGAAAAGGATCACGCACAATGTATCGTTTCTTAACCGCCCATTTCATCATAGTCATTAAAGTACCGAAATAGCCGTTGATCGTGGAGTTCTCATACTTTTCAGCAATCATGAAATCAAGCCACTTATCTATTACTTCGCCAGTAATTTTATCCAGCCTCATTTTTCCGTAGTAGGGTATCAAAGTGTAATCAACAACCTTTTGACATTTATCGGCGTACCCCTGTGTCAGCTTCTTGCGTTTTTTCCGACTTTTTAAATATTCGCTCTTTTCCCAATCCCAAAACTCGGCGCCGTATTCTTCAAAAAAGGTCATGCCCTTAATACCAGGCACTAATATACCCTTCCTAATCTGTCCGTTACAGTAATTCCTTGCCGCCGTTTTCGATTCCTCCCCCGTACTCCACGGCCCCAACCGTACACCATCATCATCATAAGCGTAGTAGTAATACACCCTCTTACCGGACGGAACCTTCCTGAAATACAAAGTAAAGTCGTTTCTCATAACAAAAACCCCTGTTTTTGGAAAATTGCCTACATAGCTTCCTACAGCAATCTTCCGCAAGTTTCCGCATACCCAACTAGCAACGCTAATTCTTTATCTAGCAAGAAATTAGCGGTGGTCAGGGGTTTTTGAAATAGGCGTTTGACGCATCTTTCCGGCTGTAACTGACGTTTTTTTGTGCCCAATAAAAGAAACTGCGTAGCAGTTTCACGGGCACAAAAAAATGTGGCGAAGAAAAAACCCACAAAGGGCGTTAGCCCGACTGGGTTTTTCGTAGCCCGAGCCGCCGTAAGGCGGCGAAGCGTATACAGTCCTGTTAGACGAAGTACCCCTTGCTTTTATTACACTATAATTATTATTTTTATAAAACTTTTTTTACTATTATTATTAAAGTGTCTTCTTTTGCCCCCACTTACAACCGCCGTTGTACATGGACGTACAACGGCGTGGAATAAATTCCTATAGGGTTATTTTAAATTGTCCACTTGCCCTTCTTCCGTTTCTTTGAACATTGCTTTTGATTTATGAACATCGTCAATGACGGTTCTTTTTCCGGCAATTACTTTAGGGCTTTTCCCGGATATTTCAATCGTTCCGTCTTTTGTCCCGTGCAATACGGCGTGAATATCGTGTTCAAGTTCCTTTATGGTAGGCTCTGCGGAAAGAGGTTTATGCTTCCTCTTAAAGTATACTTGCAATGATTTATAAAGTTCAATTGCTTCGGGATCGCCGCGTTTGGACATTTCCTTAACCATGTTGTAATAAATAAGCGCAAAGCCGTAAGCGTCATCGCTGTAGATAAGCATTGAATTGGTCATCATTCGTTCAATGGCGCGCAACGCAAGAATAAAATCGCGCAAAATCTCAACATTACGGAGACAGTTTTTCAAATCCTCCACATCGAAAAATTGCGCAAACCTTGGATTGGATGACGCCAAATCTGAAACCTTGTCAATAAAGCCGTAATTTCTAATCCCCGCGCCTATCTTTCTTTTGCGTTGCAATGCGTTCATGTTGTCATTAAACAATTCCTTGCAATCGGCGCTTAAATTGGAAATGTCTGTTGCTATGGAGTTCACTGCCAGCGGAGGGAGCTGATCAATGGAGTGCATATCAACAGTCCCGAAAGTCTGCTTTATGTGTGGATCGTTTGCCATGTTAGGCGGAATTAGTTTTGGAATTTTCTTTACCGCCGGTTTTTTGCCTGCCGTTACCGTTTTTTTCTTTGCAACTGCCGGTTTCTTTTTTGCAACTGGTTTCTTCTTTACGGAAGACGTTGTTTTTTTAACTGGAACCGCCTTTTTCTTTGCCATAAAATTCTCCTTTTTTTACGGAACGTCCGTTAATTTTTCTCAAACACCCTGTTTTTTGTCCAAAACGTTCTGCTTTTTTTTACAAATGGCCTACATTCTGAGCAGAACATCCTGCTTTTTTTGACAAACGTTCTGCATTTTTAGCAGGACGTTTGCTGTTTTTTAGGGTAATTTGGGCAAAAAACACCCAAAAACGGGTAATTTTTACGCTGTCTTTACCATTTTTTACCGTCCCTTGGGATTATTGTACAGTCGGTTTTTTTATTTTGTCAAGGAATTTTATCTTTTTAAGGGGATTTTTGCTCTAACGTTCTAGGTATACAACGGTT
>JAIRRJ010000064.1 GCA_031256035.1 Treponema sp. | reverse complement strand
AGTCAAGATTCCTCTATCCTTCCGTCCTTCATTACCGCAACCCTGCCGCAAAGGTATTCCACCGCATCTGTGTTATGCGAAATGAAAAAGACGCTAAGGGAAAGTTCTTTGTGCAGTTCACGGAACAGGTTGAGTATTTGTGCGCCTGTCGAAACGTCAAGGGAGCTTATCGCTTCGTCGGCAATGAGGAGCTTTGGTTCCAGAATGAGGGCGCGGGCGATGCACACCCTCTGTTTCTGCCCGCCTGAAAGTTCGTTTACCCGCCGCGTTTTGAAAGAAGGGCCAAGCCCTACTTTACGCAGCATTTCGTCAACCTTTGACCTGCGTTCTTCCGGTTTTCCAATCCGGTGAATTACAAGCGGCTCTTCCATCAGCCAGCCGATTTTTTTTGCTGGGTTAAGACTTTCGCCCGGCTCCTGAAACACCATCTGTATGTTGCGCGGGGAACTTCGTTGCAAAATGCGCGGGGAAAGAATCTCTCCCTCATAATCAATAAGCCCCAAAATGCAGCGTGCAAGGGTGGTCTTACCGCAGCCTGACTTACCAGTCAGCCCTAAAATTTCGCCGCGGCGCATTTCAAGATTTATATGATGCAGTACAGGTTTTCTTTCTTTTTTTCCGAAGAGGGCAATGCTGCGGCTGATATATACATTTGAGACATCGCGGATTGAAAGCAGGGGTTCATTCATCGGCTGCCTCAGTTTCAGGGAAATGACAGTGTACGCGCCCGCCGTTAAATTCTGTTGCAGGCGGAAAAATAGTGCGGCATGGGTCTTTAGTTTTCTGACAGCGTGGGGCAAAGGGGCAGCCGGGAAAACGGTCTTCTATTGACGGAACATTACCGGGAATGGTTTCCAGTTCTCTGCCGCGTTTATCTCTGCCGGGAATTGCGCCCACCAATGCCTTTGTGTACGGATGAAGCGGCGAAAAGAGAGCTTGCGCTTCTCCTTCTTCGACAATTTTTCCGGCATACATAATTAGATAGCGGCTACAGAATTTTTGTATTATGGAAAGATCGTGGGATACGATAAGAATACCCGTGCCATAATCGCGGTTCATTTCCATGAGCAGGGAGAGGATGCGATCCTGACTTTCTGTGTCAAGGGCGGTAGACGGCTCGTCAGCTAACAACAGGCGCGGACGGCCGATTGCGGCTGCGGCTGCCAGTACCCGCTGACACATTCCGCCTGAAAGCTGGTGAGGGTAGGCGTTGAAAATCTTTTCATGGTCGTCAAACCCTAGCTTTTCAAGCAATTGAAGCGCCGCGGCTTTGTTCTTCTTTATGTCCCTGCTGCCTGAAAGTTCCAGCGTTTCCGTTATCTGATCACCTGCTTTCAAAAGCGGATTGAGGGCGCTCCTTACTTCTTGAAAGATGACGGATATTTCCCTCCCCCTGATGCGGCCCAAGTCTTTTTCATCAAGGGTTGTTAGCTGCCTGTTGTTATACACAATTTCGCCTGACAGAATTTTTGCCGCAGGCGGCAGAAGGTTTGGGATGGAAAGGGTAGTGAGGGTTTTACCGCAGCCTGATTCCCCCGCAAGCCCCAGGATTTCTCCCTCTTTTATTGTAAAGCTGACATTATCAACGGCTTTCAGTAATTCGCCGCCTTTTTTGATGCCGATTGTCAGGTTTTTTATTTCCAGCATTCTATCCCCCAAAGCGGCGGCGAATGCCGTCTCCAAGCAGGTGGAAAGAAACGACCGCCAGCATGATACACATTCCCGGCGCAATGGCGGCCCAAGGGGCTGTGAAAAAATAATTCTGCGCCTCGTAAAGCATCCGTCCCCATGAAGGTTCGGGCGGCTGAATGCCCATGCCAAGGTAGCTCATAGCGGCTTCGGCAAGGATTGCGTTGGAAAGCCCCAGCGCCGAAGCGGACAACAGCGGCGGGGCAAGGTTTGGCAGAATATGGACAAAGGTAATCCGCGCCTTACCTGCGCCGAGGATTTTTTCCGCTTCGACAAAGGTTGAGTTTTTGTAACGCATAGCCCCTGTGCGCATAACGCGGATGTAGCTGGGAATGAAAAGTACAAAAAGAGCGATAAAAAGGGTGAATTGTCCGTTGCCCATAACAGCGACAAATAGAAGTGCAAGAACTATCCCCGGAAAGGAACTGACAGTGTCTGTCATCCGCATGATTATCCTTTCTGTTATTCCGCCAAGGTAACCAGCTAAAGTCCCCAGTATGCTGCCCGTGGTTGCCGCGCAGGCGACCGTACAAAGTGCAAGCAGCAGAGAATTCCTGCCGCCTGTCATGATTCGGGAAAAAATATCCCTGCCGAAATTGTCTGTTCCCAAAAGATGGCGCGCCCCGGGTGAAAGAAAACGGCTGCCGGGTTCCATGCTGTAACAATCATGAGGAGTCCAAAAAAAACTCAAAAGCGACATGACAGCTATAACCAGCCCCAGTACAGCGCCTGTTTTCATATATCCCTGCCCTGCC
This sequence comes from Treponema sp., assembly GCA_031256035.1. Taxonomy (GTDB): domain Bacteria; phylum Spirochaetota; class Spirochaetia; order Treponematales; family Breznakiellaceae; genus WQXQ01. The sequence continues at coordinate 19,731 of JAIRRJ010000064.1, read as the reverse complement.
TTATTCGTGCTGAGGGGGTTAATACCCCGCCCTTCAGGGCGCTTAAAACAGGTATTAAACCCCGAATGCAAATACCTTTTAAGAACAACATACCCCGTCCCTTCAGGGCGGGGTTGTTGATTCGTGGATCGATGATCATAATGGCAATGTCCGCAAGGGTATTTGCAAAGACCACGATAAAGGCGATGTAAACCATCAGGGTTTGAATCAATGGATAGTCTCTGGAACCGATTGCCGCAATGAGCAGCCTCCCTGCTCCCGGAATTGTGAAGACCTGTTCAATGATGATGCTGCCTGAAAACACTTCGGCGATTATCATGCCAAGGACTGTAATTGCGGGAACCAGCGCGTTTTTTAGCGCATGGCGCCTCATGGCATACAGGCGGCTGCCACCCTTGCTTCTTGCGGTGCGAACATAATCGCTCTGTAGTTCCTGAAACAGGGAACCGCGTAAAAATTTTATCATAACGGCGGCATTCGGGACTGCTATTGCCAGCGCGGGGAAACACAAATATCTGATAAAGCCCCAAAAGTTTTCACGGTAATCAACATACGAGCCGGGAACAAAGATTTTTGCGCCAAGGCCGAAGACCCAGATAAAAAGCAGCCCCATAAAAAAACCAGGAACGCTGATACCTGCAGCGGTAATAAAATTCACGAGGCGGTCTCCTCCTTTTCCTTCGGCAAAGGAGACGATGTTTCCTTCCCTGTTGATTGTCAAAAGAGAGACCGGCACTGAAATCAGTGCAATAAAAAAAAGAGAGAGCAGGGCGAGGGAAAAAGTTACGGGCAGGCGCGTCCTTATGAGAGCCGATATTGCCTCTCCACGGAAACGCAGGGAATTCCCCGGATTGCCGGCAAAGAAACTGGACAGCCAGTCAAAATAACGCGCTATTATATTTTTGTTTAGTCCCATTTCTTCGCGTAACGCTTCAAGCTGCCCGTGAGCAGCGTCTGTTCCTGCGGCAAAGACAGCGGGGTCTCCGCGGATGACGCTGAACGCCAGGAAGCAGAATACCGACACGAGAAACATTGTTACTACGGCAGATGCGCTTCTCTTGAGTATAAAATTCAATTCTTCTGTATTCCGTAAATCGAAGCAAAGTCGATGACGTATAACGGATAGTTCAGCACTCCGCCGAAAGTGTTGATTTTGAAGGCTTTAGGATAAAAAATATCCTGTATGTAAACGCTTGCGGCGTTAGCGGCAATAATCCTCTGAGCTTCCCTGTAAATATAAGTCCGTTTTTCATCGTCTGTTTCGGCAAGGGAAGAATCATAAACCCGGTCAAAAGCGGCGTCTTTAAAATTGATAAAGTTAGTGCCGTTGCCGGAGCGATAACGGGAAAGAAAACTCCTCGGTGAGACATTCGGGCTATCCAGAGAAATGATGGTCGCCTGATACTGCCTGTCGCGGTAGACGCCGGAAAGCCAGCTTGCCCAGTCAACAAGTTTTACGGACGCGTCAATTCCGGCTTTCGCAAGCTGGCTCACGATTACCTGGGCTGTATCCACATGCATGGTGTAATTTGAAGGCACGGTGATCTCCAGCTTCAGCTTGCGCTGTTCGTTGTAGCCTGCTTCCGCAAGCAAGGAACGCGCCAGTTCAAGGTCAAGAGGATAATCCAGTGAATTTTCATAGTAAGCGGAAAGCCCGGGGATTATCGGGCTGCCTGACGGTCTGCCCATGCCGAAAAATGCGGCGTCAATAATTCCGGGAACATCCACAGCATAATTTATCGCCCGGCGCACACGGATATCGTCAAGCGGGGCGGCTGCGTTGTTGAGCGCCAGAAGCTGTACCGAAGCCGACAGGCTGTGAAGTATTTCAAATTTTTCGTGGTCAAGCTGAGCTGCCATGGAACCTGTTATGTTTGCCCCGTCAATGCCGCCCCCGCGAAGCGCCAGTATCAGCGCGTCATAGTCCGCAAGGAACACAATTGTTACTTTTTCAAGATGCGGTTTGTCACTCTGCCAGTAACGATCAAACTTTTTTAGTACGAGGTTTCTCTGCGCAGAATAACTTTCAATAAAGAAGGGGCCTGTCCCTGCAACATTTTTTTCACGATCAACATTGCCCGCCTTTACGATTCCAATGGTCATGTACGGAAGAAATTCAGGGTCCGGCGATTTTAGCTCCACCCTTAGCCGGTTTTCCGGGGTTGTTATTTTTTCTATCCTTTCAAGGCCGTCGAAACCCGCTTCGGCGGCTGTTTCAAGGCTGAATTTAACATCGGCGGAATCCAGAGTCGAACCGTCGTGGAAGAGGACGCCTTCCCTGAGCGTAAAATTGTAAACAAGCCCTCCCTGTTCAATTGTCCATGATTCGGCAATGCAGGACATGAACTTTCCTGTCGTGTCGGGTTTTACAAGCCCCTCAAATACGTTAAAGAGGATACTCCTGCCGTCCGCTGTGTTAGCGGGGTTTAGGGGATCAAGCGTCGAAGGTTCGGTGGTGAAACCGTAGCGCAATTCCGTTGCCGTTCCTGCTTCTGCGTTTCCACGTGAACAGGACGGGAGTAAAAAAATAACTGCCGCAAGTGCGATCAGCGCACATAATGTTTTTTTAGCTTTTTGCATAGTAACTGCATTATACAGGGAATGGGGAACAGTGAAAAGCAGAGGCAGAAATAAGCGGCTGACAACCCTGCGTTGCGGTTAATTGTTCCCAGAGATTATCTATCTGCGGAGGATCAGCTATAACGGTAATTTTTTCGCTCTTATTCAACGGGTCGGGGAAGGAGAGGGAGCGCGCGTGAAGGCGAATGCCTCCGTCTTTTTCACTGCGTTTCGCGCCGTATTTCAGGTCTCCTTTGACGTGAAGGCCGATTTGCGCCAATTGTGCGCGTATCTGGTGATGCCTGCCCGTAACAAGATCGACTGTAACAAAAAGATAGTTCCGCCCTTCGCCGGTTATCCTGTAACGGAGAATAGCTTCTTTCCTTCCGGGACCGTTCTCGTTATGCGCATAGGACTTGTTCCTGTTCGCGTCCGTCTTGATCCAGTGAACAAGTTCTCCGCTTTCGGGCTGTTTGTTTAATGGTTTTTCAACAATGGCCCAGTATTGTTTTTCGACACCACAAGCCGAAGAGTCGAAGGCGGCAGAAAGAAATGCAAGCGCGGGTTTTGTCAGGCCAAAGAGGGCACAGCCTGTTACGGGAACGTCAAGCCGGTGTACAGCCTTTGGCTGTTCGGCAACTGCTTCTCCGTTAATAATGGCAGCAAGTTCCAGCGGCAGATTTCCCATCCCTTCTCCGGCGCCTTCGACAGCTTCGCCTTTTATTTTATTGATTACTATGCAGGCTGCGTTTCTGTAGAGTATGCGTGATTGCAGCGGAGGCGCGTCATTATTCTTCTTTATCATCAGACTCAATCAATCCCATTCTGATTTTTTCATAGATGATACGCTGTGCGGATTCCATCAGCCTCTCCCGTGACAGCCGCCCGTCTTCAAGAGCGGAAAGAAAAGCATGGTGGGTGCGTGCGATGTCAGACGGCCAGACAAGAACCATATCCGCTCCCGCCGCTACGGAACTGACTGCTGCCTCTTCAACTAACTTGCTGCCTGCTGCTGCCATCGAAAAATCATCGCAGACAATTATGCCATTGAAGCCCAGCTCCCCCCTGAGCCAGTCTTTCATAATAACAGGCGACAGGCTTGCAATTTCGCTGTCCATCGCCGGAACGAGGGAGTGGGATGTCATTACCACTCTTGTTCCGCTTTTGATAAGTGAGGCAAATGGGGAAACAAGTTCTGTAAGGGCGGCTCTGTCCCCTTTCAGCACAGACCGGAAAAAGTGGGGGTCTTCACCGGCGCTGCCGGGGAAATGTTTAATGACGCACAGGACTCCCGCCTGTTCCATACCCCGGATAAAGACGGCGGCTGCTTCAGAAACAAAAAACGGATCAGGCCCGTATGTTCGGCTGTCGAAAAAGTCACGATTGTCATCGTTAAGGTATTCCGCTACCGGCGCAAAATTGAAGTTAAATCCAAGACTTTTGATTATTTCCCCTGAACGGAAACTGTCTGCTTCTATTTTATCAAGAGCCTTTTGCCTGTCGTCTTTCATAGCAAGTTCCCAGTAGGAATGCGCCGCAGGCAGAGGCGCTATGCCCCGCAGGCGGTTTACAAGGCCTCCCTCATGGTCAACGGATACGAATGGGGCAAGGTCTGCCTCATTCTTTATGGCTGATACGATTTCGGCGATAAAGCTGCGGATGGCATCATCGGGCGTATTGAGGTTGTAACCAAAAAAAATCATTCCTCCTGCGGGGCACCGGGTAAGCAGAGTTTTACTTTGTTCGGAGAGTTTTCCCCTGCCGTCAACGGCGCAGATGAATAGTTGCGCGGTAAGAATACGGTCGTCAAGAGATGAAACGATTTCCGCTGCGCGGATTTGGATGGGATCAGGCGCGATAAAAATTTCTTCTTCTACGCCGCTTGCGTCCTCTGCCGGTAAACTCTCGGTGCGTCCGAAGCATGCGGATAACAGGAGAAGGCAAAACACAGAGGCATATTTCCCAGCGAAGTTTTTTGCATTTATCAGCCGCATAGGGGAAGTATACACTTTTTTCCGACAACAAAAATCCCTGTATTTTGAAATCTATTTCGAGTTGTCGTACTGCTGTCCGTCTTGACGGTTTGCCTGACCGCTGCTATCCTGCCTGTATGCTGAATGTTGGTTTAATAAGTACCTGGCATGTGCACACAAAAGGCTATGTACAGGAACTTCAAAAAAGCGGAAAGGTTCATATTGCCGCTCTTTGGGACGAGAATCCAGGAAAAGGCCGGGAAGCGGCTGGGGAATGGAAGGCGGACTTTGAGGAAAATTTTGACGCGTTTATAAGCCGGAAGGATTTCAGCGCTGTTATTTGTAATGCCCCCACAACCATGCACCCCCTTCTCTTGTCCAAAGCAGCGGCAGCCGGGAAGGATATTTTCACTGAAAAACTTCTCGCGGTTACAACTACAGATGCTGAAGCTCTGGCACAAGAATTCAAGAAGAGAGGGATCATTTTTACAATCAGCCTGCCATTTAGGGGCAATCCGGCAATACTCTATGTGAAGCAATTGGTGGATTCCGGCGCTCTGGGGCGGATAACCGCTGCCCGATGCCGTCTCAGTCACGGCGGAGTAAGTGATGGCTGGCTTCCTGATTACTGGTTTGACACATCCCTTACAGGCGGCGGCGCCATGATGGATCTGGGAGCGCATCCGGTATATATTCTTTCCTTTTTGTTCGGTATGCCAAAGCGAGTTTCAGGGATGTGCACCCGGCCGTTTGGCACATCTTCGGATGAGAACGCAGTAGGGCTTGCGGAATTCAAAGACGGCATTCTCGCCACCATGGAAACCGCTTTTATTACCTTTGGGGTGCCGGATATTCTGGAGGTCTACGGCTCCGAAGGCTCGGTATTTATGCAGGGCGGAGATCTGCGGCTTAACACAAAAGCCATGGATGCTCTTTCATTAAACCACAGTCGTCCTAAAACCCTGCCGGAGGCCCGGCCTTCACCGATCCTTCAATTTGTGGAAGCCTGTATCAACCGTTCGGGCACTCCCGAATATTTGGGGCCGGATGATGCGGTGTTGATGACCCGGATAATCGAAGCGGTGTATCAATCGGACAATAGCGGACGAACCATAAGTTTATAATGTTTCTTTTGTACGGTAATTTCGTTCCAGCTCATCAAGCGTATAACGCATTTTTCCTTCAAAAGCGTTAAACCCGCCCAGAGCATCGTTTTTTACCGTGCTTTTAAGACGGGATACGCTTTCCTTAAGACCGGTATCCGTTATTTTTGACAGCGGGGCGCCCAGTTTGATGCAGGTGTGGGCGCGTTCGTGGAATTCCATTATTAGTTCCAGAAGGCGTATCTGTTTTTGGGGAACGCAGTACATGTCAATTTCGTCAAAAGCATTTTGCTGTAAAAAACCGTCTTTGATGATCTGCGCCGTAAGCAGCACCAGTTTTTGTTCGTCGGGCAGGGCGTCCGGCCCTATGAGCCTTACAATTTCAGCTAACCTCTGTTCTTGTTTTAATAAGTCCATGCACTGCCTGCGGGCTTCTGCCCAGTTTGGGTTTACCCGTTCCCACCATGGCTGCACTTCTTCGGCGTATTCGGAATAGCTGTCGATCCAGCTTATCGCAGGGTAATGCCTGGCGTTTGCAAGGTCTCTGTCCAATGCCCAGAAACAGCGGATAAAACGTTTTGTGTGCTGGGTAACAGGCTCTGAAAAGTCGCCGCCGGGAGGAGAGACCGCGCCGATTATTGAAACCGAACCTTCGCTTCCTGAAAGAGTACGCACCCTGCCGGCACGTTCGTAGAATTCTGCAAGCCGCGTTGGAAGGTAGGCGGGGAATCCCTCTTCGGCGGGCATTTCTTCCATGCGGCCTGAAAGTTCCCGCAATGCTTCAGCCCAGCGGCTTGTTGAGTCCGCCATGATTGCCACGTTATACCCCATGTCGCGGTAGAATTCCGCAAGGGTTACGCCGGTATAAATTGACACTTCCCGTGCGGCTACGGGCATATTTGAAGTGTTGGCAATGAGCAGAGTCCTTTCCATAAGGCTGCGTCCGGTGCGGGGGTCAAGAAGCTGGGGGAACTCTGACAATACGTCTGTCATCTCGTTGCCGCGTTCCCCACAGCCGATGTAGATGATTACATCCGCATCGCACCATTTTGCGACTGCGTGCTGTGTCATTGTTTTTCCCGTGCCAAAGCCGCCGGGGATTGCCGCCGTGCCTCCGCGCGAAATCGGGAAAAAAATATCGATTACCCGCTCGCCTGTTATGAGGGGCTGATCCGGCGACAGCCTGCCTGCTATGGGGCGGGGCAGGCGCACCGGCCACCATTGGGCGATGGGTATTTCTTCGCCCATGCTGGTTTTTGCCGCAATTTCATTTACCGTGTAGTCGCCTTCACACGCAAGGCTGGCAAGATGTCCGCCTTTTACATTCGGCGGAACCATGATCTTGCAAGTGATGCTTTCGGTTTCCTTTACAGTACCCAAAACAAGCCCGCCTGCAGCCGGAACGTTTTTACCGGCGGCGATTTTTTCAGCTAACGCAGGGTCGGGAACAAAATGCCATTTTTTATTTTGATCGAGAGGGTTTCCCCTGCCGCCGGGGATCATAAATGCCCCGTCTTGTTCAAAAAGCAGTTCAAGCGGGCGCTGTATTCCGTCATAGATCGTCCCCATGAGTCCGGGGCCGAGCAGGGCGGAAAGGGGGCGGCCAGTAGAACGGGCGGGGCTTCCGGCTTTTAGACCTGTGTTGTCTTCGTAAACCTGGATCACAGCTTCATCGTTTTCCAACCGCACAATCTCGCCGATTATCCGTTTTTCGCCGACCTCAACAAGATCAAAAAGCCCCGCGCCCCCCAAACCTGCGGCGCGGATAATTGGGCCTGAAATTCGCCGTACCAGCCCCATTATTCATCCTCCAAAAAAGCGCGCCCCAGGAGAGCTTCAGCCAATTCCGCGCGTTTTTCCTGAAGGAGAAAATCTATCGTCTTTTGCATGGAAGCAACAATACGCGCTTCTCCTGTTTCAAGCATAATTGAAGGGTAGATGTGCGCGGCTGGAACATCCTCGATAATGCAGTCTGCGTTAATGGATTTTAATATATTTTCCGCCTCTTTTTGATCAAGCCCGCTCGTTACGGCGCGCACTTTTTCTTTGCAAGATTTTTCTTCACAGTGTGAAAAACGTTCTGCAAGTTCCTTTGAAAGAAAATCAAGAATCTTCGCGCGGCTCACGCCTGCATACCATGATTCAACTGCGGACTTTAGCAGGGATTCTATTTTTTCCGCTTTTGCGCGGCGTTTGTCTATCGGCAGCCTCGCCATTATTTCAACTGCTGCATTTTTGCAATGTTCACCGTATTTTTTCTCAAGGTCATTAATGCTTGCGCTGGTTTTTTCTTTCCATTCAGCTGTTTGCGCTTTTATGGCGTCATCGGTGGTTTTTAAAATACGCAGGACTTTTTTTCTGGCGTCCTCAAGGATTTCGCGATCAAGTAATTCTGTCGATTGCAGCTCTTCCATAAAATAACCAACGTCATTTATATTTTAGGGTACTTTTTGGTTATTGTTCAATTACCCTGCAAAAGACATGAATAGACAGCTTGGCAGGCAGCGTCATGTCTGCGGAGCAGGGTGCTCAGCTGCAAACTTTGTTTCTGCCGCTTTGTTTTGCATGGTAAAGCAGGGAATCCGCCGCTTTGATCAGCGTATCATAGGAATTGCCGTAAGCCGGAACAACTGCCGCGACTCCTATGCTTGCCGTAGTTACGGCAGGCTCTCCGCCGTCAAGCAATGGCACTCTCATCTGTTCTATTTTTGCCCGTAAGTCCTCAGCTAAATTGATGGCATTTTCGAGGGAACATCCCGGCAGTAAAATTCCGAATTCTTCACCGCCAAGGCGGGCGGCAATGTCGTTTGCGCGGCGCGCGGAACCTCTGGCAACGCCTGCCAAAGATTTTAACAATTCGTCTCCCTGCGGATGCCCGTAGGTGTCGTTGTAATTCTTAAAGTGGTCAATGTCCAGCATCAGGAGGGACACAGGCGCCTGTACGCGCATCAGCCTGTTCCATTCTTCGTTAAGCCGGTCGTTAAACGCCCGCCTGTTCGCAAGGCCGGTGAGCGGATCGGTTAAACTTTTTACTTTTGTTTTATCGTGGTCGCTTATTTCCGTTACCAATACCCCGAAAAGAGCTATGACCACCAATGATATAAAAAACAAAATAAGGAAAACAGACGAACCGTAATATGCAATAAATTCTTTTACATAAACTGACGCATCCGCTCCCTGCCTGATGATGGCGTCATATAAACGGCTCAATCCGGTATACGAAGCATATATGAATTCCGAGCCTATCATGATGCCCGTAATCAGCGGCATATAAATGCCAACAACCGATATCCTTATGCCGGGGTCAACAATATCAAGAGGCTGCCGGTTTTTCTTCCACCAAAAGCCTGTAAGCATCGCAATTGCGCATAATACAAACACCGCGCCCAGAATACGAAAATCCATGACTGTGGTTTCAAAGAAATACGCCGCAACCCAAACTCCGGTGGCTCCCGCAACAGAGGAAATAAGAGTTACCGAACTTGATACCAGCCCCAATTTGATGAATCGTATGCCTGCCAACGGCATGGAAATCGCCGCCGCGCAGACCATAACAGGCACTGTAGCTGCGATGTTAAGACCGAGAATGTAGGCTGTAACTCCGGTCAGAATAAATGAACCTATTCCGAAATTATTCAGAGCGCCGTAAATCACGCTCAACAGTCCGAAAATTACCAGTTTGTATCCGCGAAGCCCAATCTCAAAATCTCCGGAAATGTAGAAGTCAGGCACCAGCAATAACCGTATACCGGCAATAACCACCCCCAATGCCAACAGCCTTTTGATTGTTTTTGGCTGTATTTTTGAAACTAACTGCGGGGTAAGCACCGCCCCTGTTACCTGCGTTATCACTGCGACAACCAGCGTCAGCGGATCCATTTCATAGCGGGTGATGATCACCAGCGCCAGAACCGCGGTCGGAACGGCGGCTGAAGCGTTTAATGTGCCGGGAAGTTTATTTGTTGATATGTTTTTGATTCCGGAAAAAAAGACTGACCCGCCGGCAAAAACAGGAACGCCCAGGAAAGAAAAGAAGGATTGAAAAAGGGAAAAAACAGAAACCGGGACAAAATCTTTCCAGCTCTTAAACAAGGTTTCCGGCTTTGTCTGGGAGAGCCGGACTACTTTCCACAAAAGGATGCAATTGACCGTAAATATCAAAACAGAAACCGGTATCAAAACCGGCAATTGGCGGAAGAAGGTGTCAGTCAACATTTTTCATAGCTCCTGCACAAACAATAACCCCGCACTAAGGGCGGGGTTATTGATAACCGTCAAATAAGATTTATTTTAGCCCATCCATCAGCCCTTCAACAATTTTCGGGTATGTAAATGAATTGTTGGTTCTGTTAAGCAGGCCGAATTTTTCGCCATCGCCGGTAAAATGAGCATTGTCCCACCAGAAACAGGGCATTCCCTTGGTCTTGGCATGCTTTACATAGAATTCAGCCCATAACGCCCTTGCATCATCATTATTCTTGTTCATGGCGCCGAATTCGCCGATTATGACGGGGATACCCTTGCCTGATGTAAAGGCAGTATGAGCGCGATCAATCCCGCTGGTAATATCTGTTTTGTTCGAGCCGCTTTCGTTCCATGTATTGTACGCAGCGTTAGTGTTCAAAGCAAAATTGTAAGGCGAATATGAGTGAATAGAAACAATAATGCAGTTCTTCGCGCTGTCAGTCGGAATTGTAAGGCCCTTTATCGCTGCATCATCGGCGGAAGCGGCATAAGTGTTTACCATCAATATCCGCTTTTTATTATTGTCGCCTGTTGCCCGCACCGTGTCTACGAAAGCCTGATAATATTTATTCAGGTTTTTATGTTCTTCTGGTGTGCCGCCGCCCCATTCATTTGAGCTGCCTTTTGTTCGCGGTTCATTCAACGCTTCGAAAATCAGTTTTTCATCATGACCCCTGAAAGCCAGAGCGATTTGCTTCCATATTCTTTTAAACGCCGGCAATGATTTTGCCATGTCCTTATCCATGAACTTGAAGATATCCTCGTCATGGTGGGTATTAAGAATGATGTACATATCATTACTTACTGCATAACCGACAATTTCTGTTACCCTGTCCATCCAGTCCTTGCGGATTTTATATTCATTATCAACACACTTATGCCACGAAACGGGGATTCTGATTGCGTTAAAGCCGGCGGTTTTTAATGCGTCAATATTGGCTTTGTTGGTTTTATGACTGACCCAAGCTGTTTCTATCTGGGTAAGAGTAGGATTACTAAGCCAAGTTGGGTAACCAGCATCCAGCGTATTTCCCAAATTCCAGCCGACTGTCATTTTATTGACAAGGGCGGTGGCTGTCGTCTCTGTGAACGGTTTTATTGTTACATTGTCATAATCAGGGTAATCAACATCATCATCGAGATCGTCTTTTTCTATGCCATTACCGGTATCGGGATTGCATGAAGAAAAACCGGCAAATGCAAAAGCAAATACTAAAGCAAATACGACAAAAATCAGCATGGTTTTGCTGAACAGTTTCTTTTTCATAAAAACCTCCTGTGAATTCTATGGAACCATTATATCACAAAAACGGCGGTGTCAACCATTATTTAGTCCCTTTCATCAACCCATCGACAATTTTCGGGTATACAAAAGTATTGTTGCTCCTGTCGAGCAGGCCGAATAATTCACCGCTGCCGCTGGTTGCGCCGTTGTCCCACCAGAAACAGGGCATTTCTTTGCTGCGGGCGTATTTTACATAAAATTCCGCCCATTTTGCCCTTGTTTCTTCGTTATTTCTGTTCATAGCGCCGAATTCACCGATGACAACAGGTATGCCGTTTTTTACAAAGGCATTATAAGCGCGGTCAATCCCGTTTGTAATGTCCGTTACATCCGATCCGCTTCCGCTCCATTCTTTTTTACTGCCCGAACCGGTCCTTAAAGCGAAATTGTAGGGCGAGTATGAGTGAAAGGAAACAATGATTTTATCTTCTGCACTGTCATCCGGAATTGCAAGTCCGTTCATCGCAGCAGCTTCGGCTGAAGCGGCGTAGGTATTTATCATCAATACCCGTTTGCTGTTATTGCCGCCTGTTGCCCGCACCGTGTCTACGAAAGCCTGATAATATCTATTCAGGTTTCTATGTTCTTCTGATGTGCCGCCGCTCCATTCATTTGCGCTGTATTTTGTTCGCGGCTCGTTCAGCGCTTCAAAGATCAGCCTTTCATCATAATCATTAAAAGCCACGGCAATCTGTTCCCATATTTTCCTGAACGCGGGCAATGATTTCGCCATGTCCTTATCCATGAACTTGAATATATCTTCGTCATGGTGGGTGTTAAGAAGGATGTACATATCGTTTCTGACTGCGTAATTGGCAATTTCTTTCACCCTCTCCATCCAGCCGGAGCGGATGTTATAATTTTTATCAACGCATTTCGACCACGAAACGGGGATTCTGATTGCGTTGAAACCGGCTTTTTTCAGGGTGTCGATATTTTTCTGGCTGGTAACATCCTTGACCCACATTGTTTCAAGGTTTTTAACCGAAGTGCTGCTGTTTACCCAGTCTCCGACAGCGTCAAGCGTATTGCCCAAATTCCAGCCGACCCTCATTCCACTGACAAGTTCACCGGCTGCCGTTTCAACGAACGGTTTATGTTCTATATCATCAGCATCAATCTCGCATGAAGAAATAGAGGTAAACATTACCGTTAATGCGGCAGCCAAAATCAGCGTATTCAGTTTCTTGTTCATAAATACCTCCTGTGCTTAATAAGCAGTCCCTTTCATCAGCCCCTCGACAATTTTCGGGTATACAAAGGTATTGTTGCTCCTGTTGAGCAGGCCGAATAATTCGCCATTGCCGGTTGTTGCGCCGTTGTCCCACCAGAAACATGGTATGCCTTTATTACAGGCGTATTTTACATAAAATTACGCCCATTTCGCCCTTGTTTCTTCGTTGTTTTTGTTCATAGCGCCGAATTCACCGATTATGACGGGGATGCCGTTTTCCACAAACTTTTTATAGGCGCGGTCAATCCCGTTAGTTATATCCGATTTATCCGCGCCGCTTCCGCTCCATTTATTAAACGCCTTGTTTGTGTTCAGAGCGAAATTGTAGGGCGAGTATGAGTGAACTGAAACAATGATACTGTTTTCCACGGTATCACTTGGGATTGCAAGGCCGTTTATAGCAGCCATTTCAGCCGAGGCGGCGTAGGTATTTATCATCAATATCCGTTTGCTGTTATTGCCGCCAGTAGCACGCACCGTATCGACAAAAGCCTGATAATATTTGTTCAGATTGTCGCGTTCCTGCTTGGTGCCGCCCTGCCATTCATTGGCGCTTTTTTTGGTTCGCGGTTCGTTCAATGCTTCGAAAACCAGCTTTTCATCATAATCCTTAAAAGCCTCGGCAATCTGTTCCCATATTTTTATAAACTTGGGCAATGATGCCGCCATATCCTTATCCATGAACTTGAAGATTTCTTCGTCATGGTGGGAGTTAAGGAGGATGTACATATCGTTTTCAACTGCATAATTTACAATCTCAATCACCCTGTTCATCCAATCCGTGCGGATGATATTGTTGTTATCAATGCACTTCGACCACGAAACAGGGATTCTGATTGAATTAAAGCCCGCGTTTTTTAATGCGTCAATGGTCTTCCTGGTGGTAACCTCCTTGACCCACATTGTTTCAAGGCCGTTAACCGGAGTGCTGCTGTTTACCCAGTCTCCGACAGCATCAAGCGTATTCCCCAAATTCCAGCCAACCCTCATTTCCCGGACAATCCTGCCGGCTGCCGTGTCAATGAGCGGTTTGTTTATTGCCTCATTGGAACCGGGATCGTCTTTTTGAATATCCCTGTCAGAAACGGAAGCGCAGGAAGAAGAACCGGCGAATAATACGGTAAATACGGCGATCATAATTAGCATTATTTTGCTGTAATGTTTCTTTATCATAAAATCATTATAGCACAGAAACGGCGATGTCTATCTTTAATTAACGTTTCTTTCTAAACGCTTCCAGACATTCGCGCTTAAAAATCACTACCGAAAGCCCGCGGTATTCGATTTCTTTTTTCAGTTTAGCGGCGTTTTCTTCGACAATTTGCTTTTTTGCTTCCAGTTCCAGCAGGTGTTCGGGCTTTACACCGCAGCCAAGTATAAGTTTGGCAAGGTTTTCCGATGGCACAATGGTTGGCTGGCAGCCGGTCATCGCGACTATTGAATTATCAAGGATGATGACGGTCATGGGAGTGTCCGCCGCTACAGCATCCAAAAGAGAAGTAATGCCTGAATGTAAAAAAGTTGAATCGCCTATGACGGCTATGCAGTGTTTAAGACCGGCATCAGCGGCGCCCTTTGCCATGCCGACAGATGCGCCCATGCAGACAATGCTTTCGGGGACTGACCACGGGGGAGCGGCTCCAAGAGAATAACAGCCGATGTCCGAGTTTATTCCCACATCGGGATGGCCGGGGCGGGGATCGATTTCTGTGACAGCTTTTTTGATTGCGTCGTAGCTGTCGGCATGAGGGCAGCCCTGGCAGAGCTGAGGCGGACGGGGCGGGAGTTCTCCTGTGCTGATACTGATGCCCTTCCTCGGCGGCAATCCCAAAGCCTCGCGCACATTGTCCGGGTCAAGCTCGCCGCATTGCACAACAGGCTTTACGCTGAAATCTGAGACAATGCCGAAAAGCTTTTGTGTGATAAACGGCTGGCCTTCCTCGATAACAAGCACTTCGTCTACGGCATCGCCGACGGCGCCTAAGAGTTTGCGGATTTTTTTCTCGGGCAGAGGGTACGCGCCGATGTGCAGGTGAAGCGGGGCTTTTTTGCCCTGCTTTTTCCGCATAGCAGTAAAATCATCGAGATTTTCTTCAAAATAATTGCCGCCAAGCCCGGATGTGATAATTGCCATGTCTTTTTCACTGCCATCAAATTTGTTCACCGGATGACGGAACGACCATTCTTCCAGCTCTTTTTGTTTTTCGATGAGCGCCGCATAATTTTTCCTCGCAAATGCCGGAAGCAGCATCCACAGGTTTTTTTCTGTGGTTTTGGAAACGGGATTTTGCCCCCGTGCTTTTTCCGGCTTAACCGCGGCGCGGGCATGGGACAGGCGCGTAACAAGGCGCAGGAGTACCGGGACATGAAAACGCTCCGAAACATCAAACGCTTCCCGCGTCATGTCGTAGGCTTCCTGTTGATTGCGCGGTTCAAGGCATGGAACCATTGCGAAGTTTGCGTAAAAGCGGGAGTCCTGCTCGTTCTGGGAACTGTGCATCCCGGGATCATCCGCCACGGCGATAACAAGCCCGCCCTTTATCCCCAACAGCGCGGCGTTGATAAAGGCATCGGCGGCAACATTAAGCCCGACATGTTTCATGGTAACGATAGACCGCCGCCCTGCGAATGAAACTCCCAGCGCCGCTTCAAGGGCTGTTTTTTCATTTGAACACCAGCGCGCTACAGGGCCGCCTTTCTCGTATTGCGCGATGAGGTATTCCAGTATTTCTGTTGACGGAGTGCCGGGATAGCCGTAAGACGCGCTTACTCCGGCGTGAATTGCGCCTAACGCAACAGCTTCATCGCCTAACAGCGCTAATTTTTCATTGCTCATTGTTCATTCCTCATTATATCGCATATCTCAAAAAGATTTTTTAACCACGAACCAACACGAACAACGAAAGATTCCGGAGTAAAAGTTCGTGATGGTTAGTGTGGTTCGTGGTGAAATTCTCCTGGGCATCAATTCCCCAGATCGTCCTTAATCTTGACGCTAATCTTTTCTTCATAACAGGAAAAACAATGCTCCACTGTTGCTTTGTCCGGCTTTTTTGAAAGCATGGTTACTGTTGGCACAATCACAAGCCCGGCGAGCATGGCAAAGGCTCCGGCATTGATCGGCGACTGTAAAAGCGCCGGGAAGGAGCTTCTGAAAAAGATATTGAGAGTCATCAGGGTTGTGCTGAACGCAAAGCTGCACCACACGGATATTTTTGTTGCGCGTTTCCAGTACAAGCCGTAAATGAACGGGGCAAGGAACGATCCGGCGAGCGCTCCCCATGAAACGCCCATAAGCTGCGCAATGAACATTACGCCTTTTTTATACTGCAAAACCGCAATGATAACCGAAACAATGATGAATAAAATTATCAATGCGCGGATAATGTAAAGCTGTTTTTTATCGCTCATCTTTTTAATGATGTGTCCTTTCAGAAAATCCAGCGTAAGTGTGGAGGACGATGCCATGACGAGCGCCGAAAGCGTGGACATCGAAGCTGACAGAACCAAAAGCACAACAAGTCCGATGAGCGCATCGGGAAATCTTTCAAGTATCTTGGGGATTATCGAATCGAATACAACCGCGCCCGATGCGTTTCTTTCAACGACATTGCCGTACAGCCGTCCGAAGCTGCCCAGAAAATAACATCCGCCCGCTATGATGACCGCGAAGAACGTAGATATTGCCGCGCCTTTCGAGATGGCTTTTTCGGATTTGATGGCATAGAACTTGGAAACCATCTGGGGCAGTCCCCATGTTCCAAGCGATGTCAACAAAACGACTCCGAGTAAGCTCAAAGGATCAGGCCCGAAGAATGACGTGAATACGCCGGGCGATGATGTTACGACTCCCTGCGCATTGACTTCATTTATGCGGGCAAGGGAGTCAATTGCCGCCATGAAACCGCCGTTATCATTAAACACTGTGCCGATGACGGCTACAATTCCGACAAGCATTATTATGCCCTGAATAAAGTCGTTTACCGCGGTTGCGAAATAGCCGCCGGCGACAACGTATATCGCGGTAAGAACCGCCATCCCGATTATGCAGTAAATAAAATCTATTCCGAATGCCATCGCGAAAAGACGCGAAAGCCCGTTGTACAGCGATGCCGTGTACGGGATAAGGAAAATGAAAATGATGATTGCCGCCCCGATTTTTAACGCTGTCGAATTAAACCGCGAACCGAAAAATTCCGGCATTGTGGCGCTTTTCAGATGATGCGTCATAACCCGTGTGCGGCGGCCGAGTATCACCCACGGCAAGAGCGATCCGAGGAAGGCGTTGCCAAGCCCTACCCATGTCGCAGCCGTTCCGAATCTCCAGCCGAACTGTCCGGCGTATCCGACAAAAATGACCGCCGAAAAATACGATGTCCCGTAGGCGAAAGCGGTAAGCCACGGGCCGACCTCCCTCCCGCCCAAAACAAAATCATTAACGCTTGCGGCTCTCTTTCTGAAATAGAAGCCCACAAAAACCGTTACCGCAAAAAACACCAGTAATAAAATAGCTTTGACAATCATGAGAAATACCTCTTGCTTTAAGAATTTACACGTTCAACATATTCATTGGTTTCGGTGTTAACCAGAATCTTTTCACCCTGCTTTATGAAAAGCGGAACCCTCACCGTCAATCCTGTTTCGGTTACAATGGGCTTTGTCGCCCCTGAAACTGTGTCGCCTTTTATATAATTTTCACTTTCAGCCACAGTAAAAACAACCTTGTACGGAACCCCGATGTCAATTACTTTCCCTTCCCAGATAGTCAGATCGTAGTTATCGCTTTCTTTCAGGTAGAACTTTTTATCGGGATGCTCGGTAATAGGTACTTCATACTGTTCAAACGATTCATTGTCCATAAAATGGTAGCTATCCTGATCCGTATACTGATACTGGGAACGGCGCAGATCAACCTGCGCGTCTTCAACTTCCTGCTGGGTGGGAATGGTCAGGCTCAAAACCGAACCATCCTTGATGCTTTTCATTTTTATCCGGGCAACGGCAGTCCCCTTCCCCGGATTATGGAATTCCCTCTCTACAACAATATAGGGCTGCCCCTTTTGCAGCAGGCACGAACCTCTTACAATATCTCCGCCTCTAATCATTTTGCTCCTCTTTATATATTAAGATAGCAAAAAATTGGAATTGAGGGAAGTGGTAGAGCAAGGAAAAGCATATTGACAATTCTCTTATATTATGTTAACCATAAATGGGAGAGGGGTTAACTGAACACGGCTTCAAAAACAATACATATCCGCTATACTTTCGCCGCTGTTTTTGCCGCTTTAATTGCGGTATCAGGATATTTTATTGTACCCCTGCCCGGCGGAATACCCATAGTGCTAAAAAATCTTTTTGTGGTTCTGGCGGGGACTGTTCTCGGAGGATTTTACGGCGGAATTGCAGTCCTGATTTTTCTTACGGCAGGCATTGCGGGAATACCGGTGTTCGTCATTCCCGGTGGGCCGGGGGTTTTTCTCACTCCCCTTGGCGGATACCTTGCCGGTTACTTTGCGGGAAGCCTTGCCGCGGGGCTTGTTTGCGGGCTGCCAACAATCAATGAAAAGAAAACCAGCCCTTCTATTCTGTTCCGCGTGGGCATAGCCTCTTTTCTGGGCTTCGCCCTCATTGTCCTGTGCGGCGCGCTTTACATGATGCGCCTTAATTCAATGTCGTTCAGAGCCGCGCTGTTTGCGGGTGTTGTCCCGTTCATCATCGGCGATTCAATAAAATTCATTGTCAGTATCCCGCTTGCGCTGAAACTGCGCCCGGTTGCAGCGCGATACATAAATCCCGATTCGGGTAACGGTGAAAAATGATGACAACAATCGCGAGCAAAAACGAAGCCGTTACGCTGGTCAATATCAGCAAGCGCTTTCCCGTAAACAATGAAGAACACACGCAGAGTGAGCGGATCAGGGACGGCTATTTTTACGCGCTCAATGATATATCGTTCACTCTGGAAAGCGGAAGCTGCACTCTCATTGCCGGGGCGAACGGTTCCGGGAAAAGCCTGTTGATGTCCATTATCGCGGGGCTTGAGGCCCCTTCAAGCGGCACTGTTAAAACAGCCGCCACAGTGGGACTGGTGTTTCAGGAGCCGGATGCGCAAATATTAGGTGAAACTCCGGCGGAAGATGCCGCTTTCGGCGCGCGCAATCTTGGGCTTTCAAAAGACGAAGTAAAAATGCGCGTAAAGGATGCCCTTGGAGATACCGGCCTTGCGGACAGGGCTGATTTTCCCGCCCGTTCGCTTTCCGGCGGAGAAAAGCGGCGGCTTGCTGTTGCCGGAGTTTTGGCAATGGGCGTTGAAATTATCATTTTTGACGAACCTTACGCAAATATGGATTATCCCGGCGTTGTGCAGGTGAACCGGCTTGTAAAAAAACTCCATGCAGACGGCAAGACCGTCATCATCTTAACCCACGAACTTGAAAAATGTACGGCGCTTGCGGATCGTGTTATCGTACTGTGCGAAGGGAAGAAAGTTTTTGACGGAGATGCCTCCGGTGCGCTTTCCCGCGATCTTGAAGCATGGGGCATTCATCACCCTCTGCGCAATCCGGCGCAAAAATTGGAAGACCTGTTATGGCAATGAGTGCGGTATTCCGATATAAAACAATAAAGGGGCCTCTTCACAGGCTGCCTGCAATGTTAAAACTGTTTCTGCTATTGCCGCTTTCCGTATTTTGTATGTCCCTGCCGTCATTTTGGCTTGGCGCAGGGATTATTACGGCGATCCTTACGGCGTTTTTATGCGGCTTTACGTTACGCGAACAATTAACCGATATTA
The DNA here is from genome assembly GCA_031256035.1 of Treponema sp. Taxonomy (GTDB): domain Bacteria; phylum Spirochaetota; class Spirochaetia; order Treponematales; family Breznakiellaceae; genus WQXQ01. Next base: position 539 of record JAIRRJ010000064.1, on the reverse strand, counting down.
AACCGGCTGTTTTTTACGCGGCGCTCATGTACGGGCTTTCTGTTTTCTCAAACCTGTTTGAACGGGAAACACTGACAGCGTTATTCATCCCACGTCCCGATTTTCTGCGCATCAGCCTGCGCCTTGCGTTAATTGTGCAATTATCCGCACTGTTATTCCGCACTACAAGTTCTGTTGAATTGAGGGATGGGTTATGCGCAATAGAGTTATTCATCAGGCGCGTATTATCCCTGTTGCGCGGAAAACTGCGTTGCAAAACGGGAGAACAAATAGCGCAACAATCCCGCCTGGCACAAACAATTTCCCTGTTCCTGAGTTTCATTCCTGAAATCTTTGCAAACTGGACAAGCATTAACCTCGCATGGAAAGCGCGGGGCGGCAAACAGGGGCTGGCTAAGATAAAAACTCTTATATTTGTTTTAATTACGCTAAGTTTTGAAAAAGCGGCGGTCAAGGCGCGCGCCCTGGAAGCCAGAGGAGGAAGAACATGAAAAAAGAATTTTCCAGCAAGGCGCAGATGCTTGCGGAATTGCGTACAC
>JAIRRJ010000035.1 GCA_031256035.1 Treponema sp. | reverse complement strand
AAGTCACGTCAAGCTCGCCCACCCCTGCTTCAATTTGCATTTCCTTGAGGTTCTCCGCCAAAGTAAAAATGCTGTACGTATTGTTGCTTGAGCTGTCAACCACCGAATCACCCTCGTTGATCTGCTTGTCAAGCACAATGCCGTCAATGGGAGAAGTAATGAAGGCATACTGATTTATTTCGGTTTCGATGACTTTAAGATTTGCCTCGGCAACGGCAAGGTCCGCCGCCTGATTGTCCATGTTAGTTTTGCTGGTCTTAAGTTCATATTCGGAAATGAGATTCTTCTCCGCAAGGGTTTCCTGATTGCTGTAGTTAATCCGCTGCAATTCATAGGAAGCCCGCGCCTTTATCACTGCCGCGTTCTGCTGCTCCCGTTTGAGCCTGAGCATATCGGTATTGAGTTCCGCTAGAATGTCCCCTTTGCTGACCGTATCATTATAATCGACATAAATATTTTCAACCTTGCCGCTCATGCGCGGCAATACGTTGACTGTGGACACAGGGTTGATTGTACCGCTGGAAGTAACGGTGCGTTCCACCGTACCGCGGCGCACGGCGGTAAATTCATAAGAAGCCGACTTTGTTTTTTTACCTGAGCAGGCAGCGATTACAATAGGGGTTACAAGCGCAAGCAAAACCACGAGCAAAGCCGGAAAGAGCCGTTTTTTCATCATTATAAATTATACACATTTAGCAACTTTTAGTTACAGGGTGACAGGCGACTACACCAGCGACTGCTGCTCCAACGAAACCACCCTTGCTGAATTTTCAAGCAGAGGCTATGCTTAACATATGGATGCGGCGCATGAATTCGGCATAATCTACAATCAATCCGCCTTCAAACACGGCTTTACTAAAGCCGATATTGAATGGGCATTCCTGCATCCTATTCGGAACGGTCTTTTGGAAGACTATGAAAACAAATATTTGCTCATAGGCTTTAATACGCATGGCAACCCCATCGAAGTTTTATATAACCGTATTGATGACGAGCGGGTGAATGTATTCCATGCAATGAAATGCAGAAAAGAATTTCTGCCGCGTGATATACATCACCTTATATAGGAGAAATCATGAAACTCCGTTTCATGTCCGATTTAACTGTGCGGCTATGCAGCCGCACGATATAGGAGAAAATAATGGCGTATATGACTGAAGAAGAAGCGGATGCTTTGGACGAGGAACTGACCCAAACTACACCGAAGGTTGATTTCAGTAAACCGGATATTTTTATCCGCCAGCGCGAGCTGCTCAATGTTCTAAACCCTACTGCTGCTGATTATATAATGACCCGCGCACTGGCAACCCGTAAAACCCCTGCCCAAATTATCAGTGAACTGGTCGGAGAAAAAATAGCCGCTGTAGTATAGGTACTGTCAACTCACTGTTCACCGCAATCGAACCTGCGGCAGCGCAATTACCCGAAAAAGACCTCACACAAAGGCACAAAGTTTTATAAAGAACACAAAGGAAAGATGAAAGTAAAATTACCACCTGCCTCGTCTTCCCTTTGTGAGCTTATCTTCCCCTGTGTCTTTGTGTGAAATCATTCGGGAAATTCCTCCCTGTTCCTTTACTCCGCAAGCCTGTGTGCTTAATTAGTTTTCCGTTACGGCTCATATTCGGCGTTGCCCAAATCAATTTCTTCAAAGACAAATGGTGGAGGGTCATACTCACCTGTAAGGCTGAATCGTTTTCCTGTTGTTACCTTTTCGAAGGTAATTATCACAAGATTACTGTCTTCACCCTGTCCATCTTCAGTCTTAGTATACTCATAAACACGCCTAGGGTTGTCAATGTCCTGAAGAATTATTTTTACACCGCTTGATTTACCCCAACCGTTTGGTCCTTGCCAACTACTGGTGTTAAAATCGTAAAAATCACTATTTTTACTTACCGCATCAGATGATAAATAGACATTGAAAAATCCGCCTCGTGCTACAATTTTAACCACATAAGAATTTTTATCCGTTCCTCCCTGCACAGCCCGTGGTCGTGGAAAGAAAGTATATGTTCCGTTTTTGAGTGCTGTTGCTGCTGCCGTCTGCCCTCCGCTTGTTGTTCCTGTTGCTGTCTTGCCGCCGCTTGCGGTTGCCGTTCCGCCGCTTGAGTTTTTCGTCAATGCCGCTATGGTTGCGCCGTTTGGAATGTTTCGGTTCCACTGTCACTGTACGCTGGCGGTCTGCACTTCTATTGCTTTTATATCAAGGCGGTATGATGTTCCAATCTGCTGTACCGATCCTGAAACAATGGTCTGCGCTCCGAGCATTTGCCCGATTGCCTGTGCCGACTGGTCGCTGACTTCGCCTGACATATTAAAGTTTAATTCCGCTCTTACTGCGTCAAGCTGCGCCCGATCCACTACCGAAAATACGCCGTCATTGACTCCGTGCTTTGACAGATCGCTCAAAATGTAGTTCGCAAGATCGGGGTATCCTCCGCTGATGTTGATGAAAGCGACTTTGTTTCCTTTGGGAATTCTGCCGTTCAGATAGTCTGACGCTTCACGTATTGCGGCGTCAAGTTCGTCCGCTCCTTTGGGTGCGCTGGCACAGGCGAATAATAACGCCACAATGCCAATGATTACGATTGCGTGTTTTGCTGTTTTCATGTTTAACCTCTTTATACTATCGCAACGAAGCGATGCAATTTCTAGAACGCCGCCAACGGCGGCGCTTATTCCTGTTTATTTCTTTAGGTCTGTATAACCTACATTGACATAGCCAATATCGCCGTCATGTTCAGCATAGATGTACAGCTCATTCCGTGATGCTGTTATTTCCTTGCTTTTGATGGTAACAATGTCGCCTTTTTTAAACCGTTTGATTGTTCCCCACTTAATATAATCTTCACCCTTACCATCTCTGAGGCCAGCGTCGTTGGTTATGGTTACTTTTTGCCCGATTTGTATGGCATCCGCAAGTTCCGATATTCTTTTCTCCATTTTGGCTTTTTCCTCTGCTTTAAATGGTGCCTCTTTTGCGTCTTTGATAGCTCCTCCAATATGCATACTTCCGAAAAATACCGCTGCAGTTATTATCACAATAAAATAACCGCTTTTTATAAATGAAGGTTTCACGTTTACTCTTAAAAAGAGGACGGTATATTTAATCAGAAGGAAAACAATGTAGATGAGCGTTACCGCAAAGCCTACAATAACCATGATGATTGACAAAACTATTTGGACGGCAAGGTTTGACAGCCCCGATTCTACGCCGTGATCGGATTCTTTTCTGCCGTCTTCGTAGGTTGTTATAACCTCATATTCGGGCAGGTTAAACGCCCCTTTGAATCCGCCGTTCCACATTCTTACAATTATTGGACTGGATACAACCGCCATTCCAACAAACATTACAAAAAATGTAGGTCCTTCATTATATCCGCTAGGTACAAGAAGAACGGCTAAAATGCAGAAAACAATCCAACCGATTCCAAAAAAAATCGAGGTGGTTAGCAAGCGTTTATACGTATGCTCCAGTTTTTCTTCAAGGCTGAACTGCCTTTTTTCTTTCGTTCCTGTATCGCTCATAAAAACCCCCTTTCTACGTCGCGTGAGCGACGATTTTTATCGAACGCCGCCATCGGCGGCGCAAACTCCTTCGGACTTTTGTCCGTGTTATGCAAAAAATATATAAACCCGTTAGGGATTATTTCCAAAATGAATTTCAGCGGATAGCAAACAGAAAACTATCTGCTGCCCGCTGATTTCCGTTACGGCTATTGGTTAGCCAGCCGTTCCGACTCCTCGTAAAAAATCTTCTTGTCCGCTTCTGACAGTTTTTCAAATTTTTTGCCAAGTTCCTCCATTTTTTTCATAATGGCGTTGGCTTTGTCTCCTTCGGCATTCTGCAATTGTACAGCCAGAGCAGCCGTTTCCTTAGCCAATGATTTGGGATTGATCCCTCCGCCGCCACCGCAAGCCGCTACAGTGATTCCTATTACCGCAACAAGGGCGATAATGCTGATGAGTTTGTGAATGCACTTCATAATTAACTCCTTTTACGTTTAATGTCCGTTCGACAATGTATATCCGCTTCCAACGGAAGCAGCCTGTATGGGCAAACATGGCTTTGGGAAATGAGAAAAATGATATTTGGGAATACTTAACTTTTGAACAGTATTGACACGATTATTTAATAGATGTGTATAATTGGCTGATGGCTGATGGCTGATGGCTGATGGCTGATGGCTGATGGCTGATGGCTGATGGCTGATGGCTGATGGCTGATGGCTGATGGCT
>JAIRRJ010000030.1 GCA_031256035.1 Treponema sp. | reverse complement strand
GGCGATTCACATCACAGTGAGGGCTGTCTATTACCCTGTGAGAGCCAAAAGCCGGCTTTTTACTGTCAGTTTTGAGCCTAAAATCCCCCGCCGGCTCGTACCGCGTTGCGGTACGCGTTTTTAGGAAACAAATGCCAGGCTGGCCAATGCCGGGGAATGGTTGTCTTTGCGCTAAGCCCTTCATGATGATGAAAAATACTAAAAATCATAAAAAGTGTCAAGGGGGTATGGTAAATTTCCTGCAAAAATCAGGAAAAATACTGTTGGACAGGCATCATCCCTCCCCATTCCCCTGCTCCCCTGCTCCATGCTACAATGAGCCATGCGTATACTAGCCAGTGAACTTGTCAATGCTGCAAAAGCCAGCCCGGACACCGAAATTGAAGCCCTGGGCTGGGTGCACCGGATACGGGACATGGGGGGAGTAAACTTCGTTATCCTCCGCGACCGCTCAGGCGTCATGCAGCTTGTATTGAATGAAAAGCCTGATCTTAACCTTGAAACAGTGGTGAGGGTAAAGGGGTTTCCCGCGCTCAATGAAAAAGCGCCCGGCGGCGCGGAAATCCGCGTATCGTCTCTTGAAGTGTTAAGCCGCGCCGGAGCCGACCTTCCTTTTCAGGTAAACGCCGATGTTTCCAAGATCGGGCTTGAGGCAATTTTGGACAACCGCTCCCTCTCCCTTCGCAATCCGAAGATACGCTCGATTTTTAAGGTACAATCAACGATTATCGAAGCGTTTTCCGCCTACCTGCGCGGCAAAGATTTTACCGAAATCAAGAGCAGCAAGCTGGTGAACAGCGCGACCGAAGGCGGCGCAGGCCTTTTCGAGGTTGAGTACTTTGATCGAAAACTCTGCCTTGCCCAATCGCCGCAGGCATACAAGCAGACAATGGTTGCTGCAGGTCTTGAGCGGGTATTTGAAGTCGCCCCCGCCTACCGCGCGGAAAAGCACGATACGCCGCGCCATCTTAACGAATATGTTTCACTTGACATCGAAATGGGTTTTATCGAATCGGAGATTGACCTTATCGAACTTGAAAGGGGGTTGTTGGCATACATCTTTGAACAGGTCGCCCTTAAAAACAGCGAAGACCTTGCCGCGTGGAACGCCGCAGTCCCAACCGCGCAGGCAGTGGCGGCATCTCCCATTGTCTCGTACGATGAGGCGATGCAAATCGCAAATGATGAATCGGCGCGTAACAGCGCGGGCAAAGGAAAGCCTGCGCGGTTATTCGACATTAATCCCGAAGCCGAGCGCCTTATCTGCGAATGGTCTGCAAGGGAAAAAGGTTCAGACCTTGTTTTTGTAAACGAGTTTCCGCGCCGTTACCGGCCATTTTACACTTACCCAAAAGGCACAGCGGGAACAATGAGTTTTGACGCGCTTTTCCGCGGGCTTGAAATTACCACCGGTGGCAGGAGGCAGGATAACTACGAAGAGTTACGGGACATTCTGCCGCGGTTCGGACTCAAAGCGGAAAACCTTGAAGGCTACCTTTCTATTTTCAAATACGGATGCCCGCCCCACGGCGGTTTCGCAATCGGCTGTGAAAGGCTTACGCAGAAAATATTGGGGCTTGCAAATGTAAAAGAAGCAAGCCTGTTTCCAAGAGACAGAAAGCGAGTCGAACCATGATTTGTTTATGGAGGAATGTGTTATGAGCAAATTCAACGCGCAGGAACTATCTGACTTTGCGAGGTTTTACGGGTTTCATTATGACGGATACAACCCTCAAGCTTTAGTCAGAGAGGTGTTAATCGAAATGGAACGCGGCCTTGCCGGTTCTCCTTCCAGCCTCGCCATGATTCCCTCATACATCACTCCCGTTACGCGCCTTCCGCCGGGGAAGACAGTGCTGGCGCTTGATGCAGGAGGAACCAATCTGCGCTCAAGCCTTGTGCATTTTAACGAAAACGGTGAAGCTGTCGCTGAAGGTTCAAAAAAAATACCCATGCCCGGAACTAGCGGCCATGTAAACGCTCAAGCGTTCTTCGATACGATTGCAGATGTTACCCTTCCCTTGCTTAAGGACACAAAGGTGGAAGGCATCGGTTTTACATTCTCCTACCCCATGGAAATAACCTCGGACGCAGACGGGATTCTTCTTGGTTTCAGCAAAGAAGTGGACGCTCCAGATGTGATCGGAAAAGCTGTGGGCAAGGGGCTGCGCGATGCCCTTGCCGGGAAGGGCTGCAAGTACAACGGCCCCATTGTGATGCTGAACGACACTGTGGCGACATTGCTCTCCGGCCTTGCTTCCATTTCACCTGACGGTGAGGCGGCAAAGACAAAAAACGCCTACGGGTTTTCGGGAGGGCCTGTGATCGGCTTTATTCTGGGGACAGGTTTTAACACAGCCTATCCCGAAACAAAAATCCCCAAGATTGGCTTTGATTCTTCCGTTCCGCAGATAATGGTATGCGAAACCGGAAACTTCAACATACGTTTCCGCGGACAGTTGGACAGGGAATACGACAGCACCACCAAAAACCCCGGCGTATACAGCCTTGAAAAAGCGGCAGCAGGCGCATACCTCGGCCCCCTTACCCTGCACATTCTGAAACAGGCAATAAAAGACAAAGTCCTCTGCTTCAAAAAACAGGAGCAGCTTTTGGCAATGCCTCACCTTGAAACCAGATTCTTGAATGAATTTGCACATAACCCTCTTGCGGCGGAAGGGCCTTTAGGCAGTCTCTTTGGTCTTGATGAAGGGGATGCCCTAGCTGTTGTTCAGTACCTTACGTCAATTGTTACAGAACGCGGCGCGCTCTTTTCTGCGGCAGTGGTAGCCGCAACTGTCGAGCGGATGAATGCTGGTTTCGAGCCGTATTCCCCCGTCCGCATTGCCGTAGAAGGCACAACGTACATGATCTACAAGGGAATGCGCCGCTCCCTTGAATCATGGCTTCACCGGATGCTGTTCAAGGATAAACCGCGTCCCTATGTTATCTCTCCTGTTGAACAGGCGAGTCTTTTCGGCGCGGCGGTTGCTGCACTGAGCAAAGGATAAAAAAATGTCAGATAACGAAACAAAAATCCCTGAACGCGTGGAAATAGCCATCGCTGATACTTGGGACTTATCCAAACTATTCGCGGATGACGAAGCATGGTACAAGACTCTTACAGAATTTGAAAAAACAGCGGAAAGGATTCCTTCTTTTAAGGGAACACTTGGGAAATCCGCCTCTCACCTTGCGGACTATCTTGATTTCTCCCGCGATCTCAACATTCTTGGTGAGCGGCTGGTCTATTACGCTGAACTCAGGCAGAGCGAAGATGAGGGTCTGGCCGCCGCGCGGACAATGGCGGGAAAAATAACCATGGCATCTGCAAAAGCTCATGCCGCAAGCGCGTGGGACAATCCCGAATTGCTTGCAATCCCTGAAAAGGACATGGAAACTTTCCTTGCCCATACCCGAATTACCGACTACCGCATCTACCTGCAAAGGCTTCTGCGCTACAGGCCGCACATTTTAAGCGACAAGGAAGAGAAGATAATCGCACTTCATGCCGAAGGCGAAGGGGCAATCAGCGACACTTTTTCCGTGCTTACAAACGTGGATTTCAACTTCGGGCTAATCGACACACCCGAAGGCAAACGCCCTCTTTCGCAGTCAACATGGTCTGTGTTTATGGAACACCCCGACCGCGATTTGCGCCGCAGGGCTTATGAAACTTTCTACGGTTGTTTTGACACGCACAAGACCACGCTTGCAAGCCTATATTCAGGCTCCGTCAAGCAGGATGTGATCAATGCCCGCATCAGGGGCTATTCTTCGGCGCGAAAAGCGGCGCTTTTCCCCGACAATGTAAGCGAGGCTGTCTACGACAACCTTATTTCCGCCGTTAGCGGAAAACTTGGCTCCTTGCACCGCTATTACTCACTGCGCAAGCGCATACTTAAAGTGCCGGAACTGCGGCATTACGATGTACACGCCCCCCTTGTCCAGGATGTGAAGAAAACCACAAGCTGGAATGAGGCGGTTGATATTGTCTCTAACTCACTTGCCCCGTTAGGCGATGAGTATGTTTCCACTTTGCGCGCCGGGCTTTTGGGTCGCTGGGCAGACCGTTACGAGAACAAGGGCAAGCGTTCGGGCGCTTTTTCCGCCGGAAGTTTTACAGGCGACCCCTATATCCTGATGAATTACAAGGATGATTCACTTCGCGATGTTTTCACCCTCGCCCACGAAGGCGGACATTCGATGCATTCATGGTATTCGGCGCGCAACAATCCCTTTATGCAGTACAGTTACACAATCTTTGAAGCCGAAGTAGCCAGCACTTTCAATGAAGAGCTGCTGTTCCGTTATCTCATGAAAAATTCAGACAGCAGGGAACTAAAGCTCTATCTTATCGACAAGCGCGCCGATGACCTCTTGTCCACCCTGTACCGCCAGACCATGTTCGCCGAATTTGAAAAGATCGCCCACGAACTTGAAGAAGGCGGCACTCCCCTAACCGCAGAACTCCTTCGCGCCGAATACCGCAAACTGCTTGAAAAATACTTCGGGCCGGAAATGATCTTTGAAGAAACAAGCGATCTTGAGGGCTTGAGGATTCCCCACTTTTACCGCGCTTTCTATGTGTACAAATATTCAACCGGAGTGAGCGCCGCTCTTGCCCTTGCGGAGCGCGTCCTTGGCGGCGGCGAAAAGGAAAGAGAAGAATATTTCACCTTCCTTAAATCCGGCGGCTCCCGCTTCCCGATTGAATCCCTAAAAGCCGCCGGTGTGGACATGAGCCGCAGCGAACCTGTAAACGCGGCATGCGAAGCTTTCGGGAGGCTTGTTGAAGAACTGGAAAAAACTATATAATACAGTATCTTACTAAACACAAGGAAAAAACATGACACAGCGAAAAATTATTATCATTGGCGCGGCAGGACGGGATTTTCACAACTTCAATACCTTTTACCGGGACAACCCCGCGTACAAGGTTGTGGCTTTTACCGCCGCGCAAATCCCTGACATAGCAGGCCGCAAGTACCCCGCCGCCCTTGCCGGCAGCCTGTACCCCCAAGGCATTCCCATTTACATGCAGGATGATCTCCAGCGGCTGATAAAAGAGCTTGACGCTGACGTATGTGTATTCGCATACAGCGATGTCACATACAACACCGTTATGAGCATAGGTGCGCTGGTGAATGCCGCCGGCGCTAATTTTGTGCTGATGGGACACAAAGAGACCATGCTCAAAAGCACAAAGCCGGTAATCGCCGTGGGGGCGATACGAACCGGCTGCGGCAAGAGCCAGACTTCCCGCCGCGTTGCTGAAGCGCTCATGGCGCGTAACTTAAAGGTGATAGCCATCCGCCATCCCATGCCTTACGGCGATCTTGAGGCGCAAAAGGTGCAGCGCTTTGCCGCTATCGAAGACCTTACAAAACATCGCTGCACAATCGAAGAAATGGAAGAATACGAGCCGCATATCGCGCGGGGAAACGTAATCTACGCCGGAGTGGATTATGAGGCGATTCTCCGCGCCGCGGAAAATGATCCGAAAGGCTGCGATGTGATCCTATGGGACGGCGGAAACAACGACTTCCCGTTCTACAAGCCCGACCTCTTGATCACTGTGGTTGATCCTCACAGACCCGGGCACGAACTTTCTTATTATCCGGGTGAAGTAACATTGCGTCTTGCCGATGTTGTTGTCATCAACAAAATTGACAGCGCCGATTTTGACAACATTCAGGCGGTCAGAACCAACATTGAGAAGGTAAACCCCAAGGCAGTAGTAATAGACGCCGCCTCAACCATTAGCGTGGATAAACCGGAAGCCATACGCGGCAAGCGGGTGCTGGTGGTGGAAGACGGCCCGACCCTTACTCACGGAGAGATGAAAATCGGCGCCGGCATTGTCGCGGCGCGGCGTTTCGGCGCTGCTGAAATTATCGATCCCCGCCCCTTTGCTGTGGGCAAGCTTGCTGAAACATACCGCATCTATCCCAACATCGGCAAATTGCTTCCGGCAATGGGTTACGGCGAACAGCAGATGAAAGACCTTGCCGCCACCATCGAAAAAACCGATTGCGATTCGGTTGTCATCGCTACGCCGATTGACCTTCAGCGGGTGATAAAGATCAACAAGCCCTGCACGCGTGTGGAATACAGTTTGCAGGAAATCGGTCATCCGAATATGGACGATGTACTGGATGGTTTTATCAAAAAGATAAAAAAACAATAACTTATCTCGGGCAACCCGGATTTGAACCGGGGACCTCTTGGTCCCGAATCGGGCATTTGTATCATACACGCATATATTAGCGTATATGTGGAGTTCAGTATATAGAAGAAACATATATTTGTATAGATGGCGCAATGCCTCACGATAAATCGAACCCTAGAAGAGTGATGCCTCAAGATAAAAATCGAACCATACGGAAAGAGAATAATACCGGTAAAACCAATTACCGGAGCACGTATGGAGTTGAAT
>JAIRRJ010000029.1 GCA_031256035.1 Treponema sp. | reverse complement strand
TGCCTGTTGCCTGTTGCCTGTTGCCTGTTGCCTGTTGCCTGTTGCCTGTTGCCTGTTGCCGGGTGCCTGTTGCCTGTTGCCTGTTGCCTGTTGCCTGGATCACTCACAAAAAATGCCTTCAGCATTTTTTGTGTAGACGAAGGAGCGGCTTTTTGTCCAAAAATAACGCTATTCTGTCGCACTGTCGGGCAACTAAAGCTGCCCTTGCTTTTGTGGAGCGTGATTGATTTTATTGGTGCTACAACGTTTGGATTTAAGCCAGCTTCACCCTGACGGGCGCATATAACCTGTCGCATTGTGAGAATAATACCATTTCAGAGTGAATGTTGCAAGGGGGAACAACATATCATTCCTGCTCTTCCAATTCTTTCCCCGCTATTATACCATGAAACAATGGCATACATAAAGAACCTTTTCGACCGTAATTTCCTTGAATATGCTTCCTATGTTATCAAAGACCGCGCCATTCCCGACCTCGAAGACGGCCTTAAGCCCGTCCAGCGGCGTATTCTTCATACGCTTTTCGAGATGGATGACGGCAAGTTCCACAAAGTCGCCAATGTAACCGGCGCCTGCATGAAGTACCATCCGCACGGAGAGGCTTCGATTAATCCGGCGCTTGTGGTTCTTGCCAACAAGGAACTTTTTATCGACAGGCAGGGGAACTTCGGTAATCTCTACACGGGAGACGATGCTTCCGCGCCGCGTTATATCGAATGCCGCGCAACGCCGCTTTCCAAAGATATTTTTTACAACCCCAAACTGACGCTTTGGGCGGATTCCTACGATGGCCGCAACAGGGAGCCGGTTCTTTTTCCGGCAAAAATCCCGGTGGTGCTGGTCATGGGTGTGGAAGGAATCGCAGTCGGGATGTCTACGAAAATTTTGCCGCACAATGTTCTTGAAGTTTTGGAAGCTGAGATCGCCTGCCTCTCCGGGAAAAAGTTTGAACTGTACCCCGATTTTCCGACCGGCGGTTATGTTGATGTTTCCGAATACCGGGAAGGCAACGGCAAGGTGCTGGTACGTGCGAAACTTGATACATCAGACCCAAAGCGCATTCTTATTACCGAACTTCCCTTCGGCTCAACCACCGAGGGCTTGATAAACAGCGTGGAAGCTGCGGCAAGGGTGGGCAGGATCAAGATACAGGGAATAAACGATTTTACCACCGACAAAGTTGAAATAGAAGTGAAACTTGCCCGCGGCGTGTATGCGCAGGAAACTGTGGATGCGCTTTTTGCGTTTACCGATTGCGAGCAGTCAATTTCGGTAAACCTTTTGGTAATCAAAGACGGCCTTCCCGCGGTGATGACTGTTACTGAAGTGATCAAACATCACGCCAAGCAGCTTGTAAAAATCCTTACGAAAGAACTGGAACTTGAAAAAAAGGAACTTCTTGAAAAACTCCACCTGCGCACACTGGAAAGAATTTTTATCGAAGAGCGTATATACAAGGGCATCGAAAAAATGAAAACCGCAAAAGGCGTGCAGGAGGCGGTTATTGCGGGCTTCAAACCTTTTTTGAAAGAGGTGGGGCCGCGCGGCGTTTCACAGGACGATGTTGAACACCTTTTGCGCATACCAATCCGCAGGATTTCGTTATACGACATCAACAGGGCGCAGGAAGAGATGCTGCAAATACAGGCGCGGATAAAAGAGATCAACAGCCACCTGAAAAATATCATAGCTTATTCGATTAGCTGCCTGAAAGGGATAATCGCGAAAATAAAAGCCAATGAAGAGATTGGCGGCGGGAAGCGGAAGACAACTGTAGGCGCTTTTGACAAGGTCATCGCCAAGGAAGTTGTTAAGCGGGATGTGGAATTAAAGTACGACAGAAAATCCGGCTATCTTGGGACAAATGTGTCGGGCGCAAAAGAAGCCGAGGTTTCACCCTTTGACAGGATTCTTGCAATTCGCAAAAACGGGATGTACACGGTAATGGATCTTCCAGAAAAAGCGTTTATTGGCGCGGACGCCTGGTGGATTGGAGTAGCGGATAAGGACGAACTTGCAAAAACAATCTTCACCATTATTTACAAAGAAAAAGATTCCGGCTTTCCGTGCATTAAACGATGCATTATCGAAGGCTGGATAATGAACAAGGATTATTTCCTTGTTCCTGACGGCGCGCAAATTCTGCACATAGATACCCGCCCCAAATTTACATTCAGCGTAAAATATGTACCAAAGCCTCGGCTCAAGGTTCTCTCAGAAGATTTTAAAGCGCAAGATTACAATGTGCGCGGATTAAAAGCGGGCGGCTTGCGGCTTGCCTCCAAAGAAGCAGCGAAAGCCGTTCCGGGGGGAAAGAAAAATGACGAATAACTCCGAGGTTGCTTTTGATCCCGATTCGGGAATATCGGTAGAAGAGCAGAAAGAAATACTGGCTAAAATCAACGGGATTGCGGAAAAAAACCGCCGTTCCCTTCAGGGAACGAGTTCCCTTGCGGAAGCCGGCGGGAAGCTTGCGTTCAACGCAAAAAAAACCGGCGGCCTTTTCCCCATACTGGTTAACATTGCCGCTGTTGTGATTCTTGCGGGCGGCTGCCTGTTGTTGTTTTCATTTAACGGAAGGAAAGATATAAAAATCAGGGAGGGCAGAGGAGCGTACAATCCCGCCGAACGTGCGCTTATTGACGAAATCCGAAAAGAGACAGCGTTAAAAATATCCGCGAAGGAAAGAGAAATCGCGGCAATCCGGTCGCAGTTGGATGAGATTGACGCGCAGCTTGCTCAATTATATTCAGGCAATCAGGAGCTGACAAATGAACAGCTTTCCGCGCAGGCAAGGCTTCTTTCCATGCAAAGTACATACCGTAACGAACTCGCCTCTTCACAGGAAGAGCGAGCCAGAATTCTGGAAGAGTCCCGTTCAAAAGAAGCCGGGTTACGCGCTCAGCTTGACGCCGGAATCAGGGAGCGGCAAAACAGTGACGCCGAACTAAATGCCGCGCTTGCCGAACTTAACAGGCTGTCAATCGAACATGATAAAGTTGCGGCTATCGAAGCTCAGATTTCAGGAGGCATTGCCGCGGCAAATGATCTGATTCAACAGGGGCAGTTTGAGCAGGCAGCCGGAATCGTTAAAGATATGCGGCTGTTACTCAACACGGGCGCTTTTCAATCCGCCGGTGCGGGGAAAAAAGAATTCTATACGCAGACAATTGGCTCTGTTGAATCGATGATAGGCGCGCTTCTTAAAAATAGCGGCTCACCGGCTTCGGCAGCAGGCATCACCGCAGGCGGCGATGATCTTGCGGAACTACGGGCAAAAAATGCCCAACTGGAAGAAACAATCGCCGAATTGCAAAAAACCATCGCGGCTTTTAGTTCCGACAGTTCAGGTCAGACGCGCCGCCTTACCGAACTGGAAGCGACAGTTTCCTCACTACGCGCTGCGATTTCATCTCTTGAGGCTGCTGTTGCCGAAAAGGACAGAATCATACATTCGCTGGAGGCTGATAAAAACGCGCTTACGCAAACTGTTGCCGCACGCGATGCTTCCATAAGAGAGCTGCAATCCAATAATTCAGCTATGACGCAGGATATTTCAAATCTGAACAATCAGATAAACAATATCCGCCAGATGCTCAATCAGTGATACGGAGGTAGGGAACTGAGAGTATTGAGAGAAATAACTCTCAAAGGATGGTCCAAATGGATTTAAAAAAATCTGCCAAGAGGCTTTTGGGCGAAATAGAACGGCTTGTCAAATCAAGCGAGTCAAGTGATTACAATGTTCAATTTGATATAACCGGCTTGTCGTATGATGAGCAGGAAATTATACTCATGCTTTGCAAGGCCTTAAGCAATTACAGGCTGGCAGCCGAATACAACCTGATGAAGTATACGCTTACAAGCGACGCGCTGGGCATTGCGCATTGGGACATGGATGTTGTGAGCGGAGACCCCATCAACCCTGACAACAAGTTTACATGGTCGCGTGAATTTCGTCAGATGATCGGTTTTTCCGGTGAAGATGATTTTCCGAACATCCTTTCAAGCTGGAGTAACCGGCTGCATCCCGACGACAAGGAAAGGACGCTCAATGCCTTTAATGCGCACATTGTTGACCTTACCGGGAAAACTCCCTACGACCTCGAATACCGCCTGATGTTGAAAAACGGAGAGTACCGGCATTTTCGCGCATTTGGCACTACCATGAGGGACAGTAACGGCATCCCGCTGCGGGTGGCGGGAGCGCTTCAGGACATTACCGACAAAAAGCAGATGGAAGCAAAGTTAGCTGAAGAACACGTCAGGGCCGAAGAGACAGCCCACTGGTATAAATCCATTCTTGACGCCACGCCTCTTCCCATAACCGTTACAGACGCGGACATGAAGTGGACATTTGTTAATAAAGCTGTTGAGACTTTCCTGGGAACAAAACGCGAGGATATGATGGGTCTGCCATGCAGCAACTGGAACGCCCATATCTGCAACACGGATGATTGCGGCGTAGCCTGCGCAAAGCGGGGTTTGAAGCATACGTTTTTTTCACATCAGGGTGCGTCCTATCAGGTTGATGTGGAAATACTTAAAGACATGAAAGGTGAAACCGCCGGGTTCATCGAGGTTGTGCAGGACATCACAAAAGTTGAAACAATGGCAAGGCAGCAGGCGGATGCCGCAAACGAAGCAAAGTCCCAATTTTTGGCATACATGAGCCACGAGATACGCACGCCGTTAAACGCGGTAATCGGCATGACGGCGATAGGCAAAAATACAACTGACATTGAACGAAAAGACTATGCGCTGAATAAAATAGGTGACGCATCATCGCACTTGTTAGGTGTAGTTAACGATGTTCTTGATATGGCGAAGATCGAGGCGAACAAGATGGAATTGTCGCCCGTTGAATTCATTTTTGAAAAAATGCTGCAAAAGGTTTTGACAGTCGTAAATTTCCGCCTGGAAGAAAAGCGTCAGCGGTTTTCCGTAAACGTGGACTCGCGTGTGCCGTGCTTCATCATAGGCGATGATCAGCGTCTGGCGCAGGTAATAACAAATCTGTTGTCTAACGCGATTAAATTCACGCCTGAAGAAGGCAAGGTCAGTCTTGATGTTTCTCTGGTGAAGGAAGAAGACGGAATTTGCGAACTGCGCGTTGAAGTTGCCGACAGCGGTATAGGCATGTCTCCCGAACAGCAAAAAAAACTGTTCAGCGCGTTTGAACAGGCCGAAAGCGGCACAAGCCGCAAGTACGGAGGCACCGGGCTTGGACTTGCCATTTCAAAGCGCATTGTGGAGCTGATGGACGGTACGATTTGGGCAGTATCCGAACTGGGCAAAGGCGCGCGTTTTATTTTCACCATAAAAGTACCTCGCGGCCAAAAAACCATTCAATCCCTGAGCGCGGATGATTCTTCTCAGGACAAATTAAACACCGGAAAAGATGAGTTTGCCGGCAAAAGGCTGCTGCTTGCCGAGGATGTTGAGATTAACCGGGAAATTATTATCTCTCTGTTGGAAGATACCGGTTTGATTATCGACACAGCCGTAAACGGCAGAGAAGTCGTTGATATGGTGCAAGCTGCGCCTGATAAGTACGACCTCATATTCATGGATTTGCAAATGCCTGAAATGGACGGGCTTGAGGCAACGCGTCTATTGCGCTCTCAGTCTGCGGACAGGAGGATACCGATAATCGCAATGACCGCAAATGTTTTTAAGGACGACATTGACAAATGCCTTGCGGCGGGCATGGATGCTCACATCGGCAAGCCGATTGACATTAATGATGTTTTGGAAAAACTGCGTGAATATTTAAGTTAGCAAAATACCACATAACACTTTTTTTTACACCGTCCGGGCGGTGGCGGCGACAAAACGATGGCCGATGTTGTCTACCATTACGCTGAAGCCTTCTATAGTCCGCACTCCCAAGAGCGACATATCGTTTTCTTCGGCGAATACTACTTCGTCAATAGTGGTGTAGCCTTCGGCGGTGAGTATGGCGTAGCCGATGTCGCGTTCGATTATCTGCTTGTTTGCCATCTCAAACCGTTCTTTATATTTGGACGTTATACCGGCATTCAGCAATAACTGCCTGGGCATCCACGACAACTCCGAACCGGTATCGACCATCACCTCGACTGGCGGCGTACTTCGGTGTTCTTCCTTTGGGTTGATGGCGGTAAGGTTTACCATAAACTTGCTCATACAGGTATCCTATACTGTGCCTGCTGTGGTGTCAATGAGAAAAAAGTGTCAGGTATCGTATCTTTGAAAGAAGAACCTGAAGCCTAACGCCCAAAAAAATCCCCCTTGTCCTATATGGCTATTTTTTACATTTACAAAAAATTGCAGAATACCCCCTATGCCCGCAGGGCGTTGACGAATAAATGTGGCACGTTCCGGCGCAGGAAAACTCCCCTACATGCAAAAAATATAGCCCGACTTTAGGCGAGCGTACGCGCCGCGGTGTTGATTTTATTCAGCCACAACCTTCGGTTGCTTGTTCCCCTGAAAAACCCTATTTCCCTACTTGCAACATTCACTCTGAAATGATATTATTCTCACAGTGCAACAGAACAGCGTTATTTTTGGACAAAAAAATCGCCTTTCTCCAAGCTAAAAATTGCCTACGGCAATTTTTAGCAGTGATCTAGGCAACAGGCAATTATACACATCTTTTAACTAATCGTGTCAACTATCCAATAGCATATATTTTTTCCTCTATTCCATTATCTTCTCGAAAGGAGTTTTCTCTATGAAAAAGTCAATTCCGGCGATCTTTGCCGTACTTGCGCTTGTGTTCAGTTATTCTTGCGCCAGCACCGGAAGCGGAAAAGGATATGGCTTACCGAACCCACCGAAAAAGAACTTGAAAGAGATGTCCACGCCCTTCTCCACGGAAAGAAGGACGGAAAAATCGTTGTCGAAAACATCAGCCCAAAAACCACCGCAGGTGTGCGCAAAGTAGTGGACGATGTAAGCAAAAGCAAAGCGGCGTTGAAAGAAACAGAATCAATGAGCAGTAAAGAGTGAACAGGGAGCAGTCATCAGTGTACAGTGAACAGTGTGTGTGAGACAAAACTTTCGGACACCAACACTGCTCACTTCTAACTGCTAACTGACAACTGCTCACTGCCTGCGTTGACACCACAGCCTTTACAGTCCGGTTTTTCCCCTGTATAATAAACCATGAAACATGTAATACATGCAGACAACAGCGAGTTCTTCCGTAAACAGATGAAAACGTACTTAACGGAAGCCGGTCTTGATTCCGAAAACTTTGAACGCGGCGAAGACATAGTAAAGGCGGCGAAAGAAGGCAAGGCGTCATTCGTAATCACAGGCCTTGAGCTATCCGACATGAGCGGAGAGGAACTGCTTAAGCGGCTTATGGTTCTGCCCAAGAAAATCCCCGTAATTGTGGTAACATCCAACGAAGACGCGGCGCGGACAAAACGCATTGAAGCGCTGGGAGTCAAGGCGACGATCCTGAAATCCGGCGACTGGAGAGGAGAACTGGGTAAACACCTTGGGGCATGAGCCGCTTGACGTTTTCTTTTTTTTCCTGTATTAAAAAAAAAGGCTTTTTCAAAACTATCCCGGCGGTGTCCGAAAAGTTAGAAACGGCTGAGGGCCTTTAGCTCAGTTGGTTAGAGCTGCAGACTCATAATCTGTAGGTCCCTGGTTCAAGTCCAGGAAGGCCCAATGTCATATCCCGTTTTTCTTAGCCGCCTGACCAGTCTTGATTTTTCCGCGGACGCGATACTGGACATTTCAAACGGCGGCAAAGCCCTTGTTTTAAGCGACCTTCACATGGGAGCGGGCAAACGGGACGACCTTGACCATAACGGGGAACTGTCAGCCTGCCTGCTTGAGGATTATTTCAAAAACGGCTGGAATCTGGTACTTAACGGCGACATTGAAGATGTCCAGCGGCATTCACTGGAAAAGATTCAAAAAAAATGGACAAATCTTTTCCGCGTTTTTGATCTTTTCGCCGGCGTTAACCGGCTCTATAAAATAATCGGCAACCATGATGAAGAATTACTTTTAAGGCGAGCCTATCCCTACCCGCTTTATACAGCCATAAAAATTGAAACAGGCGTAATTCCCGCGTTCGTGTACCACGGCCATCAACTGTCAAAAATATACGTCAGGTACAAAAATTTAATAGGAGCCGCAATCCGGTACATACTGAAACCATTCGGCATCAAAAATATTTTTACCGCCCGCAGCCCATACAAACGGTTCTATATCGAAAAACAGGCTTATGCCTTTTCATTGAAAAACCACTGCCTTTCGATCATCGGCCATACCCACCGCCCCCTCTTTGCATCGCTGGGACGCTTTGACTACATCAAATTTGAAATTGAACGCCTGTGCCGCGATTATCCGGCTTCATCGGGCGCGGATCGAACCCGCATCGAAAATGAAGTCGCCTCCCTCAGGCGGGAACTTGGAAAACTCAAACGAAAAGAGCGGCGGGATGTTCTGCGGCAGAGCCTGTACGGAGATGAACTTACAGTCCCGTGCCTTTTCAACTCAGGCTGCGCTCTTGGCAAAAAAGGGCTTAGCGCGATTGAAATAACAGACAAAGACATCGCTCTTGTTTACTGGTTCACCGAAGGAAAGGGCAAACCGTTTGTAAGCCGCGGCAGTTACAAAATTCAGAAACTGCCCGGAATGCCGCACCGCCGCGTTGTACTGAATCAGGACAAGCTGGATTATATTCTGGCGAAGATTAAGCTGATGCAGTGAGGCGTTTTCTTAGCCGATCATCTTGAAAAGCTCCGCCATCAAATACAGCGGAAATTCATACATTACTCCGTGCCTGTTATAATCGACAAGTGAAGCGCGTACCGCCTTTTGCGGTTTGTTCAGTTCTATGTATGATTTAAGGCTTTTGGATTTAAGGTTGGTTTCTGACTTCACTTCCAAAGGCACGACTGTGTCCCACTTCTGAATGATAAAATCAATCTCATAACTGTTCTTTGCGTTTGTCCAGTAAAACACCGGAAGATCTCCGTTAAGCGCTTTTAGTTCCTGCAGCACGTATTGTTCGGTCAACGCACCCTTGAAATGGTTAAACAGGGATGTGTCAGGAGCAAGCAGCGTGGTGATATCCAATCCTGTTTTTGCTGCCAATAGACCGACATCAAGCATGTAGAGTTTGAAATGTTCTCTTTCCTGATAACTGATCAACGGAAGCCCAGGATGGTTCACACGGTTTATCTGATAAACAAGCCCGCTTTTGACAAGCCATGAAAGCGCATTTTCATAATCTCTGGCGCGGGCGCCTGACTTCATGTCGTTATACACAAATTTTTTCTTTTCTCTGGCAAGCTGTGCGGGAAGGGAATTCCAGAGCATGTTTACTTTGGGAATATCAGAATGGCCGATGTGTTTTGAAAAATCAGCCGAATAACTTTTTACTATGGCACGCTGAACTTCCCGCACCCGCTCAAGGTTGCGATCATTGGCAAAAGCCAGAACCGCTTCAGGCATACCGCCCGTGAAAAAATAATGTTTCAGCATTTCAATATAACGGCTCCTAACTCCCTGTATGCGCGCAAAATCCTGCTCAGCCGCCGCGAGTACAAGGCCGCCTTCTCCGGCAGCCTCAAGGAATTCAAAAAAAGTAAGAGGGTACAGCGTCTTTATTTCAACCTTCCCTACCGGAAAAGTATTCCCCTCATGCAGAGCAACTCCCAGAAAACTCCCGGCGGCAATGATGTGGTATTCAGGGGCGTTTTCACAAAAATATTTTAAGGACACCAGAGCGCGGTTACATTCCTGTATCTCATCAAAAATAATCAGTGTATTTTCCGGCTCAATTTTGGTGTGTGTAATCTGCTCCAGGCTTGCGATAATCCGCCCGGTATCCAGATTTGGGGTAAACAGCTCGTGGAGTTCCCGCATATCATCAAAGTTAAGATAAACCGTATTTTTATAGAAATTTTCGCCAAATTCCCGCATCATCCAGGTTTTCCCCACCTGACGCGCTCCCTGAATGACAAGCGGCTTGCGAGAAGGCTTGTTTTTCCACTGTAGAAGGGCTCCTATTACTCGCCGTTTTATCTTCATAATATTGAGTATATCAAATGGATCACGTTTTTACCAGTGAAAATCGTGAAAAAGATCACCTTTTTCACGGGGAAAAACGTGAAGATGGTGACTTACTTACTAGCCGGCAGTAATTTCATACTGCTAACCACTATCAATTAATCTACCGATATTAGGAAAGTATGAATGCGCTTTTGGTTTTATACGGCGGAAAGCTGTCCAAAGAGGCTTTTGAACCTGTTTACAATGGAAAAAACAGCCTGACCCTGTCCCTGGAACAGGCAAAAAAGTTCCCCGGCGTGGGAAAAACGGCGCTTCTTGCCTGTGCCGGGGATTTTTCCGGTTTACAGGACGTTCAAATAATTCAAAAAGACGCTTGGACCAAGCGGACTCTATTGGAAAAAATAGCCGAACTTCAGGAAGGATTTGACTGCGCGTATTTTGCCTTTGTGGACTGCCCTTTTTTGGACCCGGCTATGGCGGGTGCCATCGCGGAACGGCACACCCGCTATGCGGCGGAATATTCTTATGCCGACGGATGGCCGTACGGTCTTGCGCCGGAAATGCTTTCGCCCGGAACCGCCGCGATTCTCGCGAAAATTTTGGGAGAGGAAGACGGCCATGTCGAAAGGGACATACTTTTTTCCGTTATCCAAAAAGACATCAACGCCTTTGACATTGAGGCTGAAATTTCGCCTGTAGACCTTCGTTGCCACAGAATCACCCTTTGTGCGGATTCAAAACGGAATTATTTGTTGCTGCAAAATTTCATTGTCGCGGCGGGAAACATACCGGCGGCGGCAGATGTCGAACGGATTGTCGCAGAGCAGCCTGAAATTTTACGGACTTTGCCAAACTTCTATCCTATTCAGGTGTACGGCGGATGTCCGCAGAGCTGCGCACTCTGTCCTTATCCCAAGTTTACTGATGCGCTGGGGCGTAAAGATTTTATTGACAGCAAAAAATTTGAGGGGCTGTTGGATAGAATAACCGCTTTTTCTGAGGATGCCGTGATCGATCTTTCACTGTGGGGGGAATTGAGCCTTCACCCCGAAAAAATGAAATTAATAGAAGCTGTAATTTCCCGTCCCGAACTTGCCCTGATAATTGAAACTTCCGGCATTGGCTGGAAAAATGAAGAACTAGAAAAATGCGCAGGACTTTCGCATAACACAAGCACAAGAAAAAATCCCCTGCCGACGCTTTCATGGATAGTATCCCTGGACACAACGGACAATGAACGGTACAGGGAGATTCGCGGGGCTGGCTTCGCCGAAGCGCACGACTGCGCCAAAAAACTTCTTTCCCTGTACCAAAAAAACTGTTATGTGCAGGCTGTGCGGACAGCCGGGACAGAAACAGATACTGAAAAATTTTATCGCTACTGGAAAGAGAACGCCCCCAGCGGGCAGGCGAACATCATCATCCAAAAATACGATGATTTCTGCGGATTCATGGAAAAGAAACAGGCTTCTGACATATCGCCAGTTATCCGCCAGCCCTGCTGGCACATAATGCGCGATATGCCGGTTTTGACGGATGGGACTGTTCCGTTGTGCAGGGAAGAACTCGCGGCAAGCGCCGATACAACACGAATTCTGGGAAATGTTTTTACAGATACCCTTGAAAGCATTTGGGAAAAAGGAGCACATTATTACAGAGAACAATGCAAAAAGAATTATCCGGGGTTATGCGCAAACTGCGATGAATACTATACCTACAACTTTTAACGAAACTGTAACGCCGTATACGGCGGTCGGCGGCAAAGAGCGCATTGCCTCCACCGGGCTTTCCGCCGTGATACTAAACCGTCAGGGCAGGTATCCCCGGCGCACTTTTTTTCAGGAACTTGAAAAAACAGGATTTGACTATGTTATCTCAATTGAATCCGCGTCCCGGCATTATGACATCGAAGAACTTTCAGGACGCTTTCCATTTGTGCGTTTTGTCCTGCCGGAAAGGGAGATGAATCTGGGCGAACAGATCAACCTTGCGGCGTCTGAAACTGAAAGTCCGCTGTTCTTTGTCCTGCGCAACGATCTCAAAATAATCGCCGGAGGAACTGCTGAAAGGATGGCTGAACGCCTGACACGGGAAGAAACGGGTGAAAAAAACAGCGTCTTTAAGAGGCTATGCACTGTCCCGGTGATCATGAATTCCCGTTATGAGATATTGCCGACAATGGCGGTTCCGGTAACGCGCCGGAGGAAAATGCAGACTGTCGCGATGGAAGGTCGCACCGAAGGGCGTTTAAGCCTTTACCCTTTTGACGGAGTCGGAATTTACGATCGCCGGCGCTTCATTCAAATGAACGGATTTGACATAACGTTATGCAACACCCACTGGCAGTTGATGGATTTCGGTTTCCGCGCGCATCTGTGGGGAGAGGAAATTGCCTTGAGCCTTCAGCTAAAACTTTCCTGTGACGGTGAGCTGCCCTCTGAGGATTTTACCGCAGAAGAAAGTTACTACAGGTTCTACCTGAAAAATCTGGCGCCTGTATTCCGGGGCGATCACGCCCATCTGCCTCTGCACCGCTTTCCCAATTTTCTTTTTAAATCGGGAGAGGATATTTTTTCCGCCTGGGAAGAATTTTCCGAATGCAGGAGCTGGGTTAAAAAAAACCAGTTCAGATGGCGCGGCGATGCAAGAAAAGTAGCCGGTTACTGGGATGAAGCGTCTGCGGAAAAAACCGGATAGGAGACCAACATTGACCGCCATTGTACTACAGGCGCGTCTTGATTCACAAAGACTGCCGGGAAAATCGCTCCTTCTCCTTGACGGAAAGCCCCTTGTATTTCGCATAATGGAAGCGCTGAACCTCATTTCCGCAGACGCAAGAATACTTGCCTGCCCCGATGATTCAGTTTTATCCTTCGCGCCGCTTGCCGAAGAAGCTGGTTTTCAGATTATTTCCGGCCCCAAAGAGGACGTTCTTGCCCGTTATTGCCTTGCCGTCCGGCGCTTTTCAATCAAGCGCGTCATCAGGGCGACTGCTGACAATCCCTTTGTTTTTACGGACGCCGCTGCCGCCATAAACGCCGAGGCAGCCGCGCTGAATGCAGATTATGCCGGCTACAGCGGTCTTCCTGTCGGCGCGGGAGTTGAATCAGTATCTGCCGCCGCCCTGCTCCGCGCCGAAACCGAAGCTGCCTCCGCTTTTGAGCGGGAGCATGTCTGCCCTTATTTATACGCTCACGGTGAACTTTTCCGCCTTCACCGCCCTCTTGCGCCCCTGCGCTGGCAGGACCGAAACAGTGTTCCAATCCGGCTCACCGTAGATACCCAAGAAGATTATGATCGCGCAAAGGAATTGTACGCGGCTCTCAAGAACGACCCACAGAGGCACATGGGGCATACAATCATCAAACGGTATACGGAGATATGATACTTCTCATTCCAGCATTTGAGCACGGCCGGGGCGGAGGGCATCTGTGCCGGTGCATGACTCTTGCCTGCGATTTACGCGCCCTGGGAAGAGAAGCCTGGCTTTATATCCCCCAGCATACTGGGGATATGGACAAACTTTTTCATTCCATGAATTTCGATCCAGCATGGCGCATAACAGACAATGATTTACAGAGCATCTGCGTATCTTGCAACAAAGATTCCCGCGCAAAACAGGTTAATTTTATCATTTTAGACCGTTTTCAAACTCCGCCTGAAGAATTATCCCGCTGGAATGAAATCGGACCCGTTATCGGTATTGACGAAGGCGGCTCCTGCCGCGATGGTTTTGATTTTCTTATTGATATTCTCATTCCTGAAAAATTTATCAAGCCGCTGCCGAATATCGCCGATCCATCTCTGTTAAAATTTCCACCCAGAACAACAGCAAAAAGAGAATCTCCTGACGGTACAAAAAAAATCCTTGTCAGTTTCGGTCAGGAAGATTCAGCCGGTCTTGGGCTTGCAGTTACGCGTACGCTTTGCGCGGGAAACTTCGTTGCAAAAGGCGTTAACGGCGGCATAGACATAACATGGCTGAGAGGGGGACTGGCTGAAAAGGAAAAAACAGAGCCGCTCCCGAATGTCCGCGTCATTGAAAACATTCCCAATCTCGCAGAACATCTTGGCGAATACGACATTGTTATCACCCATTACGGCATCACTGCCTATGAAGCCCTATACGCCCAAACGCCGGTTCTCCTTGTTTCGCCTACTCCATATCACGAAAAACTCGCAAAAGCTGCGGGTTTTACAACAGTAAGCATAAAACACCTGAAAAAAGGTGTCAGTCACCTTTTCAAAAACGGAGTCAGTCGCCTTTTGCAGAAGGGCGAAAGTCTTACCGCTCTTATCAACAGTTTTTCTCCGCAGGTAAACCGCTGCTGTCCCGTATGCGCGGGAAACTTCGTTGCAAAAGGCGTTAACGGCGGCATAGACATAACATGGCTGAGAGGGGGACTGGCTGAAAAGGACAAAACAGAGCCGCTCCCGAATGTCCGCG
>JAIRRJ010000060.1 GCA_031256035.1 Treponema sp. | reverse complement strand
TGGTTATTGTGGAGGCGTCACACCCGTTCCCTTTCCGAACACGGAAGTTAAGCCCTCTTACGCCGATGATACTGCGCCCCTAAGGCGCGGGAAAGTAGGTTGCCGCCAGGCCTTTTTTTGGCTTCTCCTCTGAATTAAGATAAAAAATTTGCCGATATTAGGGTATGAAAAGGAATTTTGTTGTCTTGTTTGTTCTTTTAATTACGGCTTTTTTCATTCCGTACAATGTGCAGGCTCAGGATTATCAACTTTTCCGTCAGGAAGGCATTGCCTCCTGGTATGGAAAGGAGTTTGACGGACGCCCGACGGCATCGGGGGAAATATACGATTCTTCCCAGTTAACCGCCGCCCACCCGACATTGCCCTTTGGAACCAGAGTTACTGTAACTAACAGGCATAATAACAGGAAAGTAACGCTCAGGGTGAATGATCGCGGCCCCTTTGTTGCCGCTCGTGTTATTGATGTTTCCAGAGCGGCGGCGGAACAGCTTGATATGATAATAACCGGAACAGCGCCGGTTCTGGTCGAAAGTATCGACAGGATTGCTGTACCCTCTTCACATAATCCTGTAACAACAGTTGAACCTGCAAGAACCCCGCCTGCGCCTGTAACACAAGCACCGCCTCCCGTTGTGGTAACTCCACCGCCTGTAACGATATCCCCTGTAACACAAGCGCCTCCTGTTGCAGAAATTCCGCCGCCAAGAGTTGAACCCCCGCCTGTGCCAGTCGTAATCCAGACGCCTCCTCCCCATGACACGCAACCAATTCCCGAAGACAGACATGTTCCTCCTCAGGTTATACAAACACCCGTACATTTGAAACTCACTCCTGAAATCACAGTTGTTCCAAATAAGGTATACCGCTTGCAGATTGGTTCGTATGAAAGCACCCGAAATGCAGTTGAGGTTTTTGACAGGCTGAAAAACGCCGAGTTGGATCCGAAATATGAGCGTCATGAGGATACTCAAAAAGGCAAACTATACTACCGGGTAGTACTTGCCGGAGTACGCGGAATTGACGTAAAATCAGTAACAGAAAGGTTAGGGTATGCAGGCTTCAGTGAGGCATTAATCCGGGAAGAACACTAAGCAAGGCATCCTGCTTTTAGGAGAGTTTATGAATATCATAAAAATTATCGGTATTGTGCTTCTTGTTGTTGGCGTAGTTGTGCTGGTTCTTGGAGCTTACAATCTGATTTCACACAATACTTCAACAGGCGGAAAAATTTCGAACAAGTTGGCTGGAGCTTTTGGTTCACGAACCAAAGTTGTTCAGAGTTCCATGATTCAAATTGGTATAAGCGCGGCTTGCGTGGTTATTGGTTTTATTTTATATAGAAAAAGATAAGCTGCCTTAAACGATGAATAAACGCGCGCTGCGGGCGGACATTCTCCTGCTGCTTACCGCAGCTATTTGGGGTTTTGGTTTTGTGGCCCAGCGTTCCGGTATGGAATATGTTGGGCCTTTTGCATTTAACGGAATTCGTTTTATTTTGGGAAGCTTCTCATTGCTTCCGCTTATTCTCGTTAGGCGAAATAAATTAATTGATAACAAAGTAACCGGTTCTGTTGTGAAGCCGCTCCCGGTGCGGCGGTTGATTCTGCCGTCTCTGGCGGCGGGAAGCTGCCTCTTTGTTGCCGTAATGCTTCAGCAATTCGGAGTCATTTTCACTACTGCGGGTAACGCCGGTTTTATTACCTGTCTCTATGTGGTACTGACCCCGATTTTTGGTATTTTTCTAGGAAGAAAAACCGGTCCAGCTACATGGCTCGGTTCGATACTCACTCTTGCAGGGCTTTACTTTCTCAGCATCGCCGGCAAGGATGCCGAAGGTTCAATAAATCCAGGTGACATCATAATTGTTATCAGCGCTTTGTTCTGGACTGTGCATGTACTCTTGATTGACCGGCTGATGAATATTGGTACCAGCATTGACCCCATTGAACTTTCCGCCGGGCAATTTGCTGTATGCGGTGTTTTGTCGCTGTTTGGTGCATTTTTGTTTGAGCCTCATGTGGTTTCGGTAACAGGGCGCATTGATCCTTCCCTGTTAAGCGCAGGTCTTTTTGCATGGCTGCCTTTCCCTGCGCTTGTTACGGCGCTTTGGGCGGGAACGGTGCCGTTTTCGCTGATGAAGGCGCTCATTCCAATTTTGTACGGCGGTTTGTGTTCGGTGGGAATTGCCTACACCCTCCAGGTGATTGCTCAGCGAGATGCGCCGCCCGCACATGCGACAATTATCCTCTGTTTTGAAGGATGCTTTGCCGCGCTTGGCGGCGCATTGATACGCTCTGAAAAAATAGGAGCATGGACATTGTTGGGTTTTTCCCTAATGCTTGCCGGAATGTTGGGCAGCCAGTGGGAAGTGATTCGTAAGCGGGTTTAATGCTGAATGGCGGTGAATATGATTGAACTTATAGTTGATCCATATTTTCATCTTGCAATATGGCTTTCATTAACATTTTTATGCCTGGCGAACGCTTCAATCGCAACATCGCTTTTTGGATTTTGCCGAAAATATTCTGTATTGATTAACGCCATTGTAATATATATTTTTTTCTTTGTTGCATTTTCACAGTATCTTATTTGGCAGGATAAATTAATCGAAGTGGCTAAGGCGGCACATGAACCGGAAGTATTATCAATTAATGCTGCGGTGATGCTGGTTATCTTAGCATTGGTAATATTTATATTAAATATTGTATCTATCATACAAAACGGAAAAGGTTATAAAGCTGCCCGTGCGGACATAGTGGCTTCTGTAAAAGCGCTTATACCTGCGAATTCTACATGGAAACCTGAACAGGGATTGACAGAAAATATTATAAAAAAGTACCGGATTACCGAGGCGGAACAGGCTGCCGCAAATCTCGCGTTATTGGGTAAATCAAATAAGGAAATTGCGAACATGTTGCATAAAGCAGTCAGCACCGTAGAGGCTCAATTAAAAAGCGTTTATCAAAAGACAGAAGCGCCGGGAAGGTATGCGCTGATTGCGTTAACAGCACAATCAACAACCGCAGGAAACGAAGAAAAAGCCCCAAAATAGCAGATAAAAGATGTTTACCCGAAAACCCTTATGTAAAAAGTGATATTTTACCTGTAAACAAGTATGAATTTACCCACAAACCACAATTTAAATTCTTAATCATCTCTGTGATATTTGATGTACACCGCTCCGTGTGGAGCAGTTGCAAAAATCAGGAGGAGTTTATGAAAAGATTATTATTGGGGGTGTGCTTAATAATTGGTATGAGCGCAGTTGGTATGGCGCAGGAAGAAAAACCTGTGCCGGGGTTCAGTCTTGGCGGCGGATCGTTTTTTTCCAGTGGCTTTATGGATGGCGGAAGCGCTGATTTTGCATTCCTTATATTCCAAAAAAATTATTTGGATATAAGAAATCACTTCGTATTTCGCGGCGGCAGTTTTTCTGACGGCGGCATTATGATGCTTACAGAAAAAATATCCTTTGGCGGTATGGCCGCGGATAAATGGCGTTCTTATGGATATGCAGAAGGCGGAATTGGTTTTACGGCAAATGAGGCAAAGGGCTTATTTGAACAGCCGCTAACATTTTCAGTTGGCGGCGGCGGCGGTACAGACCTTTTCCTTGCCAGAACAATGAGCATATATTTTGAGGCAGGCGGATTGTTTACGGTAACAGACAACGTGTGGGCCGGAGGCGGCATTTTCCAGATTGGCTGGAAAGGCTGGTTTTAAGTTTTTACAAGGAGAAAAGCATGAAGAAAAAATGGATTTATATTGTTGTGTTGCTGACTTTTTTTGTACCGGCATATACTCAAATTGCGGTGAATTCGCAGGACATCCATATTTTAATAAGAGAAGTATTGTCAAAGCCATTGGTTTACCAATTCAGCTTCTTATTCCCAATTGTAAAGATACTTCTTTTACTGTTTTTTATAGGACCGGTATTCTTGAAGAATAAATATTCAAGAATATTTTCGATACAAGCGGCTGTACTATTTTTGTTTGTGGCTGTCTTCCAAAGTATGTCCAATGAAACAAGCTATGGTTTTGCAGTATTAATCGGAAACATAATTGCTCAGTCAATAATAGTAATACTATTTTTATGGGAATCTGTAAAAAAACAAAATGATTTTACTGAAATCAAAATTTCACCCGTAAATATTATTGCATTATTTCTTGGCTTTTTCGCTTTTTGGATGCCTGCAAAAGACGGAAAAATATACTTCAACATAAAAGATTTATTTTTCAATGAAGCCGGATTAACATTTTGCATGATTACTCCTGTTGTAATTGCATCCTTGCTGCTATATTACAAAACAATAAATTTGACTTTACTAAAAATATTGTCATTTATTGGAATATATTATGGCTTATTGAATGCGGTAACAAGCTTCTTTTTAAATCCTGCTTACTGGTGGAATGGGGTGGTTCACATACCGTTATTGGTAAACGGTATTATTGGATTTGAATTGGCGATAAAGGAGCAAAAAAGCAGGCTAAAGCACATAACAGAATTGTAACCAGACTGTTATGTGCATGATGTTTTTCATTCCCTGACAATTTGTAACTGTCAGGGAATTTGAGTTTACTGTTTCGCCAGTTCCGTAACGCTGGTTATCAGTCCCGCAAGATTTTGAATTTCTGACGGTATGATGATCTTGGTGGCATGTCCTTCGGCGACTTTTTGCAGAGCTTCAAGGCTTTTAAGTCTGAGGAGGGCAGTGTCGGCGTTTACGCTCTTCAGCATATTGAGGCCATCGGCTGTTGCTTTCTGAACATTGAGAATTGCCTGGGCTTCGCCTTCGGCTTCGCGGATGGCGGCTTCTTTTGCGGCTTCCGCCTGCAATATTGCCGCGGCTTTTTCAGCTTCTGCCTTGAGAATAGCCGAAGCTTTTTGTCCTTCCGCAACAAGGATCGCAGACTGCTTTTCACCTTCAGCCTTGAGTATTGATTCGCGGCGTTCGCGTTCGGCGCGCATCTGCTTTTCCATCGCTTCCTGAATGCCTTTTGGCGGGGTGATATTTTTCACTTCAACGCGGTTTACCTTGATGCCCCAGGGATCGGTGGCTTCGTCAAGAACGAGGCGCATACGGTTATTGATCATGTCGCGGCTGGTAAGAGTTTCATCAAGTTCCAGTTCGCCGATAATGTTGCGTAACGTTGTGGTCGCCAGGTTTTCAATAGCGCCAAAAGGATTGATGACGCCGTATGTGTAGAGTTTTGGATCTGTTATCTGCATAAATATTACCGTGTCGATCATCATGGTAACATTGTCCTTGGTGATCACGGGCTGAGGCGCGAAATCCAGAACCTGTTCCTTTAGGGTAATCTTGTTGGCAATCCGGTCGATGAACGGCACCTTCACATGAATGCCCACGCTCCATGTGGAAGAGTACGCGCCAAGACGCTCAATCACAAAAGCGTTTGATTGTGAAACTATTCTGATGTTGCCTATGATCAGCATCAGAATAAAAGCAGCCAATACGATAATGGTATACGACATAATTGCCTCCTGTTAATTAACTATCTGACAGAGGCCGGACAATGGCTTGTACGCCCTCTATTCTGATTACTTCGCATTTAGTTCCTTCCGGTATTTCAACCTTGTTTTCCGCGCTTGCCGACCAAAATTGCCCGTTTAATTTAACCTCGCCCCTTTCAAACTCACCGATTTTTCTGGTAACAAGGGCGTGCATCCCGGCCAGGCTTTCCACATTGGTTTTCTCTTTGCCGATTTTTAATTTTTTTATTGCAATCGGGCGTGTGAAAAAAAGCAGCGCTGCCGAAATCGCAAGAAAAATTATTATTTGATACGGAAGCGGTATGTTCAATAATGAAAGAAAAACCATGACAAGGGCTGCCAGCGCGAACCAGACTGTATAAAGCCCCAATGTGAATACTTCGATTAATGCGAAAACTATGACAAGGGCTACCCAAATCCAGCGCATGGAAACAAAACCAAAATTGAACAACATATTGATATTGTAAAGTTGAAAGAAACAACAGTCAAGTAATATAACTTCCCTTGTCTTTTATTCCGCGTATTGATAAATTCAGGTATGACTTCCCAGTTATCGCCTTACCGTCAGGGCAAAGCGCGCGAGGTTTATAATTATTTCAATATTCTCAACTCTATTTCATGGAATTTACTGGTGGGAATCATTATCACGCTTTTTGCGATGCGGTTGGGGGCTTCATCGACATATATCGGGCTTTTGGGTTCGTCGTTTTACGTGGCTTTATTTTTGCTTCCGCTGGGAAAATTACTTGCCAGACGTTTTTCCATAATCGGTATTTACAGTTTCACATGGGTTATGCGATCAATTTGCATGGTGATGGCGGCGGCGGCTCCCTTCTTTGATCTTGCTGGGCACAGGAATACGGCGCTGCTTTTTATCCTGATTGGAGTATTTTCTTTTCATCTTTTCCGCGGAATTGGAATGATAGGCAATAACCCTGTTTTGAGCCAGTTGGCGGCAGGTCCTGATCGCGGCAGTTATCTGACGCAGATTCAAATCATGAACAGCGCGATAGGAATGTTCGGCAGTTTTCTGATGGCGATGGTACTGGGCATGGAGCCGCCTGTTTTTGTTTATTCGATATTGCTGAGCATAGGGGTTATCACGGGAATCGTCAGCGGTTACATGATAAGGAAGGTGCCGGAGCCGCCTGGCGAAGAAGACGGACGCGGGATGAAACTCCACGCAATATTCAAAGATGCCCTCGCACAGGATGGTCTGCGGCGTTTTATGATCATTTTTTTCCTGGTCGCGATGGTGTCTGGCGTTACGCGAATATTTGCGGTGGTTTACGCCCGCGAAGTATTTGCGCACAGCGACGGCCTTGTCTCGTTGTATACGGTCTTCGGCGGTCTTGGCTTTCTGATGGTCGGTTTGAGTATCAAGTTTCTTGTGGACAGGATCGGCGCAAAACCGCTTTTTATCGTCTGCGTCATCATTGGTTTAGTCAGTATGATACCCGTTGTTTTCTTTCCGCGTTCGGCGGTTGAGAACATGACCGGCGCGATCCTTTTTCTGTCTTTTTTGTTTTTTATGCTCAATTTCGGATTCCTCGGTTCGGAAGGAATTGCGCAAACATATTTTATGGCGTTAATTCCGCAGGAAAAGATGCTCGATCTCGGTATTTTGTACTTTATGATTTTCGGCGCAGCCGGCGCAAGCGGATCGTTTCTCGCCGGTCTTCTTCTGGATTTATTCAGGGTTTTGGGGATTTCATTTTTTGTATCATTCAAGATTCTGTTTATCTCGCAAATTGCCCTGACGTTAGCTGCTCTTTTCCTGCAAAAGGGGCTGAAATCCCTTGGTTCTCTTTCGCTTAAAGGCGCGCTGGAAGTAATTTTTTCAATCAGGGATCTCCGTGCCATAAGCCTATTGGACAAATTGAACAATGCTCAAGATTCAAAAGAGGAGGAAATTCTTCTTGGCGAATTGCACAACACTCCTTCGCAGCTTTCAATCAAGGGGCTGCTGGAACGGGCGCGCTCGCCGAGAATGATTACGCGCCTTGAATCCATAAGGGCGCTGGAAAAATTACACAATTTAAGTGATGACGCGGAAAGAGCGTTAGTTGACGATATTAAAAATAATCCGTTTACTACCGCATACATTTCCGCCCGTATTCTGGGAAATCACGGCTGTACCGGGGCAATCCCTCTGCTCCGCGAACTTGCCTCCTCCACTGACTATATGCTGGCTGGTGAAGCGATAATCGCTCTTGCGAAAATGAAAGATGAAACATTCCGCCCGCAGATTGAAAAGATTATTTTGGATACACAGAACCCCAGACTCAAGATCATGGGTGCGGAAGCTCTTGGACTGTACCGTCGCGCAGATTCACTTTCGGTTTTGCTGGAAATTCTAAGGGGATTGGAAAATCCCCATGGCGCTGATCCGATGCCCTATCTGAAAGATGAAGTGGTTTTGGCAATGGCGGAAATCCTGGGCACTCAGCGTCAGTTTTACCGGATTTTGGATCGTTATGTGGCAAACAATTCCCTTGCCGTTACTCTGGGTATGGATGAAGCCGAAGCCGCGCTGGAATTTTGCAAATCAATTTTTGGCAAAAGAAAGTCAACGCATGGAATTTCTTCTCATGTTGAGACATTTCATGCGGTGGTCAGTGAATATGTCAAAAATAAAAACGGCACGGAACTTTCCCGCTGGATTCTTGAGTTTCCCGGCGAGGGAGGAAGCGCCGTAAAATCCATGTTATCTGAAGCGGTTATTGACGATGCTCTTTGCGTTCATGACGGTTTGCGTCTTTTGATTATACATTGGGCTGCATACCAATTGCGTGTTTGGGCTGCGAAGGCGGTGTAAGCTCTGCTCTGATATTCTTACTCTATGATAAAAAAGTTTCTTCAAGGTAGGCGGCAAGCCCTTCGTCTGCATTTGAGCCAATTACAAGATCAGCCGCTTCGCGTATTTTTTCTCTGGCATTTGAAAGGGTAACGGCGAAACCCGCCGCGCTGAACATTGACAGATCATTTTCTTCGTCTCCGAAGGCAATTACTTCATCAGGCGTAAGCCCCCTGTGTTTCATTGCGATTTTCAGCCCTTCGCCCTTGGAGACTCCGGCGTTGAGGATTTCCAGGAAGGTCTGAGAACTTCGAATAACGTTGATACGATTACCGAAACGTTCAAGCATTTTGCCGCGAATCTCATCGTGCAGGGAAGAATCGGCAATGATCATTGATTTTATGCATCCGTTCAGCCCCGGCAGGGAAATTATTTTTTTTAAATCGGTTATAACGGGAGTGATGCCTGTGTGCCTTTTATATGTTTCAGCTTCGGGACTTTGCCTGTCAATCAAAAGAGTATCGCCTTTTATCAGTGGATCGATATTTCCGGTTACAGACGAGATTCCGGCATCAAGGTAAATCTGATAGTGAATATTTTTTTCACGCGCTAGATCGATGCCAAAATCAGCCACATCAATATCAACCGGGCTGACGCTCAAAATTTTGTTGGAAGGGACATCGCAGACAATTGCGCCGTTATAAAATACCATAGGACCTTCTGCGCCAATGGCGCTGAGGTAAATCTCAGACGACTGGATTGCCCTGCCTGTGGAAATTATTATCTGCATGCCATCGGAAATCAGTTTTTTCAGGATTTTTGTAGTTCTATCGCCCAGCGTAGTGTCCGGCAGCAGCGTTGTACCGTCAAGATCGATAGCTAACCCCCTGATTTTTTTGGCGTTTATTTTTCTGCTCATGACGGAAGTATAACAACAACTATGGAAAAAATCCGGCAAGTTCTTCATAATTATTGCAGGAGAGATTTTATGAACAGGGTAATTACCTTTGGTGAAATAATGCTGCGGCTTGCACCGGAAGGTTACTATCGTTTTGTTCAGGCTCATTCATATAACGCTTCCTACGGCGGCAGTGAAGCCAATGCCGCTGTTTCTCTCGCCGGTTTTGGCGTTGACTGCGCTTTTGTAACAAAGCTCCCGAAACATGAAATCGGGCAGGCGGCGGTGAACAGACTGAGGGGAACCGGGGTGGACACTTCCCTCATTGTTCGCGGCGGAGAGCGCATGGGGATTTATTTCCTGGAAAAAGGCGCGTCTCAGCGTCCATCTAAAGTTATTTATGACCGCGCTCATTCCGCAATCGCCGGGGCTGTCGAGTCTGATTTTGACTGGGAAAAAATTTTTCAGAATGTCAACTGGTTTCATTTTTCGGGAATAACGCCTGCAATTTCAGATAACGCAGCCGGTATATGCCTTTCGGCGTGCAAAGCCGCGCGGGCAAAAGGCATAACCGTATCCTGCGACATTAACTACCGGCAGAATCTTTGGACGCGGCAAAAGGCCGGCGAAGTAATGGGAAAGTTAATGGAGTTTGTTGATATTTGCATCGCAAACGAAGAAGACGCCGCCGATGTCTTTGGGATACGCTCGCCGGGCAGCGATGCGGCATCTGGTAAAATTAACTATGACGGTTACAGGGAAACCGCGGCGGCTCTTGTAAAACGGTTTGGATTGAAGCAAGCGGCGATAACCTTGCGCGAATCAATTTCCGCCGATGACAACAATTGGACGGCAATGCTTTGCAGCGGAAATGATTTTTTCTTTTCAAAAAAATACGCGGTTCACATTGTTGACAGGGTGGGAGGCGGCGACAGTTTTTGTGCGGGGCTTATTTACGGAAATCTGCAGGGAATGTCCCCGCAGGAAGGGCTGGAATTCGCGGCGGCGGCGAGCTGTCTGAAACATTCGATTGAAGGGGACTTCAATCTGATTTCTGTTGATGAAGTCAAAAAACTTGCCGAAGGGATTTCTTCGGGACGGGTTCAGAGGTAAAATGGCAGACGGGCTAAACGCAAATAATCAGGATATTCCCGACACTGCGTCTGAAATAAAGCGCCAACAGCGGCTTTTACATGCGGTGAACGACACCGCGCAGGCGCTTCTTGCGGCAGTTGCTGAAGAAACATTTGAAAAGTCATTCATCGAAGGTATGGGTATAATTGCTTATTGCATGGATGTAGACCGCTGCTATGTTTGGCGTAATGAAACGAAGGACGGCATCCTTTACTATGCCATGTGTTTTGAATGGCTGAGCGGTACAGGCAGAGGGGCAAATCCTGTCGAAAATAAAATAGTTTTTCCATACAGCGATGTTCCCGAATGGATAGAAAAATTCCTAAAGAATGAATGTGTAAACGGCCCGTTGACTGATTTGTCGCAGGAAGAACAAAACCGGCTGCGGCCTCACGGCATGAAATCAGTTTTTGCAATTCCGGTATATTTACAGAATTATTTCTGGGGTTTTGTCAGTTTTGATGACTGCCGCTGTGAACGCTCATTCACCAATGAAGAGATAGATATTCTGCGTTCCCTCAGTTTGATAATGGTCAGTGCCGTAAACCGCAACGAACAGACGATTAAACTCCGTGAGGCGCATGAACGCTCCCAGCTCATGCTGGATACAACGCCTCTCTGCTGCAACCTTTGGGATAAAAATTTGGCAATGTTCGATTGTAACGAGGAAGCTATAAAACTTTTCGGACTAAAAAGCAAACAGGAATACCTGAACAGATTTTTGGAACTTTCGCCTGAATATCAGCCTAACGGGCATCTTTCATCCGAACAGGCGCAAATGCACATAACAAGAGCTTTTACCGAAGGCAAATGTATTTTTCAGTGGATGCACCAGTTTTTGGACGGTACGCCGCTGCCGGCGGAAGTTACGCTTGTCCGCGTAAGGTACGGGGATGACTATGTTGTCGCCGGCTATACGCGGGATTTGCGCGAATACCGGCAAATGATGAAAAAACTGAAGCAGCGTGACAGCTTGTTGAACACGGTAAACAAGGCGGCTACCGTCCTGCTACAGGCGGAAGTTGATGATTTTGAAAACGCTCTTTGGCGCTGTATGCGGATGATGGCGGAAGCCGTCAACGCCGACCGCGTGTACATCTGGAAAAATCACACAATGGAAGGCAAGCTCTATTGCACACAACTGTATGAATGGTCGGAAGGAGCAAAACCTCAGCAGGACAGCGAGTACACGATAGATATTTCATACGACAGGAGTATGCCCGGCTGGAAAGAAATGCTTTCAAGCGGTCAATGCGTCAACGGACTGGTACGCGAAATGAATGAAAGTACGCAGGCGCAGTTAGTCCCGCAGAATATTATATCAATCCTCATAGTGCCGGTATTTTTGAAAGATTCTTTTTGGGGCTTTGTCGGATTTGATGACTGCCATCAGGAAAGGATCTTTACCGAAAATGAAGAATCAATACTGCGTTCAGGAAGTTTGCTGATCGCCCACGCCCTCCTGCGCAATGATCTTACCCTGAACCTGCGTTCATCGGCAGTGGAACTTGAGTCGGCGCTTAAAAAAGCACAGGCGGGCAGTCAGGCAAAGAGCAATTTCCTTTCCAATATGAGCCATGAGATGCGTACGCCCATGAACGCGATTATCGGCATGACGCAGATTGGCAAATCCGCCGCTGACATTGAGCGGAAGGATTATGCTTTTGAAAAAATAGAAGGCGCGTCAAACCACCTTTTGGGTGTCATCAACGATGTTCTTGACATGTCAAAAATCGAAGCGGGTAAATTCGAACTTTCTTTCACGGAATTCAACTTTGAAAAAATGCTGAAAAAGGCGATTAACGTTACCGGTTTCCGCATAGATGAAAAACATCAGAAGTTTACCCTCAACCTTGACCCTGCGATTCCGCGGAATTTAACCGGAGACGATCAACGTCTTACGCAGGTGATAACCAATCTGCTTACCAACGCTGTAAAATTTACGCCTAAGCATGGCTCGATACACCTTGATACTCGCTTTGTCAGGGAAGACGGCAATAAGGGAACTGGTTCCCAATGTACCATACAAATTGAAGTAACTGATACGGGAATTGGTATAAGCCCGGAACAACAGTCGCGCCTGTTTACATCTTTCGAGCAGGCGGAGAGCAGCACCTCCCGTAAATACGGCGGCACCGGGCTTGGGCTTGCCATCTGCAAACGGATTGTCGAGCTGATGGGCGGCAGTGTCTGGCTGGAATCTGAACCGGGTAAAGGCTCTACTTTTGCTTTTGTCGTGCAGCTTGAACGCGGCGCAGAAGACTCAGGCGATTTGCCGAAAGATGAAAAGGTGAATGAACAAATTGAATCTTTCAAGGGGCGCCGCCTCCTGTTGGCGGAGGATATAGAGATCAACCGCGAGATTGTACTAGCGCTGCTGGAACCGGCTGAAATAGAGATTAGCTGTGCAGCTAACGGCGCGGAAGCTGTTAAATTGTTTTCCGCTGCGCCGGACAGCTACGATATGATTTTTATGGATATGCAGATGCCGGAAATGGACGGCCTTGAGGCAACGCGCAGAATCCGCAGCCTTGGCACACAAAAAGCCGCCGGTATTCCCATTGTCGCCATGACAGCTAACGTTTTCCGTGAAGATGTAGAAAAATGCATGGAAGCAGGCATGAACGATCACCTCGGCAAGCCGCTGGACTTTGGCGAGGTAATGGATATGCTTAGGCGGTACTTGTTATAATAATTGAAATATTGGGTGAATAAAAGGAGTACACGATGAGAGTTCTGATAAGGCTGTTGGCACTCGTTGTGTCGGGGGTGCTGTCAGAAAATAGGTGAACCGTAGTTTTCACCAGCGGTTAAAGCCTGACAACAAGATTCCACTGCAACCAACAAAGACTAAAGGCATTTGTTTTATTGCTCCGTCTTTCAAAGCAGGATCAGACTGGCCGTTGGGAATACTTCTTAATCCTTGGTGGGGGCGGTAATTGCTATAGTAGTTAACGTAACTTTTTATGATTCTGCATAACTGGTGGTAAGATTTTCCTTTACATTTCCGCAAATGCTTTGTATACTTTCCATTCAGGAGGGTTATTGGTATGCAGACAGATATGCACTATTATGGAACACTGGCGATGGCGGTAGCCGCTGGCATCCCGCGGGTTGACGCCGAAACCATCGCTTATGCCGCCCAGTTTGTGGACGATTCTACAGGGCAGGACAGTAATGCCCATGAAGATCACGGGCTGCTCTATGCCATAAGCACGGCGCATCATCCCTTGCAAAGTTTCCTGGACAAAATCGGCACAAAAGTAAAAGAAGGCACGGAAGAGCAGCGCAAAATATGGGTGCCCTTTCATTTCCTTCCGGGCGGAAAAGGCAAAATCCTCTCTGAAAAACTTATCTGCGTAAAAAACAGCGGCATCGCGCAGGAGATGTTAGCGCACAATCTTGATACATCCTTAAAAAAACCATTCGGCCTTGAGCTTATGGGCATTACAGCCCATGTCTATATGGACACGTTCTCCCATTACGGGTTTTCGGGAATGAGTTCAGGTTTTAACGCCGTTAATAATGAAACGATTGGCTTCACTAGGGAGCCTAAAACAGCCGCCTATATCACGGGGAAATTCAAAAAATTTACCGAAAAATATGCGGTTGCCAAGGCCGCCCAGGCGGCGACACATCTCGGCCACGCCGGCGTAGCCACTTACCCGGACAGGCCGTATTTGCAATGGCAGTTTGACTTTGCGCGGCCCCGGCCTGACAACGGCGTTACCAGCATGCGCGACAATACCGCCAATTTCCTTGAAGGCTGCAAATGCCTGCACGGCTTTTTCTCAAAATTTGCCGCGGCTAAATATACCGAAACCGATACGCGTAGAAACTTTGAGGATATTAAAGAGGCAGTTCGGGGGATACTCGCTGTCGAGGACGATATGGCGGGGCGCGTTAAGGCGTGGAAAGATTCTGGCCTCATTGACGGATGCGCAGACTATGTGCCGGAAACATGGGAGAGCGGGAAAGCTATGTTCCCGAAGTACGCCATGTCAGTAGACGGTATTGCGACCAACACTTACCGGTTCCACCAGGCGGCAACCTTCCACCGCTATTACGTCCTGAAAGACCTGCTCCCGGAACACGGTATCGCTGTCTATTAACCGCCGTTTCCAGCGGAAGCCCGTACTGTCAGAAGATAGGCGTTTCATAGTTTTTACCAGCGGACAAAACCCAGCTACCCTTTTTTCCCTTCGTGCCCTTTGCGAACTTTGTGTGAAATCTTTTTCGAGCATCTGCCATCTACTCTTTCCCGCTCATGTTTTTTACTGAAAGGGCGTTGATGATTGTGTGCGAAGGGTACATACCCCGCCCCTCTAGGGCGAAATAAATGATATGTACCCTGAGACAAATACCTTACCTAAACAACCATACCCCGTCCGCTCTGCGGCGGGGTTGGTTGATTGATCAGCCAAACTTTTAAGTCATTCTTTTACAAAGCGCAGGAAAAAGAAGCAATGCCGCCGCAAGAGAACCTACAGTGCCCCAAAGGATGGAATCGGCAAGAGCCCGCGAGAATCCTTCCTTGTTCATTATAATAAGTGGTACTGCGGAAAACACGCTGGTTAAAGACGTTATCAAAACGCTTTTAATTTTTTCTCTGAATTTGAACACTATATTTGTTTTGGCAGAGTTGATTATGTAAATTGCATTATTTATGCTAATACCGCTGATAACCATCAGACCAACTATGTCGCCCATTTCCAGCGGTTTCTTAAGAAAAAATTTAATGAGCAGCGGTAAAATACATGATATTGGTATGATGCTGGCGATAAGCAGCGAACGCGTGATATTTTCCGTTAGTGCAGTCAGGATCAATGCAATACCGCAAATGCATCCCAAAAAAACAAAAAAAAGAGTCTTGTATTGAGAATTAAGATTTTCAAGGTCTCTGGGCAGCAGAAAGCCATAGCCTTTCTCGGTTTCAATATGTGATAAATGTTTCTTTATTTCAGTAATCGCTTTGTCAGTACTTGAGCTGTTCATGGAAACTGTAAAATATGCCGCCCGCCTTCCGTCACGTCTGTATATTTTCCCCGTACCCTGTGTAACAAGCGTTTCGCCCAATGTACCAAGTCTGATACCGCCATAGGGAGTAGAAATGTATTGGTTCATTACTTTATCCAAATTTACATCTTTGAAATTTTTACCCGCTACGCGTATGTCCATTTCTCCTCCGCTTTGAATCCATTTGTCTACAACAGGCCCAAAAAGGACCCATCGTAAAGCTGAAGCGATGTCATGGACACTGAACTCGCTTTTCACCAATAATTCCTTGTCCGGCGTAAAAACCACGTTTTTTTCAGGTTCTTTAAAATTCAGGACTGTTTGAATAATGCCGGGCATCATGCTGATATATGAAGCGCCTGTTTTTGCTATGTCTCTGCATGTCCGTATGTCGTCTCCTACAACCGCTATTTCTATTTCCTGAATGTTTCTGTTGCGTTTTATTCCCAATTCAGGCAGATAAAGGAAACCGCTGGGAACATGCCTGGATGTAGCGGAGATGCTTTGCATCAAATCAGCCCTGGATGCTTTTTTTTCGTCGTATACAATCTCAAGATCGGCATTTCCGTTCCGGCTCTCCATCCGTACAAAATTTACTCCTGACAAATTCATTAGCATTTCAATAAATGTTTTAAGTTCTGAGTCAATTGAAGCTGCCGTTCTTTCCGGTTCATATTCAACGGATGCATATACTACATTATCTTTTACATCCAGGGTTATATTTTTCCCTGAAACAAAAAACAAGACAAATGGAACGGGCAGTAAAAAAAAATATAGTTTTGATAAATGTCTTGAATATTTAAGGCTTAAAAGCGACAGTTTTAAGGAAAATCGTGAATAATACTTTTCTAAAGCCCTGCGAATTTTGGAAAAAAGAATAATTGAATCCTGTTTTTCAGAAAAAATAAAAATGGGAAAAAAAATACAGGCAAGCGCCAAAGAAACGGATAACATTACAATTATGGTGATGGATACGGAACGTATGCCCGGAACAATGTTATCAAAAAAATACAGCGGAACAAGAACCATAACAGTCGTTAGAACTGAGGCAATAATAGCACCGTATGTATTCTTCAATTTATTTATGTATTGATCAAAATTTATGTTGCTTTCCCTTACCGCTGATACAATCAACATGGAGTCAATTATCAGTCCTAATGATATTGTAATTCCGGAAAGAACATTTTGATCGATATTGAATCCCAGAATACTTATAACGGTAATAGTCCAGACGCAAGTAACGGGCAAAACCAGCATAAGCATAATCAAAATACGTTTTGACTTGTAGAAAAACAGAATTAGAAAAGAGATTAAGGCAAAACTCTGGATAAATGCAACTACGACGTTATTAATCATTTTATTAAAGAGCTTTCCGGTATCATACAAAACAAATATGGAGTTTTCAGGAATATCAGAAGATTTTATCAGGGACTGACATTCTTTTGATATTTTTACAATATTTGCATCCGAAGCGGCTTTTATTTGGATGCCGATACATTCCATACCGTTAATCCTCACGATTTCGTTCGATGCTCTCTGCGAAACGGCAATATTCGAGAAGTATTCCAAAGATGTCATTTTGTCATTTGCCTTTACAGGTAATTGCTTTATCTGATCCAGATTGGCAACCTTTGTATTGAGAATTATGTTTTCATTAAACTGTCCTCTGTACAGTGTACCACCTGCGCTTATCACATTGGCATCCTGGATTATTTGCCCCAAGCTCACAGGGTTAATGCCCATTTCTGTTAATATGTCAGGATCAAATTCAACCCTTATCTCGTCAATGGAACCTCCCGCCACCAACACTTCTGCAATGCCGTCAATGCCTTCAAAGTCTCTTTTTAGGTTATTTTCAATGTGCTTGCGCAGGGCGGTAAGATTTCCAGGGGCGGTAACCGCAATGCTCAAAATTGCTTTATTTTCCGAAGATGATGAATAAATCCTGGGTTTTTGCACGGATTTGGGCAAAGCAACATAAAGCGTATCAACGATGTTTCGTAATGCCAAGTATACATTTTTTTTGTTGATGTCTCTTTTGAAATAAGCCGTGGTTGTAGATTTTCCGTATTCGACATAAGACCTTATTTCATACAAATCAGACAAACTTCCGATTTTTTCTTCCAGAGGAATGGTTATTGTTTTTTCGATTTCTGCCGCATCCATGCCAAAATATTCAAAACGCACACTATAGATGGAATATCTGTTATCTCTGGATTCTCCGAGGCTTATATTTCTGATAACAGACAGACATAATATGGAAACAGCCAAAAATATGAAGAGCATCAGTTTCTGGCGGAAAATAAACAGTTTATTCATTTGTTTTCTTTGTTAAAATGGCAGAAAATAATATTGGGATAACAAGAAGTACCAATACTGTGGAAAACAAAAGCCCGCCCATAACAGCCAATACCAATGAGGATTGTGCGCTGACGTTTTTTGGATCAATTGAAAACGGGAGAAGGGACAGTATTGTCGTGCCGTTTGTTATCAGGATAGCGCGAAATTTCCTGACTGATGCTTCAATGACGGCTTCTTTATTTAAGTTGGTTTGGCTTATATATGCCTCGTACAACAGGATTGTATTGTTTACAGATATGCCGAATAGAATGACCAATGCAATGATGCTGTTAATGTTAAGGGATTTGCCAAAAACGGCCAAAAAAGTAAACGCTCCGGAAAAGGATGGGGGCAGCGCTGCTAATAATGCTAACGGAATAATAAATGATTCAAATTGCGCTCCCATGACCAGATAAAGAAGAATCAATGTGATTAGCAAAAGGTATATGCCGTTTGCAATCATTTCTCTTAATTCAATCTTTCCCGGAGAAATGGTATCAAAGAGCGCTATTTTGCTGTTTTTATCGCCAACGATCATTTTTGAATCTTTGCGGTTGTATCGATACAGAATTTTTTCATTTACCTGTTCAGTAAATGAACCCAATACCCACAACGGTATGTAGCTGTCTGATAATTGAACGTTTGTGTTTTTCAGGTCATCAAGGGAGCCGATGTCATCTTTGCGATATTTTACCTTTATTGGAATTTCCCTTCCTTTTTCAAAAAAGGAAGCGGTATACATCCCCTCAAGTGCATTTCTTGCTATGGAAGCAATATATTGCGCACTCACCGAAAACCGCGCGCTTGCCGATCTGTCCGGCGTAAAAATAGTTTCTTTTAACGAAACATTGGGGACAATTTCGGCATCAACTGGAATAGCTGTAAGCTGATTGGCAAGAGATTCCTGGCTGTCGCCGCGAACAATAGTAATGTCGTCCCTTAAATCCAGTAATTGCGAAAGGATATCCTGATTGGCTTCAAAAATTATTGACATATTTCCCTGAT
This sequence comes from Treponema sp., assembly GCA_031256035.1. Classification (GTDB taxonomy): domain Bacteria; phylum Spirochaetota; class Spirochaetia; order Treponematales; family Breznakiellaceae; genus WQXQ01. The sequence goes on along the minus strand of JAIRRJ010000060.1, from coordinate 11,143 downwards.
AAAAAGCGTCTTTAATGATGTTTTGAGCGTTCTTGGCCGGAATGGTTGTATGAACCGTCAATCTTAAATTCTCTCTTATTTCTCCCGGATTGGAAAGCGCCAAATATTCATCCCGTTCAATCCCTCCGCTTATTTGTACAGACTTGACAAAAGGTATTCTGGATAATCTGTCAGAAATCTGTAGTGCCGTATCCTGCATGGAAGCGATGGTTGTGTTGTAAGGGAGGGATATTTTTGCAGACGTTATGTACGAGGTCAACTCCGGCAGCAGTTTTAACCGCAAAGGAATCCAGCTCAAAATGCCTGTAACCACGCAAACCCCCAACGGGATTAATGCCAGAAACCGCCTTCTGAATATTTTTTGCAGCATGGCGGCATACTTCTCTTCAATTCGTTTCAAGAATTTATCTTCAAAATTTGTGTTAATATTCAGCCTGTTTTTGAACAGCATAACCATTGCCGGAATATAAGTGAATGACAGTATGCAGGATGCAACTATAGAGATGATTATGGCGACTGCCATGTCTTTGAACAATTCACCAAACAGCCCCTTGATAAAAAAAACAGGGAGAAAAACTATGACCGTTGTCAATGTCGAGCCAAGATTTGATTTGGCAACGCCGCTGGTTCCGTTAATGACGATGTCAAAAAATGAGTTTTCTTTTTGTGTAAGCATTCTGTTTTGTATGTTTTCAACAACAATAGTTGCGGCATCCACAACCAAACCAATACCGATTGCAATGCCTGATAAAGACATGATATTTAATGTTTTTTCAAAAACCGCAAGAAAGAAAACGGAAATCAAAATTGATATTGGTATTATGCTTGCTATAAGAAATGATAATACATACGATTTCAAAAACCGTTTGATTACAAGCCATGCGAAAAGCATTCCGATGAGTCCCGATATAATGAGGTTTTTTAACGAATCATATATCTGAACAGAAACATCATCGATTATTTTCAAATCATACCATGCGCCGTACAACTGGGTCATAACAACCAACTCATTCTTGATGAGTCTGGAGACCATTAAAGGGCTGGCGTCATATTTTTTTTGTATGCCTATTTTTATAGATTCTTTTCCGTTTAATAAAAAAAATGATTCCTTTTCCTGAGTTGTTCTGATTGTTTCTGCTATGTCTTTTATTCGCAATAAACCGCCTGAGTTATACGAAACAGGCGTATTTCCTATGTCATCTATTTGCAAGAACAATCCTGATGTTTTTATTGACAGATCTTTTTCACCTTCTCTTATTGTTCCTGCCGGATATTCAAAATTGGAGACAGCAATTATTTCAGCTATGTTTTGTATGGACAGTAGTCTTGGATCCAGCCTTTCCTTGTATAACTGAACCTGAATTTCCTCTTTTTCGCCGCCGGTTATAGAAATTGCGCCGACTCCCGAAAGGCGCTGTAACCTTGGCTTAATATCCGTATCGGCGATATAGCGGCTGTATATTAAATCTCCGTCAACCGGCATTAAGGCTATCGTTATGGTTTCTCTTTGTGATGAATCATTTTTGACGGCAACAGGTTTTGAACAGCCGGAAGGAAGGCTGGTAAAACATACGTCAATTATTTCGCGGCATTCTACCAATGCAATGTCAACATCTGTACCCCAATGCAATTCAAGCGAAATCAGCGCTAAACCATCCCTGATAACCGATGAAGTGCTTTTTAACCCCTTAAGGGAGGCAAATGCGTCTTCTAGCGGTATGGCAATCATTGTTCGCATTTCCGGCGCTGAGATTCCGGGGTATTCTGCCGCAACCAGCAGTATGCGCGTACTAATTACGGGAAGGAAGTCAACCGGGATAATAAAAACACACACAAACCCAAGCAGCACAATTGCAAGCAAAACTGAAAGTACGGAAATAGGATGTTTTGCGGAAAAAGCAATTAATGTATTCATTGTTTATTGTAGGTATAAGTATTTGCCGCCGGCATCCGGTTCATCAAATTGTCCTGAATGTTCTGGCCCAATGAGAAAATAATAAACCCGTTCCCCACTGCATTGGTAATTTCAACGCCCAGTTTCAACGCGCAAATTTTATGATTTGGGGGCATAACCCCCAGCATTCCGGGAAGATCGCTTGCCGCATATTCGCTTACTGTCATTATCTCCATTGTTCTGATGGCAAATCTTTGAACGCAGGCATTTGTAATTGATATTGAGATATTCTGCATGGCTGAGACAAGAATTATGGATTCAGCCATTTCTGATATGCCAAAAACAAAATATAAATCCGTAGCCACAATGGCATTTTGGGGAAAATTCACTGCACCCAAAAGAATGGAAGAAAAATCCGTTTCTTTGCCTATTTTATCATAAGTACTGCCATTTTTCAAAAACCCGGATATGAACATGACCGGTCTGTAATACTCATTGTTAAAAGTAAGCTGATATTTACTGTCATCCGGTATTTTGTTTTGAGACAAACCTGACATTCCTTTTTTTATGATTATATTATATGTCCTGCCCCATTCAGGCGGCTGATTGAAAGTAATCGAAGCTGACTTGCGCAGAGAAAAATCAGGCGTTACAGAAAAACTGATGGTTGGGATGATCTCAAGATTACTCATAATTGTTTCAACATTTACTTCCTCTGAGAAAAATATCTCAATGGAACAATCAGAAGGAATGTATTCATTGTTTGTGTCCGGCAATAAATCTCCGTTCCCGCTCTTGGTATTTTTCCAGTTGAGGGTCATTGTGGGCGGGACATCATTGTACCCATACAGGAAAGTTGATATAAAAGATTCAAGCAAGGGGTTTCTGTGGACATCCCTTAAATCGGTGGAAATGACAACGTTATAACGAGTTCCTTTTTGCAGAGGTTTTTTGGGAATCAATTTAACAACACTGTCATCTTGTTCCCAAATAATCAAATAATCAAAAACAGGGGTAATTTTTACGGCATCCTGAAAAGTAGTAACGTCTATTTTTTTGGAAAATTCAATAACTACCGTATCCGGCTGATCATCAATGTTCGTTTCATTTGCCGGAAAAAATGACTTGATAAAAGGGTTTGTTATATCGGTTTTTGTGTAAAATGTGTGGTAATAGTCTGTAAGAAGGGATACGCCATTTTCATCTTCTGCCGTTGTTGTTATTTGGATGCTGTATTCATAATTTTTTTTTATGCCGGTGAATGGATAAAAAATAAAAACATTTTTATTGAATTCTAAACCTCCGTTTAATTTTACTCCTTCTTCAGATAAAGAAAAAGCCTTTCTTATTGAATCCACAGACGGTTTTTTGTTCATGGTTATTGTTACGGAATCATTTGCCGTTTTTACAGAGACAACTTCAAGCGGCGGCAGCAAGAAATCCCCGCAAGAAGAAAAAACGACAATAAAAAATATTATGGCAGCAATTTGAAGTTTACGCATACATCCTCCTGCATATATTCTTCGGCCTCATTTTTAATGCCGTTTGTTCCGCCCAGGATTTTAAGTAAATAATAATTTGTTATAGCCGTCGTGCTTTTTGTAAATCCGTCGTAAGTAAGGGTCAAAATGAATCCTGGTTCAGTCCATCTGGCAGATAATAAAGAAGCGGGAGATGCAGAATCAGGGAATAGAACAGACATGGAAACAGAATCAACAGCTTTTTTTCTGTATGTTTCAGGAATAGACGTAGAAAAGTATATGTCAACCCATAAAACGCCGGACTGCAATGCGTAATCATTCATGGTCCCGTCAGTAAGCATGGAATTTGTGTTGTCAAAAATGACAGAATCTACCGTTATGTAGTCATTTATTGTAGTAAAATATTCTGTTTTTCCCTCGTATAAAGACAAGCCAGAGGAATCAACTATTGAATTGGAAATGGTTAATCTGTAATTTCTTTTTAATTGATAGTAGGCTTCCGGGACAAAAATAAACTTTCGTTCCGTTTCTTTGATAAAATATCCGTTAATATTGGGATTAAAAGTTATACCCGATTTTATTGAACCTTCATCCATGTCTTTGGAAAAGATAAAGCCAATGGCCTGTTTTTCCATTAAATTCCCGTCAAGGTTTTGAGCGGTGTGCCATATACTGTTACCGGCATCATAGGTAACGGGGCATATTTGTTCAAGTAGCGGTAGAACAGTGTCAACTCCATAAACAAATGTGCCGGAATGGTTTTTTTGCATTAAATAACCATCATGCGAAATCAGTTTTCTGACAGACCATGCATAAATGGCATTAACAGACCACTTGTTTCCGGGAGTAATGCGCACTCTTTTATTCCCATCCAAAAAATTAACATTTCTGTCAATGGATGGAGTTAAAGTGAAGTTATCATTGAATGAAGTGATTTGTACCGGTTTATTGAACACCAATTCCAAATAATCGCCTGCAAAATTATGCGCCTGCAATTCAAAATCCTTGTTTTTTTTGCCGTGGATAAATTTTCTGTAAAGATAAATTGTATATGACCTTCCATCGGCCATCGTAAATGAACCTTCAAGGTTAATTGAGTACAGCTCGCCTTTTTGCCATGAGGTTTCAGGTTTTATGAAATATGTTTTATCTGTCCAATGGCCTTTAACCGGAACCGTGCTGTTCCCGGCAAGAAAACCTATTTTCCTTTCTATTTCCGCTTTGTCAGGCTCAATTGAAAAAATAATACCTACATACTCATCAAGGCAGTAATCCTGATTTTGTTCAACAGTACATGATATGTCAATATATTCCCATGTAAGTAAGTTGCAGCTTGCTAAAACTGCAATTAAGAATAATGTTGTAACGAATTTATTCAGCATTGACACGCTCTCCCTCCTTCAAAAATGGAGACGGTTTGTCTATCACAATTTCATTTTCATCAAGACCGGACGTGATCCACACGATGCCGTCTTTTTGAGCCTGTATTTTTACTGATTTAAGCAGTGCAAAACCATTGTTTACGCAAAAAACAGAACCGTCAGATGCATTTGATTTAACAAGGGCTGTTTCAGGTATGGCAATGTACATTACATCATGAACCCTTGGTATCGTGCATTTTACAAACATTCCCGGTCTGATTTGCAGGTTTTCATTTTTTATTTCAGCCTTTACCGAAAAATTTCCGCTTTGGGGATCCGCTATTGGAGATATTTCATCTATCTTCACTTTCAAGTTGCGCTTCAACGAAGGAATCTCAATATCAAGCGGAGTGCCAAGTGAAAAATTAATTATGTCTTGTTCCTGTATGTAAAATACAACATATACCGATGATATGTCCATTATAGTCGCTATTTTTGTATTTTGCGGTAAATGCTCGCCGCGTTCATTGTACAGAGCGCCGACAACGCCCGCTACATTGGTTCTGATGTTGAGTTCATCCCTGAGCCGCCGTACAGAGGTAAGGCTGTTTTGGGCGTTTTTTAGCGCAACTGTGGCAGTTTCTATTTCTGCGGCAATAGTGCGTGTGTTTAGCTCAATAAATTGCCTCTTTTTCTGCTCCGGGTTGCTTGAGATTGCATAACCGCCGTCAATGAGATCGCTGTCTCTTAGCCCCAGTTGGGCAATTTCAATATCCTTTTTCAATATTGCGATTTCAGCTTCTTTTGCGGCTACAGACAATTGCAGGCTTTTTAGCGCGGAATCGGTAAGGCCGCCAATTTGATGAAGTTCTGCCTTTCCCTCCAGTGAATTTTTTTCATTCTCCAGCTCAAGCAATTTTTGCTGCAAGTCAAAATTTGATTTTTCAATGTTGAGCAAGCGGCTTTCAACATTCAATCTGGCCTCATACATCCTGGCCTCTGCCATTTCGAGAGAAGCTTTTGCAGAATCGACATTGTTCTCATATTGTTCATTCTGTATTTCCAATTGAACGTTTCTTAGTAACGCTATTTGCTGCCCTACAGTGATAATGTCCCCTTCTTTCACAGGTAAGACAGAAATGGTTCCTTCTACCTGAGTAACAATATCGTTTTTAATTTTATACAGTATAGTTCCAAAACTATTCAGGTTATTGTCAAAGAAAGTTTTATTTGCCCTTACGGTTCTGACGGTTATGATTTCTGCGGGTTTTTCCCTGCCTTTATCCCCTGAACATGCGGACCAATTGAGAAAAACAAAAACCAAAAACGTCAGACTACAAATTTTTCTGTTTGCGGCATACATCTTTTAATCCTCCGAACGGCAGGTTCGCAAGTATTTCCAGGTTTTTTTCGAGTGTAAATGCTTCAATATGCTGCTGGTTAAACGAAATTTTTGTCTGCGATAATTCAATAAGTTCCTTAAGATAATCGATCGGTTTTTTATCGCCGTTTTCCACCTCTTTTTTGCTGAATTCCAGCCTTTTTTCCAATAATGAAATCATGCGCCCTGCAACATCGGCATTACGCAGATTGTTGTCGTGGGATTCCACCAAAGAATAAATATTTTCATACAGGTCTTTTTCAAATTTAGTTTTTTCAGCCCTGGCTTTTACTATTGACAGATCAGACAACTTTTGCTGCATCGGATATGACGGATCAGGCCTTATGCCGGCTTCTGCGCTGTTGTTTACATTGTTCAGCCTGTTTTGTTCAAAGCCGTACCCGTTCGTAAAATTTACCGGAAATAAAGGATTATTTGAAAAATTTATCAGCAGCCGTACAAAATATCTGGGTTCTGTCAAAGGATAGGAATTCCCGGAAAAAGATATTCCTCCATTGACAGTCATTGCGGGAACATACCACCTTTTGGAATGCTCCAGTTGTTTTTGCGAAAAGTGAATTGAAATGTCATGTTTTCTCAGTTCAAGGCTGTTGTTTTTTATTATTGGCCACAAGACCTCCAAATATGGTTCATAGAGAAAATAATCATAGTGTGTCAAGAGATTGTCATCAATTTGAAATACGGATTGTTCGCTTAAACCCAAAACAATTCTGAAATTTCGTTCCAGACTCGCAAGATCGCGCAAGCTTTGTTCTTTTTCATTTTCTATCCTGATAAACGAGATTAGGTATTCCAGATAATCGGTCTCCAATGTAAGACCTAGTTCTACTTCCTTCTCTATTATCCTTAACTGATTTTGGGCAGTCAGTACCAGTTCATTCTTTATATCAACTAACTGTTTTTGAAGCAGGTATTGATAATACCGCAACTGTACTTCTGATTTAAAATTGCGTATGCTGACCTCGTATTCATTGTAAGCATAAAGCGAATTTATTTTTCCCATGTCATAAGCCAGGATGTTCTTGCCGCCATTGAAAATCATTTGACTGATTGATGCCTGAAAATTTTTTGACCGTGAATCGCCTGCCAGCATTGATATGTTGTCAGCTTCGGACAACGAAAAATCAAATGACGGAAGGAAATTTTGAAAGTTGAATTTTGAAGATTTCATGTTTTCAAGAACGATTTGCTTTTGTAATATGTGAACTGCCGAATTTCGCACCGCAAACGCGGCGGCATCTTCAGATGAAGAAAACACGATATCCTGGCTGTATAATCCGGCGGAAAATGCAAAAATGATTAATAAAAAAAAGAATTTAGCTGCCGGTTTTCGCATTTTCTTTCTCAGCTTTTTGGATTGCTTTATAATGCGCTTCTTCAAATTTTTCGATGCCGCCAATAAGATTATTTAACATTCTGGTTATTATTTTTTTTTGTTCCGTTGCCACCAGAATGCTCTTTTTCTGGCTGACATAACCTACCTCTCTGGCGGCTACTTCGCCGTTTTCCGTCCTCAGGGTGCATGCTATATAAATGGAATTGTACATGTCAACACGATGCAAAAACGAGCGTTCGTTTATTACAATATCAAGAAACAGTGCATTGTTTTCATTGGAATTGGATTTTTGCCTGTTTTCAAGGAAAAGCTTCGCTGTCATTTTAACCTGGGCGCTTATTGAGGCCTCGTCAACAAAATCAATATTTACATCAACGGAACCTGCATTGTAGCATCCGTCAAAAGGAAATTTGCTCTTGTCAATATAGCTTATCCGCTCGCGGCCCGTTGCATAGGAAAGCAATTCGCGGCCTGTTGCGCAGGAAAGCAATAAAAAAAGAAACGCGATTGGTATGCAGTATGTTACCCGCATTGTTACTCCCGCATTGCCTGTCTGAAAGCCTGTTCAAGCTGTGAAAGTCCGATGTTTTGTTCCGTTACAATGCTTGCCTTGTCCAGGTATCCGATTGCCGTGTTAATTTCGCCAAATGTTTGATAGGTCAAGGCGAGGTCCAAATATACTTTTGCAGAATCAACCAATGCGGTCTCCGCTTTTCTGTTCATGGAAATCCGCATAACATGATTTTCTGTTTTCTGTCCCAGCAATGCATAGAGGTAATATACTCTCCAATCGGTTGTGTTGAACGACAGTTCTCTTTCAATTATTTTTTCTGCTTCACCGTACTTTTCATTCAATATCAGACATCGTATATGCCATATCCGGGCTTCCGTGTATTCAGGATGTTTTTTAATAAGGCCATTGAACAACTTTTCCGCATCCGCCATTCTTCCGGTAAAAAACAATATTCTTCCCTTTAGGAACATGGCCTGGAAAAAATTCCTGTCAAGAGCCAATGCCGTATCAATGTACCGCATGGCGGCGCTGTAATCCTGTTCTGAATAGGCCTCAACTGCGGCGATGTAGACTTTTTCTGATTCGCCTGAAGTTATTTTTTCTTTGCAGACCGTAAGCTGGATTGCAAATAACATGAGGACGGCGCCTGCTGCAATCGTGCGAGTTGCATTTTTTTTCATTAAAACCCCATCATTTCCGAGATCGTATTCCATGCAATCCGGGCGTAGGGACCTGATTTGTCAAGAGCTATTATCTTTTGCAGCACGGAAACAAAATCGGCTCTGCCGGAAGGCGATAGCTGCTCCGCAGCCTGCCAAACCGACCAGTAATAGGTGGGAAAGCCGGAGAAAAACGGCTCCAGCTTCAGAAGCTCATTGAATTCCTCGCCGGTGATCAGGCGGCGGTTAATTTTACTCCGTAGTCCGGCATAGGTTGAGGCGGCAAAAACCGGCATCCCGTCCGAAGGAATTGGAATTGAATTATTGTAGCACGAGCGTACCAATTGAAACGAAGCCCGTGTCTCCATGCCTTTCCCCTGGCTGCTTACCGCTTTTTCAGCCGTATCAATATTGCTCAAAAAGCGCATGTCGTCCGCCTCGGCATATCCGCTGTGATAATCGTACTCAAGGAAATTGCAAAAAATGGCTTTCCGGTAATCACCCGCCGCTTCATAGACAGAAGACGCGAAAACCCCGAAACCTGCAAAATAGCTTCCCTTTTCAAAAAAAAGATCGAGCATCATTGAAGCGTCGGCCATTCTTTTGTCTTGCGCCAGAAAGTATGCATACGACCAAATATCGTCGCTTGCCATTTCGTCCCGCATAGTTACGAAAAGGGAATCAAACAGGGCCAGCGCTTCGCCGGTTTTCCCCTGAGCGCCTAGAACCTGGGCTTTGAGGAACAGGTATTGGGGGCCGTGCTTTTTGCTGCTTGCAATCGCTTTTTCGGCATAAACCATAGCCTGAGCATGGTTATTTTCCAGGCGGTAAATCTTTCCCAATAAACCGTACATTGTTGCAATGTTTTGCTCGTCCGCCCGCGATGCTTTTTTCACAACGGCTTCTGCTCTCAGCAAATAATCCTTTGCTTTTTCAATGTTCTTTTGGGCTGCGTAAAATGACGCCAGGACGATTTTGGATTCAAAATGTTCGGGATATTTCCGTTCGAAATCCGCCAGAGCGTTTATGAATTCTTCGGGAGGTTTGCCCGAATTTTTGATATTATTGTATTCTTTTTCCATATTTGCGCAGTTCATAATAAAAAAAAGCAAAAAAAGGAAGAAGAGCAAGTTCCTTTTCTTCATTTTTTACCTCGTAAGGGACAATAAACCACAATAAAACATAGTATAACATAAAGGGGATAGTGATCAAGTATACGTTTTTCGAGCAGAAATGACGCTTCCAGAAGTTATTTTGCAAATGATGCAAATAGCATAGGCAGAAATAATTTCATCCTTCCCAGAACAAATTCTCTGTCCAGCGCCTTTTTGTCAACCAATTCATTGAAAGTAAGCGTTAAAAGTTCGGAAATATCAATACTGGTTCCGGTCGAATCATGTTTTATTTTTATTGCGGTCATTGTTTCAAACACAAGCTGGTACGATAACAATAGATGAATATACAGCTCGGCAAAGTTCCCGTCAAATCCATCCATGTAATCCTCTTCAAGTAATCTGAAATGACCATCGCTGAATATTTCATGCTTTGTTCCGTCTTTAGTGCCAAGTTTTCCGATAGCCAATAACATTGTGTTAAATTCATCAGATGTTGTCATTTGTATCTTGGCAATTATGGACTTCGTCATAAATTCAATATATTTTTCCTGCTTGAGAAAAGATGACAGAAATATGTGAGCGGACCCATGAACAAATTCATGAACCGCTACCATTTTTCGTTGCGCTCTCAGGCCGTGTTCATTATTGGCAAACAGGTTTTGATCAACGATAATCTGTAATAGAAAAAGTTTACGCGTTTCATCCCAGGCAACAGTAGTACACCCTTTCGTTTGATCTGAGAAGAGGGATTGACGGGCAATAATTATCCATCTTCCCATGCCATGAATTATGAATTTCTTATGTTCCGATACCTTGATAACAGTGGGGATTTTTGTTAATTTCTGCACTTTGAGTTGTTTTAAGACCGGCCTCAATAAAGTAAAAGCCCAATCAGTTGTTCGCTCATTCAATTCCTGCAAATTCCTTTATATCGTTATTTACAGATTTTGCGATTTCATCAAGGTCTATTTGCTCCAATGTGTCTTTGAGCGAATCAAGCGCCGTTTCAACCACGGGGCGAGTAAGTATCCCGTCCAGAGTTTCAATGCCGAGAAGCTTAATGCCTTTGGACGATTCCAATTCCTTCACTTTTTGCTGTAGATTTCGTGTTTCCATAGCCTCTCTCCTATACGCCATACTATTAGCGTTCCAAAACTCTCAAAAGGGCCGGAAGGAACCAAGCCCAAACCGACTCTAACCCTCCATAATACCAATGTTAACCCATTTTACCACAAATTGCTAATTTTTGGCAAGCCCCCACATCGGAATTATCGGCAAAAAACAACATAGTGTAACGCAGCTTTTTGCTCATTCGCAAGCGGGTTTGATACCCCGCCGCTCTGTGGCGTATTTAGACCTGCTAATACAGGCAAGTGGGGTA
>JAIRRJ010000041.1 GCA_031256035.1 Treponema sp. | reverse complement strand
TTGATCCGCATAATACTCCGCTACCTGCAGCAGGTGGGAAGGATCGCTCTCGGCGGCATCATTCAGGGTCAGGCGGGACAGAATCTCATTCATCGTGCGCAGCCGTTCGGAAAATTGCTGAATGATCCGCATGGCAACCGGAGTATTGTTTCGTATCAGGCTGCCGTACTGTTTCTTCTCCACTGCCATCAAGGTTACATCGGTAACGGCCTCCGCATTTTCAATGTAGCTGTAACCGGAAATGGCAGATGCGGCGGCGATAATATCCCCCGGACCTGCCACATGGCCTTTTGACCCGACAATCATGTCCACTTCGCGGGTAATTAATACCTTCCCCTCCTGAAGGATGTAAAACTTGTCCGCCTCGTTTTTCCCCTCCACTATAAAAAAGGAGCCTTTTACGAATTTTACAATGGCGGGCTTAAATTGAGTTCCTGCTGTTCCATTATTTTCTGTCATATAAACCATGCTTTTTGTTGGCGAGTTTCACCGTTTTCCGAAAAAACTGTCTAAATGCACTTTTTAAGGCTGTTTGCGCTATCGCGATGCTTTTTCTGCTTGCGTTCCTTCCATCAGCCAGAACTTGACTGCGGTGCCGTTGCCTCTCTTTGCGATGTATTCCTCGTAAAAAGGCAGCCTCAGCTCTCTGGGTATTGAAATGTCAAATATTCTGTCAGCAAGAAAAGTCAGCCTGTCATTTCTTGTCTGCCTGATAGCGAGTAATATTGCCAGCCCCAATCCCATAACGCCTGTAATTGCCCCGACTACTGCTAATATATCCATTTTACCCTCCTCTGTATCTATGCTTTTATCATACTCCACCCCCGCCGCGCGGTCAATGCAGAAGATTTCCTCCTCCGTGTAACTCCTTAAAATTTTTATTCGAAAAGACCTCTCGCAAAGGCCGCAAAGATCACAAAGACGGGAAACCCACTCCTTTGCGATCTTTGCGTGAACCTCTTTACATTCCTTGCAGCGCGTGCGCCTAGAAAGCCCGAATGGGACGGACACAATGTGGACTACCTTTGCCCATGGCGCTGGGTTCAGAGCTGGTATACCAAGAAAGAACTCTTGCTTGAAATAGTCCATTATAGGCATCCACCGATGACCAGTAATTCTCAATTGTGTTGTTAAGAATACCACCTACATCACTCCTGCTTGTATACAGTTCTTTCAGCTCTTCTATGCTGGGCAAAAACCAGTCGTTTAGACCACCGCCAACATATCCATCACAGGCTTCTGCGGCTAGAGCGCTGGCGTCTGCACTTTCTGCAGCTTGAATTATTAGACGTGTGTTATTTCTGCCGGCACCTATGTCTTCTTTTGTTCCTGCAACAACTGGATAAGTACCACCGGTCTCCCACCAAGTAAGTTCTAGGTCACCGCTGGCGGTAGAGTCATTGGAGTACCACCCATCTTTTGCGACTTCAAGATAGTGAGCTGTGTAGCCGTAACCTTCCACAGTAAAGCCCTTTGGGTCGACATAGAAAATTTTCCCGCCGCCTGGACCAGTGTCGCCTATGTTGTAGTATTTCTTTTCCATTTCTACACGGGCGGTTTCGGATTTTCCTGCTTTTACCTCTGTAGGGGCAGACGTTCCTGTGGCGTACAGGAACGTTTTGCTTTTGTAGTAGGCTTTTACATTTACGGTATACGTTCCGGCAGGAAGAGGAATTTTAATGGCAACATCCGTGCCTTTCGGATTCAATTCACGTATAAGTTTCCCATTCTCTGTAATTTTTATGTTGTATTTTATATCTTCGCGTACAGAGTCATTTTTCCCAGCCCATTCGATCATAGACCTTTCGGAGCCGCCTAAATTTATGGTTAAATTCCCTTCGCCCTGCCAGTCGGTGAAACAGCCTGTCAAAGACAGGGAGGCAAAAAAAAGCATTAAGCCCAAATATGAAAATAATTTACTGGTTTTCATATCAAAACTCCTTAGATTCTACATTATTGTTTATATTGTAATCTGCGACTATTTTTCTGGGTATTGTACCAAAGTAGATTTTGAGCAAAAATTTATAAAAATCTACTTTAGTAGGTATATTTCCCATCGATATTTGGTTACTATATTACGGTAAATGAGCAGAATTTTTAGGGTTTCTGGTTTTATACTGATGCTTGCCACTGTGTCTCTTAGTTATCTGTATTTCACTCAAATAGAGTATATTTCGTATGTAAAAAATGCCGCCGCTTCACAACAGACAAGAGGAATCGCAATAATTTTGAGTTCAATTGGCTCTCTTTTGGGTATTTTTTTATGCCCGTTCTTTCTGCCAATGCCGGGTAAAAATAGAAAGCCCCTTACCTGCGTTGTTTTTGTTGTTTTGCTGTTTATGCCGAATGTTATCATCCGGTTTCTGGGAATTGATTTTTACCTTGGTTCTCGAGCGGCGCAGATTATCCTATCAATAAGTGCAGGAACATTGTACCCGCTTGTTTTCGGGTTTTTCTTTTTGTCAGGCAGAAAAAATCCCGCATTGGAACTTGCTGCCGTACTTTTGACTGCCAGAATTATCAGGCAATTTTCTATCCCGTTTTTGGAATACTCAGGTTTTGATCCGCCGCGGGCATTGTCGTTGGTCTTTGCCGTAAACCGGTGGCTTGTCGTTGTTATGCTGATAAGCGCCATTGTAAGCGCTCTCGTTGCAAGCAACGGCGCTGCAAGCAGCGTTGCCAGCGAGACCATGGAGGGAAGTAAAACCCCCGAACACAAGCCGGGCGCTGTTCTTTTTCTTCGTCTTGTTATATTGACTTTCGTTCTTTCAACACTCAATCTGATATTTGAACACCGCCTGTTTCCGCTGCTCACCAATTTTAAGGAAGGCTACTTGCCTTTCTTTCCAATAGTGATGCTCGTTGTTTTATTTATTTCTTTTATATCGAAAAAACCATTTTTTTTACGTTATTATATTTCTGCTGTTTGCTGTTTTTTTGCGATACTTCCCTGCCTGACCCTTGTACAAAGTTCCGTGTTAATTATGGCGTTAAGCACTGTTGTCAGCATTATGCACGTTTCTATATGGGCAATATTCCCTATCATTATTATGGCGCATTACAAAGGCGGTTTTTGGTTTTACGCCTATGCGGCATCGATTCAAATCGTGTATGTTGTATCTTTAGCCGTTAGTAATTTTATTCCTCCGATACCTGCAACAATAGACAATATGGCATTGTTGAGTTTTTTTGTCGCGGTCATTTTTTTTGTAATTGCGTTCAAATTGCTGTTTCAAAAACAGCCGCTTCTGTTGGAAACTCCAATATCATCGGCGCTGCAAGCGGCAGGGGGAAACAGTCTCTCTCCCCCCCCCCCCCCCAATTTTTTCGGCAGCGCTGTTCTTGCGAAAGCGCCAACTACTCTTCTGGAAAACTTTACGGCTCATAAACTGACAAGCCGTGAAATAGAAATTGCAGAGTTGATATTCAACGGGCTTACCAACAAAGAAATCTCCAAACAACTGCTGCTTAAAGAAACCACAGTAAAAAAATACATGACCTTTATTTTGGAAAAATACGATGCAAGAAGCCGCTCTGACTTTATGTCGAAAGCGGCGTTTATCAAGAAATAGGGATAATAAAACTCACTGGCGCCTATGGTGTCAGTCACTGTTTTCCAGGAAGCCTCAAAGCAGTACGGAATCAGCTATCTTTTTTGCGGTTTCCTCATCAAGCAGTTTTTCGATAATTGCAACCGCGAAATGTCCGGCTGTTCCGGCGCCGCGGCTGGTGATGATGTTACCATCAATTACTACCTTATGCTCTGACCATACGCCGTCTTTTACTTTTTCTTCCAGACCGGGATAACAGGTAAATTTTTTGCCTGACAAAAGGCCGAGCGGGAAAAGCACCACAGCCGGAGAAGCGCAGATCGCGCAAATCAGTTTACCGTCAGCCGCCATTATTTTAATCAGCGCGCTTGTTTCCTTTGAAGCCGCAAGGTTAGAGGCGCCGGGCATTCCTCCGGGGAGGACAACTGCGTCCCAGGCGGCGTCATGTCCTTCCAGCGTAATGTCGGCATTAATCTGAATACCCCTCGCCCCTTTCACACTCGCGCTTTTCCCGATTGCCGCCGTGGTAACCTCCACCCCGGCGCGGCGCAGATAGTCAATGGGCGTTACAGCCTCAACTTCTTCAAAACCATCCGCCAATAAAACTATCGTTTTTTTTGCCATGTCATTTCTCCTGATTTATTGTAACACATAATGCAGTAAATTGCGCTTGACAAAAATATACCTATGACAGATAATAATCTTGAATGGTGCCGGATTTCACCAATAATTTTCAAAGAAAACTTGAAAATTTGGCGAAACAGAAAAAATTTGCGGCGGGTTATAGCGCCGTAGACGAAAAGGCGGCATCGGCGCTTCTTTCAAGCGATTGGCTTGAAAAATATCCAACGGCAGTATGTATTGATTTACCCAAAGCCGCGAACCTGTACTTATCATTGAATTCAAGCGAAGAAGAAAAGATAAACACCGCGTTCACAATGGCAAGGGTAAATTACATGGGAACGGACGGCGTACGCGGCAAAGTATCAATAAAAACAAACGAAAATTTTATTGCCGATTTACTTAATAACAACGCGTTCACTCCGGATTTGGCAGAAACTGCTTCTTTTGCATTTGCAAAAATTCTTCTAGATAAAAAAATCGTTAATGTCGGCGACACCGCAGTGATCGGAAATGACGGACGAGATCTGGCTTACAATTGGATTTTGAATAACAGCGTTCGCTCCGGATTTGCAAAAGCAGGATTGAATGTGCTTGATTTAGGTGTCGTGCCTACCGCGGTCATTCCCTGGAAAAATCTGCAATTAGGACACCGCGCCGGCGCCTGTCTGACCGCTTCCCATAATCCGTCAAACCAAAACGGGATTAAATTTTTTATTGACGGCAAGAAACTTGTTCCCGAAGGTGATTTGGGAGACTATGTTTTGTCCGCATATATGTACAATTATTGTTTCGCGGAAAAACTTCCGGAGGAAGCAAGCGGAAAAATTTCACAATACAATGCCGAAGAAGACAGCATAAAATGGATGGAAGAAGTATTGGGCGGCGAAATGAAATCCGCTGTTAAAGACCTGACTATTATTTTTGACTCAGCAAACGGCGCAACCGATGCAATTGGCCGTAAAGTTCTTGAAAATCTGGGGGCAAACTTCATAAGCGTCAATACGCAATGCACAGGCGGCAATATAAACCGCGGCGTTGGGGTTGCCGAAATTGAGGGAACGGAATTATATTCAGGCAAAGAATACGGTAAACACATTCCGACTGTCAAAAAAATATTTGATGAAGGAAGAAAATCACCAGAGGGAAGCGTATATGGAATTGCCCTTGACGGAGACGGCGACAGGGGATTTTTGCTTTATTACAGCAGGAAAGACGATGATGTATACATTTTAGACGGCGATAAATGCGGCTATATTTTGGCGCAGTACCTCATTAAAAGTAAAAATCTTGACCCAAAAAAGTATTGGTTCCTGTCCACAATCGAGTCCGACATTATGACAGCTTCGGCAGCCGGTAAAAATTTGGGGCTAAATACCCGTATCGTTTCGGTCGGCGATAAATGGATAGGAAGCTTTAAGACCAACGGTCAGGACGGCGAAGTATTAGTCGGGCTTGAGATTTCCGGTCATTTAATTTTCCCGATTGACGTTCATGATCCCAATGGTAAAAAACAAACTCTACTTTCAGGCGTGGGGCTTTTAACTGGACTTGCCTCAATCTACGCAATTAAAAGTTTAGGTTTAAACGAAGAAAAAATTATAGAGCCGTTTGAGCCTGGGTTCTCAAAAACATACTATGTATTCTTCGTTGACAAAACGCGCTATTACCGCGGCAGCGTAATTTGGAACAAGGATAAGGAACTTGTCGAAATGGCGGTAAATGATGCAATCGCAAACTCAAAATTTCCTAAAAGCACAAAAATAAAATACGAAGACAAGGAAGATTTGAACATCTTGTATATGACCATTCTTGACGGCGAACAACTTTTGGGCGTATTGTTTATGCGAAATTCGGGAACGGAAGATAAAAACGCAGTCTACGTCAAAGGCGAAAAAAAATACGAAAATGTTTTATGTGAAATTGGCGCAAAAGTTCAGACATTGCACGCTGCCGAAATGAAAAATGAAAACCGTATCGAATACAAATACGAGCGGGCGGTTATCAAAAACCTTGATGGAAGCGGCGGAAAAACCACTGTTGATAAAATTTTGTCGCAGCTTTCGGGAGTAAATGAGTCTGATTTGTCCGGTGTGATTTACGGTCTCAAAAAAGAAGGAAGAGTGAGCGTTCTGGACAGGGAAATCACAAGAATAAAATTTTTTTAAGGTAAGGAGAATCGTTATGGAAAAATTGAAAAACAACGGGCAGTTTTGTTTCAACCAGAATAATGAGGTCGTAATTAAGGAAAAATACGGAGATATGACCCGTGAACCGTGGCTCATGCTTTTGGCAAGAAGGAATAAAAAACCAGTCGATACGCTTTGCTGGGGAATGACAAATAACGGAACATCCTTTGCGAGAATCGGAACGCAAGAGGGTGATATTCTTAACGGTTTTGTTCATGAAGATCCGTATAAAACCCGTATGCTTGGAACATATGCATATTTCCGCACAGAAGACGGAAAATATTTTTCAAATGCCTGGTATCCTGTCATAAACAAGGAACAGACGCTGGAAACAACCTTTGGCTTTGGCTATCTTAAATTTAACACCGGATATAATAACTTTGATGTGGAAACACTGCATTTTATTCCGAACGGTTATGATGCGATGGTGCAAATTATCAAAATTAAGAATAACGACAGCAAAGTTCGTAAAGTTACAATGTTTAACGTAAATCCTGTTAATATCGGAGACGCCCGTGACATTCAATTCAGCGGATTCAATACGCTCATGCTGGGTGGCGCTCTTGTAGACAAGGAACTTAACGCCGTTGTCTGGAGGTGCGGATTCGGGCGCGATTTTGACAGTGACGGTGAAAAAGTCAAATATATGTTCGGAAAAGTGCTTGTTCACACTACATCCCTTCCCAATAATCAGTTTGCGACCCGTTATGATGAATTTGTGGGACATCACTCAAACACAATGGGAAATCCTGCGGCAGTTACAGAAGATTGGGATTTACCCAGCCGTGATGCGCAGGAAAATTGCTCCGCTCTTTCATCAATCAAGAATTCATTTATGCTTAAAGCAGGCGAAACAAAAGAAATTATTGTTGTGAGTGCAACTCCTTCGGCGGAAGATTATTATGTTGACGGTAAACAGTCGATTAAAAAATTTCTTGATGATGTGCTTAAAGCAGAAAACGCAAAAAAAATGCTTGAAGAAGTAAAAAAAGACTGGAAAGAAGAGCTTGGCAAGCTGGCTGTTAAAGTTGACGGCATTGATGAAGTTCTTAATCCGTCCTACAAGTGGCTTCAGTATCAGTGCGCGATGGTTGCGCTTCTCAACAGAATGAAATCGCGTTTCCATTCGGGATTTGAATACGGTTTCGGCTTCCGCGACATTTTGCAGGATATTCTGTCGCTTCTTCCTTATGACCCCAAACCTGCCAAAGAACTGATTAAATTCACAGCGCAGCAAATGTTTTCTGACGGGTTTGTGTATCATAATTTCTATGTGACCGCTGCCGGAAACAAGGACTTTGTTACCTGCGACGACCCGTTGTGGCTCATTTATGCGGCAGTTGAATACATTAAGGAAAGCGGCGATTTCGGGCTTTTGGATGAAGTTGTTCCGTATTGTGATGAGAAAGAAGAGCTTCCGGCAAAAGAAGGCACAATGCTTGAACATTTGAAAGTTGCCATAGACAAAGTTTGGAGGCAAAGCGACAACGGGCTGCCGTATATGCTGATGGCGGACTGGAACGATGACCTATCCGGCAACTTTACAAGCGTTTCCACAATGGCGGCACAGCAGCTTTACAAAGCGCTCAACGATATGGTTGAGCTGCTTAACAAAAAAGGAATCGAAAAAGATTTGGCGGCGGATTATGCTACAAAAGCGAAAATTGTCAGGAACGAAGTTGAGAAAAAGTGCATTGATAAAGACGGAAATTATATTCGCGCAGTTGCCGCAAAAGATTTTAAAGCGGTTCTCAAAAATTTGTCTTTCGGTCACACAGGGCTTGAAGTGTCAGAGATTTTGGCAGATATGGAACACTCAGGTGCGCCTGTTGATCTGGGATGCAGTAAAACGGACGGGCTGACATTCTTTGAGCCGATTGCATGGGCCGGGTTCAGCGGGATTGCAGACAAGGCAAGATTTGACGCATGCAAAAAGGTCTGCGAACAAAACATTGACGATAAATACGGAATTGCGATTTGTCAGGGCGACAAAACGATGTCGCAGGGAAAAGTGCCGGTTGACACTCAGGGCTGGAAACGCAACGCTCCCGGTAAAAAAGAAAACGGCGGCGAATTCAGGCATTTGGAATCGTGGTATATCGCTTCCCTTTGTATTTTTGGATACGGAAATGAAGCGCATGATCTTTATATAAAAACGCTTCCGGCTGTTGCAAGTAAGGACGATCCGTATTTGTATGCGGCAGAACGTTTTGTTTATCCCGAATATGTTTCGGGACCGGCATCAAACGATCACGGAAAAGCGGGGCATACATGGCTTACCGGAACGGCTCCCACCCGCTTGAATGTGCTCATTGACTGGATTTTCGGCGTTCGCCGTCTTTATGACGGGCTTTTGATTGACCCCTGCGTTTCTTCACAATGGAAAAAATTCTCAGCAGTGAGAACATTCAGAAATACTACATTTAACATCAGTTACAGCAATCCGAATAGCGTTCAAAAGGGCGTTAAGTCAATAAAAGTAGATGGAAAAGAGATTGACGGAAACATTATTCCGCTTTCTTTTGCAAGAGGCAGCAGCGTTAATGTGGAAGTTGTAATGGGATAGGAGTGTTTTCCATGGCAGAATACGGAAGATTCAATGAAAAGGACGAGTTCGAGATTTTTAATCCGCGCACACCGGAACCATGGCTGCATTATTTAATCAGACCCGGCCAGAGCGGAACGCAGACATTCTGTTCGGGAGTAAGCTATTCAGGCGGCGGATTTGATGTCCGCGGAACACATGAAAACACTTTTGTGGATACCCAGCTGCACCTTAACGATGCCGACAACAAAGGGCGTTATTGCTACATTGTTGATGCAAAAAGCCGTGATTATTTTACAACAACCTGGCAGCCGGTAAAAAAAGACGGGCAGAAATTCAAAACAACTTTGGGCTTCGGATATATTAAGTTTGATTCCGAATACAAAGGAATTAAAACCGAAGAAACTATGTTTGTTCCCAAAGATTTTGACGGCTGGGTGCAAAATATTGTTATTGAAAACACTACAACCGAAACAAAGGAACTGGAAATTTATCCGTTTGTTCCAATCCACATGGGGGACGCGCTTGTCCGTTTGCTTGCCGGCGACAATGACGGATTTTTCGGCGGCGCAAATTGGGATAAGGATTTGAACGCGATTGTATTTCGCAGAAATCACGGGATAAGTGTAAATGACGATGGTATTGAAATTAATGGGATGCTTGGAAATGTCGCTGCCTTTGTTTCAACACTTAACACCAAAGATACTGAATACGAAACCAGCGAAGAACGCTTTACGGGCGATAGATTCCGCTCGCTTGCAGATCCGTTAAGAATTATTGACGCTAAACCGCTTTCAAATACAAATCAGGCGTATTTGCGCAGAACTTGCGGCGTTTTCCGCAATAAGATCACGCTTAAAGCGGGTGAAAAAGCTGAATTTGCAATCGCGTTAATCGCAAGTTCCACGAAAGATTATTATTTAAATAAAAAATCGCACCTAAAAAAAACGACTGAAATGATCAAATGCGCAAGCACAAGAGAAAAAATGCTTTGCGAAGTCAAAAACTGGTGGAACGAGATGATGTCGCAATTTATGATTGTTACTCCAAGCGCAAAAATAAACCGCGCTTTCAAATGGCTGCAATATCAATGCCGCATTGTGTATATTCTTAACAGAATGAAATCACGCTATCACACGGGATATGAATACGGCTGGGGTTTCCGCGATATTTTGCAGGATGTGAATTTCAATTTACCGTATTCGGCGGAAACAGTAAAATCCGCGCTTAAACATATCGCAACGCAAATGTTTTCCAACGGCGTTTCGTATCACAATTTTTTTATTGACCAGCCCGGGAATAAAAACATTCAGGCAAGCGATGACCCGATTTGGTTTCCGATGGCGGTCATCAAATACATTAAAGAGACAGGCGATTTTGCATTTTTAGACGAAAAAGCCGCTTATGCCGAAGTTCACGAAAAAGAAGGTGATGTTTACGGCACAATTTTGGAGCATATCCAGAAGGCTATTGACCGTGTCTGGACAGACAGAAGCGACCGTGATTTACCGTACATGAAAGACTGCGACTGGAATGATGACCTTAATGAACTGCGCACCGGCGGTGAATGGAACAAAGATGTTGAAAGCGTAATGGTTGCACAGCAGTTGTATAAGGTGTTAATTGACACGGCGGCGCTGCTTAAAGCGGCAAACAAGGAAACAGCTCTTGCAGGCGAATATATTTCGCGGGCAAAAAAAATATACGATGCGATTGAAAAATATGCAATTGACAAGGAAGGTTACTACATTCGCGCATTGTCCTGTGTAGCCGGTAAAAAAGATTTGGGAAGAAGCGAAAATTCTGAGGCAAAAATATTCCTTGAGCCGCAGGTATTTGGAATTAACTGCGAAACCGCAGGTGTTAATCGTGCGAAAATAGTAATTCAAAAAGTTGAGGAATATCTGGACAGTGAATTCGGCGCGCAAATTTGTTTCCCTGTTTATACAGGGCTTGCAGAGCGTGAAGAATTGCCGGGCAGAACATGGAATATAGAAAAAGAGCCGCCTGCGATGAAGGAAAACGGATCGATTTTTATGCACCTTAACGCCTGGCTTGTTCAGAGTTACGCGATTTTGAACAGGGGAACGGACGCAGTTAATTTTTATGAAAAATGTCTCCCCGAAAATCTGGCAAACGATCAAGACTGCTACAAGAGCGAACCGTATGTTTATCCCGAATATGTCCGCGGACGCGGCGGTTTCGGTTTTGGACAGGGCGGACATACATGGCTTACGGGAACAGCTCCGACAATGCATCAGTCTCTTACCGAGTGGGTTTTAGGTTTACAGCCGGATTATGACGGACTCATCATAAACCCGAAAATCTCAAAGGATTGGAAAGAGTTTACGGCGAAACGGAATTTCCGTGGTGCTGTTTATGAAATCCATGTACGCAATCCGAAAGGCGTTGAATACGGAATAAAATCAATAACAGTTGACGGAAGTGAAATTCATGGCAATTTGATTACACCTCACAATGACGGAAAAACGCATAAGGTTGAAGTGCTGTTGGGATAGCCGGATGCATTTGAACAAGACAACAAACGCCAAATCTGTAACGCCTAAACCATCTTTGGAAAATGCTCCGGCGGCAAAGGCAGGAAAACCGTCCGCGAAACCTCCTGCACCTATAGTTCCCCGTTCCGTTACTGCCATGATTGCAGCCGCTGGACTGCCGGCGGATAAACTTTCAGCTTCTATTATTTCATTTGCCCGTTTTTTTTCTCTGCCGTTAAAACATGAGTTGATGACCGCAATCCGCCGTCAGGCTTTTGCTTCAGCGGCTCAAATTGATTCAGTGAAGACTCAGGCTACGGCTGTTGAAACAGCTGACTCAAGCGGCAGCGTCTCCGCAAAATTGAGGGAAGCTCTGTCCCTTGCCGCCGCTGCCGCCGAAAGCAAAGGAGTGGAGCTTCAGCCTGAAGCGCTTGAACTGTTTGCCGAAGCTGTTGACCCGGATTTGCACAAACGGCAAAACCGCGACAAACGGCGGCGGAACAAAGACAATGATGAACATGAAACCGTCCCCCTCACCGCTTCCGGCATAAGGGAACTGGCTCTTGAAGCTGCGGAAAATGAACCTTTACTCGCTATATTAAACAGGCTTCCGTGCAAAAACGGACAGCGCTGGATTGTGCTTCCCTTTGATCTTTGCGAGAATGGCAGGCGCTTCAGAGTGTCGCTCAGAATACTGCTTGAAGGTCAGACATCTAATGGTCTAATGGTCTTAGACATTACAGAAATCGGCGAAAACAAACAACGCTGGCTTTTTGCGTTGGATACGAGAAATAAAGCGGCGAGGCTTGCTGTTTACCTGCAGCCTGAACAACAGCCCAAGATTCTTGCAGCGTTTTCAAAAGAGTTGTCCCGGATCATGGAGATTCCGCTTGAGCGTATTTCCGTTAAAAACTTGACAGAATCTTTCCCCTGCGAGTCGGGCTGCGAAGACAATCCGTTATTCGCAATAAATGAGACGGTGTAGCGTTATATGAAGAAAAAGAAACTTGCATCAGCCATTGGGTACACGCCGGGCGATCCCGCACCCGCATTGCTGGCATCGGGCAGAGGCAGGGAGGCGGAACAAATAATTGCCATAGCGCAGCAGGAAGGAATCGCGGTCGTAGAGGATTCGGCGCTTGCTGCCCTGCTGGATACAAGCGCAAAGCCGGGCGATTTCATTCCGCCCTGGTGCTGGGAAGCGGCAGCGAAGATTCTGGCGTTTGTGATGAAGAACTCATGAATGTGAGACAAAAGTTTTTTTACTATTCTCCGATATAAAGCTTTTCCAATTCCGCATTATAAATCCTCTATCCAAACCGTTTCTGTCTGTTCTATCCAAACCCCGTTTTGCAGGGTGCGGGTTATGCGGATATACGCGTCCAATTCTTCATCATAGTCCTGATTTTCACTGCACATCAGCATTAATTGCCCGTATTCCCATTTATATTCCCTGTAATAATAAATCAAACCTGCGTGTCCGCCTTTTCCGTGTGATTTTACTGTTTGCGTTTCGTCATCTATCCAAACAGTGGGCAGACCTGACAATTCTTCCTGACGCACGAGGCAGTCAGCGCAAAGACAACGGCAAAGAAATATATTATTCTTTTCATTTCATTTCTTTTTCACATATATCTCCATTTTCGCGTTTTCCTTTTACCGCCTTCCGCCGTAATCTTCATCGTTTGCAGCCATTGTAAGCCATACAAACGGGCTGGCTGTTGTCTTGCTGCTCCTGAAATATGCCGTAACGTTTCGCCTGCGCGTAACCTGAAGTTCAGGTTTGGATTTGTAGAGATTTTCGGCTTTTTCCGCGTCGGCATTGTTTGCCCAGCCGATAATGATGCCGATATAATCATCATCTTCAAGCTCAAGCTCCCACAACCAGTTTCCCGCGGGCTTAATTTCTCTGACCTTCATGGATTTGTTTTTGTACTGCTCCAGGATATCTTCTTTTCGCAGTATTTCTGTCCCTTTCTTAAACCGCGGCAGCCCTTCGCCAGCCGAACTGTTTACGGTAACATCACGGGCTGTTACATGACCCCTGCGCGTACTGCGTTTGGCGTCATAAGATTTTAACGCATTCTCCGCGTCTGCTTCGCTTTTCCATGCGGTGATTGTTACGCTGTAAAAGTTGTTTTCAACCTGAAAACTCCACAACTGGTTTGCCGCCGCTTTAATATCCTTAAACCGGTGCAGACCTGCATAACACGCCTTAACATCTTCTATTGCCAGGCTGTCTTTTGATATTTTAAGTACCGCTCCCGCATCCGTTTTCGGCGCAATGCTCAGGTTCATCGCGTCGTCTAACGGCCGCAGCGGATACAGTACATGGAGCGGCGTACCCTTCAGTGCTTGCTCCTGAGCCGCCGCTTTCGCATGGAAGGCCTGTACTTCGGCATCATGGGGCTTCGCATGGTTGATCTGATATGGCCCGTTCGGATTTTTCTTAAAATCGCCGCCGCCGTTCCCTAACATACTGGTTTTGAGACAGCCGGAGCCGCCGTTTGGTTCCATACAGAAAAAACCATTCTGGGCATATATATGATTCGGGACAGCCACGCAGGTAAGCTTGTCGTTCTCTACAAATACACTGCCAACACTGGTAATGTTTTCAGGGATTATCAGGCTTTCAAATTTATTCCACCCGAAAGCCCAAGAGCCGATTTCCTTAAGCCCTCTGCCAAGCGTCAAACTTGTCAGCTTGTTCTGCATAAACGCCTGCTTGTTGATTGTGGTAACGCTATCCGGTATGGTCACGCTTTTTAGGTTGTTTTCCCGGAATGCGTCTTGTCCGATGGACTTAAGGCTGTCCGGAAACTGTATACCGGTGAGCTTGTTTTCATAGAACGCACAATATTCAATAAGGGTAATCCCGTCATGCAGTGTAACACTCGTCAGTGCGTTATTGGAAAACGCGCCTTCAGCTATATACGTTACGCCTTTGGGAATGACTACGCTTTTCAGTTTGTTCTTTGTAAACGCGCCCGGCCCTATGTACGTAATGCCATCGTGCATGGTCACTTCGACAAGCGCGTTATTTCTGAATGCGTCTTTCCCTATGGATTTAACGCTATTGGGAATAACCACGCTTGTCAGCCCGCAGTCTTCAAACGCGCTGCGTTCTATTGATTCAACATTGCCGGGAATGGTAACCTGGGTCAAATTTTTATTACCGTTAATCCAACTGCCGATAACTTTAATACCCTTGCCTATCGTTATGCTTTCAATATTCTTGTGGCTGAATGTCCCTGAGTTTATGGATACAACGCTGTCGGGAATCACGACGCTTGTCAGCTTTACGAGGGGGCCGATCTTTTCTATTGAAACAACAGGCAGCCCTTTAATCTGCGGAGGGATATTCAATTCCGCAGCCTTCCCGACAAAACCAGTAACAATAACGCCTTTGCCGTCGTTTGTTGCACGCCATTTGAAGTCTTCGGGTTTCGTGTAATGGGTATTGCTCGACTCAAACGCATAGTCGGAGGCTTTTATGATTTTTGCTTTTCCGAAGGCTGAAGAACCATTGATTTCAATCTTGCCGTCCGGGATAATGACTATCTCAAACGGGTTGTCAGCGAAAGCGCTGCTGCCTATGGACTTGACGCAATCCGGAATCGTAAAGGTGCCTGCCAGCTTATTGTTGCGGAAAGCGCTATCGCCTATCTTTTCAACTGAGCCGAATGAGATGGAGACGATCTCGTTAGCCTCAAACGCTTTCCTGCCTATGGTCTTCACGCCATCTGTGAAGCTTACTCTGGTGAGTTTTCCCCTTTCAAATGCCCCTTCCCCGATTTCTGAGATGCTGCCCGGAATCGTTACCTCAGTGAACTCATTACGCGCAAACGCTTCATAGCCTATGAAGGTAACGCTGTCAGGAATAGTAAGCTTCGTTAAACCTTTTCTTGCAAACGCCCGTTCTCCGATTCCGGTAACAGGCTTTCCGTCAATCTCTGTGGGGATACTGATTTCTTTGTCTTCACCTTTATATTTAACGATGACAATACTTGAGTCTTTCATTTCATACTGCCAGTCTCCGCTTGAATTTTGCCCGGGGGGTTGTGCCGGCGCGCCGCCGAGCATCGACTGCTTTATGCTTTGCCAATACGCAAGCGTTCCGGCGGCAGGGTTGCTGATCTGGACGTTCCAGAGCATGGCGGCGCTTGGGCCGAAGGTAGCGTCTATGTGCGCCTTTACTTCCTGCTTGATTTGTTCGATAGCGGCGGAATCATCGCTGGTTTTTACTGCGGGTGCTTCTGCCTGTTTCTTTTTTGCTTTTTCAGCCTCTTCCGCCGCCGCTTGCACTACGCCTTCCCAAAAACCCAAATTGACAGCTTTGTCGCTGCTTGAGTAGACGTTCATCATCATTTTGGACATGGTTGTGTTTGCGCCATAGGTGACATCCAAATGCGCCTGAACCTCCAGCTTGAGCTGTTCGATTTTTTCCTGATCGCTCATTAGTTTTCCCCCTAAAAATTAATTCGAGAAGAGGTTCATTCTCATTATGCGTTTCCTGTTTTACTCATATTTTGTGTAAGTCCCGTTAAAACCTGAAACATAATAGTTTCCCAGTTGTTCCAAACCGCTCAGCGTAAGTTTCTTTCCTGACAGCCGCGCGGAAAATGCATGAACTTCATCGTCATAACCCGCAGCCTTTACGGTTGAACCATCGTACGACATTATATATGCGTTAACTTCCATGTACCCGACAGGCCAATCAAAAGCTCCCTTAAACTCAATTTCATAACCAAGTTCACCGTTAAAAAAATAGAACTCTTCACCGCCATTGCCGCCATCCTTTGTCCAATAGCCTTCCAGCTCAGGTCTTCTGTCGCCGCCTGACGGGGTTACAGTTACCGGTTGGGCTGTACTTTTTTCAGCTTCGCTGACGGATGCGACAGGTTCCGCCGGAATAAGTGTGCCGATGTTATCACCGCCAAGCTCCGCCGCAACAGATGCAGCCAGAGCGGAAGCGGCGGAAGAACCGCTGTCTTTACCCTTGCACGACGCCGGTGAAAATATGATCATCGCCGCCATAGCAGCAAAGCCGAATAGCTTGAATGTGTTTTTCATATTAACCTCTTTTTACACCGCGTGAGCGGTGAAATAAAATCGCCGTATCCTGCGGATACGCTGCCGCCAACTCTGTTGGCGCAGTCACCCCTGCCTTAAAAAGCCCGTACTGCCCATACAAACCATGCCCATTTCTTTAGAGTGGACCCCGGATTGTTTGAGTTGAAATTACAACAACATCCATCCGTGGAACTGTTCTGCGTCGAAGAAATGAAAGTATTGGTTGGATTACCTATGTAAGTTTTTTGTATGCGGAGCTGCGCAAGTTCGTCCAAACTGGGCAGGAACCAGTCGGTTTTGCCGCCGTATGCCGCATTTCTGCATGCCAGGGCGGCGGGGGCAGCCGTATCGCTTGCAAGGATAAGGGCGGTATTTTTCCTTCCTGCGCCAATAACCGCATCATCTGAATCTTGACCATATTCAACCATACCCGGAATAGTTTTGCTTTCCCATTCCGGCGAAGCCCACTCATGCTCCCCCAGACCGAACGGCGCGGCTTCAAGGTAGTAGGCGGTATAAGAAGCGAATGATCCTGCCGCTCCTGTGTAGCCCTGAACGGTAAAGCTCGCAGGGGCTCTATAGAAAATTATTCCGCTTCCGGGGCCTCTGTCGCCG
The DNA here is from genome assembly GCA_031256035.1 of Treponema sp. Lineage (GTDB taxonomy): Bacteria > Spirochaetota > Spirochaetia > Treponematales > Breznakiellaceae > WQXQ01. The sequence continues at coordinate 55,263 of JAIRRJ010000041.1, read as the reverse complement.
ACAGCATAGGCCTCCCATTTGGCATAGAGGGTAATGTCGGAAGTAACTGTGTCGTTTTTAAAGTTCCAGGCATTGGCAAAATCCGGGTCTTTATACCAGCCGCCAAATTTACATTTGTATGCATTTGTTTTGGCTGGGTCCGGCGGTTGTGCCAAATATCCGCCTTCGGTTACCGTTTTGGCGTCAACATCAGTTCCTCCGCTGCTGTCAAACATTACAGTGAATTGCAATATCCACTTCGCGAAAAGAGTAAGGTCTCCGGTGGGCACGGTATCGAAGTCCCATTCTCTGCCGCTGCCATCGTGCCAGCCTTCAAATTTATCTCCGTTTCTGGTTGGGTTTGCGGGTTTTGATACTTTCTGGCCTTTGTAAAGTTTTTGATTATCAACCTTGGTGCCGCCGTCAGTTTCAAAATATATTATTTTGGGTTCAAGTATTTGAATCATGAAGGGGTTTTCGCAGGATGAAAGTAAAAAGAGGAATATTGAAAGAAGAATAATAAATGAGGGACTGAAATTATGCCCTGAAACAGCGATTTTTTTGCTCATTGTTAATATAATATACTACAAAGTGAGAAGTTTCTCAATGATTGTTGGAAAAACGGTGTCATCGAACCGCAGACCTGCGATCTTGCAGACTTACAGTCTGACGGTTCGTCACCGTTGCGTTTTCTGCTACTTTTCATACATGCCGTATTCGTTTACAGCATTAACACTCACGTTAGCCGCGCCTTCAGCAATGCCGTTTTTGAATGTTACAGACATGGTTCCGTCTGCTATGGGAAAAGTATACATGCCCAGATAAACTTCTTCATCTTCCCAAATCATTACCTGAATTTCAGAAGCGCCGTTTCCGGCATAGCGCGCATAAGTATAGTTATATTCTCCATAATCATCTAAATGAGAAGTCGCTACCTGCCAAACCGGTAATGTAACTCTGCCATTTTCGATTTTACCGCCGGTTACGCATCTGGGGACCATCATGCCGGGAGACTCATTAAAAACAACAGCTCCGACAATTTCTTTTTCATTATCTCCCGATCCGCTTGTGTAAACAAAACGGCCGTTGTACTCGCCAAGCCCGGTAATAGTTAAAGTTCCCTGTCCACTCGACTGGGTATCCTTTGACGGAGCGCTCTTAGACGGAGTGCTTTTGGGCTTGGTTGTACTTGTACTGCTGTCCAACAGACCGCTTGCTGCCGCCGGAAATACAAACAGTGTTGCCAGCGCAATAAACACGATAAATCTAGCAAAGTTCTTCATAAAAAACCTCTCTTTACACCGCGTGAGCGGTAATTATAATCGTCGTATCCTACGGATACGCTGCCGCCAACGGCGGCGATAACTCCTTCATATATTTTCTTGCCCAAACGGGCAAAATGGTGTCAATCGTCAAACCAATACGCCATCCTGCCTTGAGCGCCCACAGCAACAAACCTTCCTTTGCCCTCGTATGTGCCGTATGCGATACCACGGATAGGGCGAGTTTGGTTTGTTGTGGTGGGGAATTTGCTCTCTTCCTCACCCACACCCGCCTGTATGAGAGTCCATGAGGCTAGGGTTGTGCAGCCGTCTTCAGTTGACCACCTTATGTCGCCGTTTTCGCTCACAGCGACAAGCTTTCCGCCGCCGTACGCGAAGCAAGTGATATTATCATAGCCGCCGCTTGATGATTGGAATATCAAACTGTTATTCCAGTCTTCGCCGTCATTTGACCATCTCACTTCGCGAGTGCTGGTGAAGGAGCCGCCTCTTCCAGCAAAAAACTTTCCCCAGACATAGGTGACGCAATTGTAAGAACCTATTACTGCTCTAGTACCCCAGTCTATGCCGTCAGTTGACCACGCAATGCCGCCGCCAGATGAGGCATCGCTCACAGCGACAAACTTCCCGCCGCCATACGCGATGCCTCTGAGCGCCGCGCCGGAGGCGAATGTATCAGTTATGTCTTCGGTTTCCCAGTTTAAGCCGTCGTCATTTGACCACGTCGTCCTGCAAACACTAATAGGCGAACCACCCGAGTTCACAATAACAAACCTTCCGGCGCCATAAGCGATACCACCGATGCTTAGTGCGAATAAATCGGCAGAGCGTGTATCGCCGTCCCAGTTAATGCCGTCAGTTGACCACGCCATACTTCTGTTGTTATTGCCCCCGGCGAAAAACCTTCCGTTGACGTATGCGACGCAATCGATCCTAATGCTTGAGCTGAACGGGCTGTTCACGCTAGTCCAGCTTATGCCGTCATCTGACCACGCCATCTTGCCGTCCGCGCCCCCGGCGACAAACCTTCCGTTGCCGTATGCGATACTTTGGATATTGCTTGTGCCGAATGTCGCAGTTGTTCCGTTTTCATTACCCGCCGGTATGGCAGTCCAATTTTTGGGCGCCAGCCTCCCATCTACCCTCACTTTCCACTCAATTGTTCCGTTCTCTTTCGTTACCGCAAACTTCGCATATTGCGTTCCTACCGCTGCGCCAGTCAGAACCTGCGTACCAACGGCATACGTCTGAGGCGTTATGGTCGCTACGGTTCCAGTGCTGTTCAAGACACCGCCAATGGTTATGCTTCTGCCTGTTGAAAGATACACATCGTTATCCGGGTCTACCCGCGCATTGCCGCTCATGGTAAAGTTACCGCCGCCGGAAACATACACCCCGCCGCCGTTTGCGGTGGTTGTGTTGCCGCTTATGGTACCGCCAGTCATGGTGAACTTTCCTTCAACCCTTATCAGGGCGGCGGTGTTGCCGCTAAGCCCTTTGATGGTGATGTTGTTTTCGATGGTGAGTTCCGCACTGCTGCTGATGGTAAAGAGCGAGCCTTGCTCAGAGAGCGAGAGCTTACCGGAGCCTATGAGGGTGAGATTGACACCGCCGGCGATGGTTTTGGGAACGCTTGAAACATCCGCATCAAGTATTAGGGTGTAAGTGCGGGGATTGGCGTTAACATGGTTTACAGCGGCTTCAACATCGTTAGCGGCGACAGCAGCAATGCGGTCGGCAGCGGTGACGGCATTTGGCGCGCCGCGGTAAAGGCCGGGGGGCAATGGTTTCCATTTCGCGTAAAGAGTAAGGTCTCCAGTGGGTACGGTGTCGAAATTCCATAAGTTTTTGAACGAGCCGTTGTCCTCGTACCAGCCTTCAAATTTATCTTTGCCTCTGGCCGGATTTGAGGGTTTTGACACTTTCTGGCCTTTGTAGAGTTTTTGCGATGATACTGCGGTGCCGCCGTGAGTTTCAAAATAAATTGTTTTGGGTTCGAGTATTTGTATCATCCAGGGGTTTTCACAGGACGAAAGTAAAAAGCAAAAAATTGAGAGAAAAATGAGCAATGAAGGATGGGAATTATGACCTGAAAGTACGGTTTTTTTGCTCATTGTTGATATATTATGGTGCAAAGTGAGAAGATTTTCAGTGTTAAAAAAAACAGCGTCAGGCGCCATTGCCCATTCCTCCGCACCTGCGAACCTTTGGTTCGAGCGTTCGCGTACCTTCGATGCGATGCGTGAGCTTCTTCATTACTCTAATTTTGGAATTATTCCATTAATAGTCAAGAAAAACGGCATGGCCGGATGGCCATATTTTCTGGCATTAATACTATTTTTTTTGGCATTAATGCCAATTTATTTGGTACTTTTGCCATTATTGGCTGGCTACATTGACACAATTAAGCCTTTGCCTGCGGCGTATATGGCGAATTGCGCAATATTGTCAAATCCTGATTTCTCCAGTATCGATGCTATTAGCTGTTTGATCGCTGATTCAGACATAGCCAGCTCTTTGACGACATCATCCCGCGCCATGCCCCGGCATACCAGACGTATTACGGCGATCTCTTTTTCCGAAAATTGAGCGGCAAACGGAGAAATATCCGCAGGACCGGGATAGATGCCGATTCCTTTCATGGTACTGCGTATCACATAAAACAAATGTTCGTTTCCCGTATTTTTGACCATAAAACTGTGTATTTTGGCTTTCCGCGCCTCGTCAATAAATGTAATATCCTGGAATGATGTCATTAACACTATTTTGATGGTTGGCAACTCTTCGCGTATCTTCGCGGCAAAGCTTATGCCGTTGGAATTGTTTGCCGTTACCACATCCATTAAAACCAAATCCGGCTGTAAACTGCGGCAGAGTTCCGGCGCACGAGCGGCATCATCCGTTGTCCCCGCCACTTCCATGTCATCTTGTTCCGAGATGAGATGTTCAAGCGCTTCCCTCAGCATGGTCTGATCTTCCACGATAAGAATTTTAATCATTGTTAACTCCTCATTCCTCATCGCCCCTACGCATACTAAAGCATGCTTACATTCATTGTAACAGCGGCAATCATTGGGGCTCTTGCCGTACTGCTTTTATCAAACGACACAGCTTGACGCTGTGCTTATATTAGGGCATCCCATAATTGTAACGCGCCAAGAGCTTTTTCAGTATCATCATTAAACACCATGCCATAGAGCAGAAGATACAATTTTCGTTCAGATGGAGTGAGCTGAACACTACCCAGCTCCGCCAATATCTTTCCAGCCGCATTGTTTTCTCCTTTCAATAGCGCTTTTTTAAGACGGGGAAGGACTTCTCCCAAAACTTCACTCATCGTGGTATGGCTGCCGTCGCTCTTTTTGCAAAGCATTTCACAGAAAGCGCCAAGTTTTTCCCGTATAGTGTGCGCGTCCTCCTGACGTCCGGCTTCCGCCAAAAGAGCCGCCTGTTCCTGCAAACTAACATCCGCGCCTGTGTCCATCGATTCAATGAGCGCGGTAAATCTGGCAAAATAATCGTGATCAACTTGTTGACCGTTATCAATTACACGGCCGCTTTCAAAAGACTCGCGGAAGTGGTTCAGCAGATCAATCCGCTGTTCTTCAATTTCTGCGGCGAGTGGGGAATAGGCACAAGCAGCAGATGTACTCTGTTCACTGCTCTTTGTCATCTGCTCATTACTCATTACAAACTGCTCATTGCTAACCGCTAACTGTTCTCTGAGTATCTCATCCAGTAATTTTGGGTCCACCGGTTTTGAAAGAAAATCGTTAAAACCCTGTTCCAAATAGAATTCTCTCTGCCCCCTCATGGCGTTAGCTGTCAATGCAATAATGGGCGTATGGGCATACCCTTCAATTTTACGCAATGCGGCGGCTGTTTCAACGCCGTCCATTCCCGGCATCATGTGATCCATAAAGATAATGTCGTAATTTGCTCTCGTTGAGAGCCCACGCTTTACTTTTTCTATTGCTTCCAGCCCGCTTGAACAGGTGTCAATTTTTGCCTGATAGGGAGCGAGGAGTCCTTTTGCAACTTTGAGGTTCAAGGCAATATCATCCACTACCAAGAGCCGCGCATTGGGGAAGGTGTACCAGACTGCACCTTGCTGCACTCTGGAAACGCGGCTCTCTGAGCCAATGCCCGCCGGGCTTGTTGAGAGTTCCGGTTCTGCTTGAGTAAACTGCCCGGGCGAATCAATCACCTGCGGAATGATGACGGTAAATGTACTGCCTTTGCCGTACTCGCTTTTCACGCTGATGTCTCCGCCCATGAGCAGGCACAGCCGCCTCGTGATTGCAAGTCCCAGCCCGGTGCCCTCAATTCCTAGATTCTTTTTTGCTTCCAACTGAACAAAATCTTTGAAAAGCTTTTCCTGATCTTCAGGTTTAATACCGATACCGGTGTCGGTAACAGCAAAACGAATTAACATCTGCGTGTGGTCTTCGGTGGATAATTCCTCAAGGTCAACGGTTAATTGTATCGTTCCTTCCTCCGTGTACTTGACCGCGTTGGACAATAGGTTAAGGAGTATTTGCCGCAGTCGCACTTCGTCTCCAATAAGATTGTTGGAAATGTTTTCGTCAATGTTTGTACTAAACCGGATAGGTTTTTCTCCCAATCTTATGCGGATAATGTTGGCGGTGTCATTGATAAGCGATGAAAGCCTGTATTTAACGGGAACGATTTCCAGCTTGCCCGCTTCAATTTTGGTAAAATCAAGAATGTCGTTGATGATGGACAGAAGATTGTTCCCCGCGTGTCTGATGTCTTGCGCGTAACTGCGGGTTTCACCGGAAAGGCTGCCCCGCAGCTGCAATTCCGCCATGCCGATTATGGCGTTCATGGGGGTGCGGATTTCATGGCTCATATTCGCAAGGAAAATGCTCTTGGCTTTTGACGCGACTTCAAGAGACTCCATCGTTTTATTTAGGGATTTGAGAAAGCCTGAAATAAACAAATTGAATATGAGAATGATCAATGCCATTACGGTAATCATCACAAAGAACAACACGGTCATAGGGGTGTTGTAGTCGTTTATACTGTCGGGGAAAAACGCTACCGTGTACCATTCCAGCGCAGGGACAGTTCCTATGGCTATTTTCCCATTCGGCACATCAAAGGTTTGAGTTTCGCCGGATTTCAAATTCTTTGCCCGGGCGAAAATACCTGCTCCGATGTCGCCTAACTCTTCTTCAATGTTCTTTTTTTCAGAAATCAAATCGATATTTTTTGTACCGGTAATTTCTCCAAGGGTGTTAAAAAAGTAAATATCTACCCTTTCCCTGATGTTCGGAAAAATTAAATTTACAAATGTTGTTAATTCGATGCCGGTTCCCACCATTCCAATGGGCCGGGAATTGCTGTCATATACCGGCGCGTTGATCCAGAGTTTTATTTGTTTCATTTCGGGGTTGTAATTAATGTTAAAGTTATAAACTTCAGTTTCGTATAGGGTCATGTTGTACCAGTAATTGACCGGATCATCGGAGTCAACCCAATAGGGATCGTTATCATCCGAATAGAATATCCGGTCAATATCGTTTACCCAGAAGATCACCAGCTCGGAAAAAGCGCGGCGGTAAGATGCCATCTCATCAAAAGCTAGTTTTTCCAGTTCGCGATCGGCGGGGCTTAAAAAATACCGTTGAATCAAAGGTGAATCCGCCAATTTAAGCACAATGGCAATTTCCGCGTTTACCGAGGTTTCCAGCCTTATGCGCTCAATTTCCAGTATTTGCGACAGCTCATTGCCCTTGCTTGTTCTGATAATCTGCCGCATGGAAAAAATAAAAGCCACGCTTCCCGCTGCGAGAATTACCAAAAAAAGGACTGCGGAAAAGAGGATAAACTTATTCATTACCCGTGGTTTGTTTGCCATATTATTTGACATTATACTCTTTCCCCAATCCCACAAAATATGTTTCTACCGATTCGCCGCGGCACGACTGAGGTTTAAAACTTTTTGCTGTTCCAAAAAGCGTTTTCATCCTTTTAAGCAGAGTTGCGCTGTCGCCGCCCTGAAAAACTTTTAGCGCAAGATTGCCGCCGGGAGCGAGGGCGTTTTCAGCGTAAAAAAATACCGTCTCGGCAAGTTCCAGTGAACGGGCGGCGTCTACTGTGTGATTGCCTGTGGTAGCAGGAGCGGCATCGCTGATTATCGTTGAATAGGGTCCTTTTGCAAAAAGAGTTTCGCGTACTGCCACACCGGTAATGTCGCCCTGAATAAAGAAAAAATTTCCGCTGTCAAAAAGCCCCTTGTCGTATTCGCGGGAAAGGGGGGAAAGGTCGGCGGCAGCAAGGAAACTGTTTCCCGCCGTTTTACTTCGCTGCATAAGGCGCAGTAAATAAAGACTCCAACTTCCGGGAGCAGCGCCGAGATCAAGCACGCGGATGGGAGAGGTTTTGAAAAGACTAAACTTTTCATCGATCTCCATCAGCTTGTACACGGAACGGGCGGGATACCCCTCCTTGCGCGCTTTTTGCTGCCAATAATCCGGCTTTTTGTAATCCGCCATTTTGCTCCTGTTTTTCTGATTCTATTTATGATATAATTGCTTATGGATCAAGAGTATACACAACGAATTAAAAAGATTGAAGGTGCGCTTGGAAAATGGCTGCCTGATACTCCGGCTCCCGCTTGGGTGGGGTATGTGTGTCCCGGTCTGGAAAAAAAAATAAAACCTGAGTCACTCAAAGACATTCTTGCACCGGGGAGGAATATGCTTTCACGCGGAGGGAAACGCTGGCGGCCCCTCCTGATGAATCTTGTCTGCGAAAGTCTTGGAGGAGGCGAAGCCGCCCTTCCCCTCTCTCCTCTGGTTGAATTCTGCCACACCGGAAGTTTAATTCACGATGACATTGAAGACGAGTCAGATGAACGGCGCGGCAAACCGGCAGTTCACATTCTTTACGGCGTTGACACAGCCATTAACTCAGGGGCATTTTTTTATTTTCTTGCGTCATGCTGCATCGAACAGTGTGCAGAAGAAAAGAAAAGCCGCATATACCGGCTTTGGGCGGATTGTCTGCGAAGGCTTCATTTGGGGCAGTCGATGGATATTGCGTGGCATCGTGAAGTTACTTTTGTTCCGGCTATCGATGACTATTATGTTATGTGCGGTTTGAAAACCGGCAGCCTTGCCCGTTTTGCAGCGGAGCTTGGCGCGTACACCGCCGGCGCTTCAAATGAGACGATGCATAAACTTGGCGAAGCGGCGGAAAGACTCGGAATTGGTTTTCAAATACTTGATGATGTAAAAAATCTGACAACCGGTATTCCCGGCAAAATGCGCGGCGATGATGTAGTTGAAGGAAAAAAAAGCCTCCCCGTTTTACTTTTTATGAACAAGCATCCTGATAAACGAGACCTGATTTTTAAATGTTTTGATGATGCCAGAGAAAGCAGCGCCACCATTACCGAGGTGGAAGACTTTATCAAGCATCTTAATGATGCTGGCGTGATAAAAGAAGCCGAAGAAAAGGGGCTTGGCTTTCTAAAAAATGCGCATACGGTTTTCAAGACTCCCGAACTCTACGGCGCCAATGCAGATGAAAAAAGCCGCAATCTGCTTGCGGGTCTTGTCAATCTTATCCGTTGAGGATCAACAGATGCAGGATATGTTTGTCAGCGAAATCTGGTCTATGGTCAAAACCGGGCATGGCAATGCAATATTGCTAAAACCCAGAAATATGGAAATTGCGGTGCCTATTTTCATCGGCACACTGGAAATGCAGTCCATTCTGATTGCCCAGGAGGGGATGAAACTGCCGCGCCCTTTGACCCACGATCTGTTTCTCAACATGTTGGAACAGGTAAACCTCCTGATTAAAAGAGTCGAAGTGCATGAATTAAAAGATGATACATTCCGTGCGCGCCTTATCATTACCGGCGGCGAATATTTCAATGAGAAACCGCTTGTCCTTGACAGCCGCCCATCAGACGCTTTCGCGCTGGCAGCCAGGAAACGCTGCCCCATCCTTGTCGCTTCCTCAGTTATTGATCAGGCGGGCATCCCGATAGATTACTTTATTGACACTCCTGAGGAAAGCCCGGAAGCTGCCGACAAATACGGGTCTTTAATGGAACAATTGGATCGCGCCGTCATTAACGAAGAATATGAGCAAGCCGCGCAAATTCGGGATATGTTGAAAATGCTGGAAAACGAAAACAGGTAATTTCTGTCTCTTCTTGCTTCCACGGAAAAAATACTGTATAATAACATTATGTCGGGAAATGGCAGAAATATCTTCAGGCTTGCGATGCTCTTGTGCCTGGCTTTCGTTATAGAACAAAATTTCGGGAAAAATCAACAGGAAAAACCACCGGCGCAGTACGGTATCGGCGGGGGCAATTTTACAGGAACAGTCATCTCCGCCGCTGATATTGGATTGGCGGGAGCAGACCTTGAGTCTGTCGCGATTGAACCCGAATCTTTTTCAAAAACCCGCATGTTATTATACGATACCCATGTGATGCAAAAAAATGAAAACATCAGTAGACTCGCTGTTAAATTCGGCCTTAATGATGATACAATTATTTCAGCTAACAAAGTAAAAAACACACGCCTTGTGCAGATAGGCCAGATTCTAAAAATACCCAATCAGGATGGTGTTTTTCACACTGTAAATAAGGGCGAGACCATAACATCCATAGCCGAAAAATATAAATCCGATCCAAAAGCCATTCAAATCGTAAACGAACTATTTACGGATAACATCAAACAAGGAACGGACATATTTGTCCCCGGTGCGCGGCTTGACTGGGTTTACAAGCAGGAAATTAACGGCGATTTATTTATATGGCCGGTATCCGGCTTAATAACCTCACCCTACGGTTACAGAAGGAATCCTTTCGGTAGCAACCAGCAGTTTCATTCCGGCATTGACATCAGAGCAGCCACCGGTACCCCCATCAGGGCGGCGATGTCAGGCCGTGTCAGCAATACAGGATACGATCACATCTTTGGGAATTATGTCGTAATAAGCCACCACTCCGGCTACCGCACCCTCTACGGCCACATGAGCGTCATCCGTGTAAAAACAGGCGCATACGTCGGCACGGGAGAGCGCATCGGCGATGCCGGCAGCACCGGCCTGAGTACCGGGTCTCATCTACATTTTACAGTTTATAAAAACGGCGTTACGGTAAATCCGCGATCACTGATGAGATAGGAGAAAAAACTCTGCCGGTCGAAAAGCATCCGTTATGCGCTGTTTTTGATTTTACGCTATAGCCTTGGCCGGACATATATGGGCGCAATTCCTGCAATAGATACATTCTGTTGATAAAACTTTTTGCCCGTTTTCAATGTATTTTTTAACATCTATGTCCATTGGGCATACCTCGCTGCATTTTCCGCATTTTATACATTTGTTTCGGCTTGGTTTTATTTTTACCAGTGAAAGGCGCGCCGGCAGTTTCATAATGAGTGAAACAGGACAGAATATTTTACAGAAGGCGCGTTTCTTTTTGAACACAAACGCCAGTATTATTCCGATTATGTAATACGAAATATACCCGGCAAGAAACCAGATAAACTGATCGAACTTGCGGCTTTCTATGAAAAAACTGTTATAAGAGGAATCAATATGTCTCGCGTAATAGTCATACCCGCTTTGAATAAGGATGAAAGGAATTAACAATGACACTATCAAAACAGGAATCCTGATAAACGTATATTTTTTGGGTATGGTTTTGTTTTCTTTTATCGGCAGCCATTCGAGTAACGCCGCTGTGTAGCATCCCCAGCCGCAGTACCCTCTTCCCCAAATCAACGGTCCAAAAACTTTTGCTATCGCGTAATGAATTAAAACGCGGGTAAAAATTCCCGTGCTGATGAAGTACGCAAAGTAAATTACCGTTTCTTCGATTTGCATATTTTCGCGCTGCATTATCCCGAGAAAAATCAAAAAAACCAGCGAAACTACTGAAAGGCTGATTTTTCTGCCAAGGTCAGGATTTCCAAAACGGATACTGAGGAAAAAGCCTATTGATACGCCCAATCCAATCGGAATAAACACAAAGAAAAATCCAACCCATATTGTTAGGCCCATTGATACGGATAAAACAGTCCCTATAAGTAATGGAATCAGAGAATATGCATATTTTTTCATATTACCCCCATGAGTTCAAATTTATTATATCATAATATATTATTAAGGCATTAACATTTTTGATCATCTTAAAAGAGGTTAGTATGCAAAAACATTACGAAATACAGGAAAAACCAAAAAAGGCTTTTTTGGTCAGCATCCTTAACAATGAAACCGGCGGCGGGGAATCCATGTCCGTTGAATTTCGCGGTCTTGCGGAGAGCCTTGGGTTGGAAATCGCCGTGCATGAAAAAATCCGCGTTCGGGAAAAAACTGCCAAGTTCGGCATGGGGAGCGGAAAAGCCGCTGAGCTGGCGCAGAAAGCCACAGACCTCAAGACGGATTGTATGGTGTTTGACTGGAACCCCACACCTTCCCAGCAGAGAAACTGGGAAGAACTTTCCGGTATTCCAGTTGTGGACAGGCAGGAACTGATAATCCGCATTTTCGCGGAAAGGGCGAACACCAGAGAAGCTGAATTACAGGTTAAGTTAGCTGAACTTTCGTACCGTCTGCCGCGCCTGACCCACAAATACATCGATCTTTCCCGCCAGCGTGGCGGGCGTTACGGCACAAAAGGGTCGGGCGAAACAAAGCTGGAAACCGACCGCAGGCTGATTGAAAAGCGTATCCGTCAGCTTGAAAAAGATATTGAGGACGTGCGTAAACAGCGGCAGACACAAAGGCGGCAGCGGGAACGGCAGGGCCTTCCGGTATGCGCCATTGTCGGCTATACCAATGCTGGTAAATCCAGCCTGCTCAATGCCCTGACAGGCGCGGATGTTTTGGCGGAAGATAAACTCTTTGTAACCCTGGACGCCGTTACGCGCCGTTTCCAGCCCGCGCCGGGTGTGCCGGTACTGCTAACTGACACTGTCGGTTTTATACGCCAGCTTCCGCATTCACTAATCAAAGCATTCCGCTCCACGCTGGAAGAGGCGGCGCTGGCGGATATTCTTATTCACATTTTGGACGCATCGGAAGTTGACATTGACAGTTGCTGCGAGACAACTTTTTCGGTACTCAAAGAGTTAGGTGCACCTCTTGCAACGAAGTTTCCCGCGCAGGATATTCCAATGATCACCGTATTGAACAAGATCGATTGTTTGAACAATTATGAAACAATACAGGAACTGCAAAACCGCTACCCTGACAGTATCGCAGTTTCAGCCAAAAACGGAACCGGGCTGGAAATGTTAAAAAACAGAATTGCTGAAAGGCTCAAAGAGATTAAATCATCTCATATTGATTGATCTATTTAGCCTTCTTTTCAATGCTAATCTCATAATGAGGCGTGGTCATATCCATACCGGCTTCCTTAAAGCCGTTTTGGATATTTTCATAAAGCATGGTATAAATAGCGGGAACCTTGCCAACTTCTTTTGTGAAACAGTTAATTTGATAGTGCGCGTAAAAATCGTCCATCTTTGTTTGAAGTACATAAGGCTTAGGCCTTTTTTGCACATGGTCTGTACTCAGAGCGGCATTGATCAGTATTTCGTGAATTGTCTGCCAGGGTGTCGCATAACCGAAGGTAATCTCGGCATGAATGATTAAACCTTCCTCGTCTTCATCGGATGATGTATTATAATTGATGATATTCGAACCGAGAATCATTAAATTGGGAAATGTAACATATTCGTTTTTATGGGTTTTGAGCCGCACTACCATCAGATTTTTTTCTACAACAAAACCTGTTATCTCTTTAATCTGAACACGGTCGCCTATCTTAAACGGACGCATATAGGTGATAACAAGCCCAGCAACAAGATTGCCGATGGCGCTTGAAGACCCCAGTGAGAAAACAATACCGACAAAAACCGAAACTCCCTGAAAAACCCTTGACTCGGAACCCGGCAGATAGGGATATAGAATTGCCACCGTAAAAGCAATGAGAAGCACCTGTAAAATTTTTAAGGTTGGTTCCGCCCAATCTGCATAAAAGCCCGGCAGTACCAGTTTACCTTTGGCTATCTGAGCGGCAAAAAATTTTAACGCTTTTAGCACATAACGGGTAATGACGATAATGATGATTATGGTAAACAGGTTGGGAATGTACCTGATTGTGCCGATAGCGATATTTTTAAGCGGAGTAAGTATGTAACTGAACAGTGTCGATGCGAGATTCCGCGTAGCGGGGAAAAGACTGAATACGATAGGCAAAGTAAGGAATAACAAAAAAACTGTTATCAAATATTTGAGTATTCGAAGGAGGAATTGAATTACTGTTATAATCTGTTTTGCTGTCAGAAGCTTTAATTTTTTTATTGTAAGTGGCTTGATTTTATCGCCCCCTGAATGTTCTATTTTAACATTCAGCCGTTTGAACAATCGCCAGATAAACCAAATTAGTAGAGCTTGCCCGGCAATTACGGCAAGGGCAATTCCGAACTTCTTCGCGAATTGTATTATTGTTTCTTCTGCCGTATGCACAGCGGTAAGCTCCCCGTTTATGACTTCACCAATGGTTTTTTCCGGCTCTTCTTCAGCCGCGTTTTCCGCGGTGAGCATCTCAGCTTCCACAGGAGATTTTTCTTGTAACACATCTGCGCCGCCTTCCTGAGCGGTGGAAAAAGCAAACGGCAACAGGAATAAGAATATCGTTAAAATAATAATTTGTTTCATCTGGAATAATTGTACGCCAAAAAGAGGAGTTATTGAAGATATCGTATCATCAACACGCGTCCCGGGGCGCCGCCCCTGTTCAAAAAAACATATTAACGTTATCATTGGGATTATGACTTATCCATTTCATGATCCCGCGTTACCCCTGAAAGAGCGTGTCCGGGATTTAATTTCACGGCTTACAATCGAAGAAAAGACGGGCTTTATCCCGACACGAAACCAAGCGGTAGAAAGGCTTGGCATTCCGGCATACTCAATCGGCGCGGAAGGCGCGCATGGGTTTGTTGACCGGGAAGGGCATAATACAACCTTCCCCCAAACCATCGGTTTAGCGGCTGGCTGGGATCGCGATGTTTTGCGGAAGGTCGGTGAAATCGCGGCTACGGAAGCCCGCTGTTGTTACAAGGCGAAAGGCCGCAAGGGCGGGCTTTCGGTCTGGTCGCCCACAATCGATCTGGAACGCGATCCGCGCTGGGGGCGCACCGAAGAAGGATACGGCGAGGACCCGTTCCTGACAAGCGAACTTTCCTGCGCCTACATTCGGGGTGCGCAGGGAGACGATCCCTTTTACCTGCGGATAAGCTGCGGCCCAAAACATTTTTTTGCAAATAACAACGAGAAAAACCGCGGAAGCTGCAACTGTTCAATCCCTCCCCGCCTTTTGAATGAATACTACCTTGTCCCTTTCAAAGCCGCGACAGAAAAAGCGAAAGCTGTATCCATGATGACCGCCTATAACGAAGTGAACGGTATTCCCATGATGCTGCATCCCATTTTAAGGGATACGGTAAAAAAAGAATGGGGGCTTGACGGCCACATAGTAACAGACGGCGGCGATTTTTTGCAGACTGTTAAACTGCATCATTATTTTGAAACTCACGGAGAAACTCTGGCGGCTGCCCTGAAAAACGGCGCAGACAGCATGACTGATCTTCCTGAAGAAATAATTGCCGCCGTCAAAGACGCGCTGGAAAGAAAATTAATTGATGAAGCGGAACTGGACGAACATCTGGAGCGGATTTTATCCATACGTTTCCGGCTGGGGCAATTTGATCCTGAGGGACGCTGCCCATACGATGTAATTGACGAAACTTACCTGATGAGAGATGAATACCGCAAAGCATCGCTTGAAGCTGTAAAAAAATCCGTTGTGCTGCTCAAAAATGATGCTGCCGGGGATAAACCGCTTCTTCCTCTGCGGCCTGACACATTGAAGGGGACAATCGCGGTAATGGGGCCTCTTGCGGATGAATTGCACCTGGACTGGTACACGGGTTTCCCGACTTATACCAGTACGCCGCTTGACGGATTAAAAGAAATATACGGCGACAAAATTATTTATACTGACTGCCGAGACATTGTATCCTTTACAACAGAAGACAACAGGCCAATGGTACTGATTGATACCGGAAATGCCGCCGGCAAAACATTCGCGCCGGGAAAATCAAGTGAGAAACCCGCCCGTTTCTATATGGAAGACTGGGGCTGGGGCGTCCGTACTTTTACCGATATTGAAAGCGGTTTAATGCTGCAGGGCAGTTATGCACGGCGGGAAGCAGGCGTTCCCTTTGACGATTCTGAAATAACGATTTATGCAAGTGCGAAAAACAACCTTCAATGGTTTGGGTTCACCCTGTTCAATGTTGTTCCACAGGAAGGCGGCACTGTCTTGTTAAAAACTCATGACAACCGCCGCATTGCCGCTCTTGAAACAGGCAAACAGGTTAAACAACATGATGATCCTCTTCCCGGCGCGGGAGAATTGTTCAGGATGAAAATTGAACGAGACGGCCTTTCCGCCGCCGCAGAAGCTGCGGCAAAAGCGGAACAGGTTATTTTCTTTGCGGGGAACGATCCAATGATCAACGGGCGTGAAGAGATAGACCGCCCAAGCATGAATCTGCCGCCCCGTCATGAAGAATTGATCCGTAAAATTGCCGCTGTCAACCCAAGAACCGTGCTGGTTTTAATCTCCGGTTACCCGTATACGATAAAGGAAACCGCGAAGCAAGTCCCGGCAATCCTTTGGATGGCGCACGGTATTCAGGAAACAGGACACGGTATCGCGGATGTTTTATGCGGCAATTATTCTCCGGCGGGCAGACTCCCGCTTACCTGGTACGAAGATGAAAAGCAGCTTCCCGATATTATGGAATACGATATTATGAAGGGCGGCGCTACCTATCAATATTTTCCCGGATCGGTACTGTGGCCGTTTGGGCATGGCCTCTCCTACAGCGCTTTCGCATATTCTGAACTGAAGATCGACAAGACTGCCGCCGGAAAGAATGACACTGTAAATGTTTCGTTTACAGTAAAAAATACCGGGCGCATTGTTGCGGAAGAAGTCTCTCAAATGTATGTAACTGTTTCCGGTTCGGTTTTCCGCCGTCCCGTAAAAACTCTGAAAGGCTTTACCCGCATTTCACTTGCCCCGGGTGAACAGCAGACCATCAACTTTTCCATGCCGATACAGGAGATAGCGGTATGGGACAGTTTCAGCGGAGGTTTCCGTATCGAGGCAGGTTACTGCACAGTATTAGTCGGAGCGTCCTCCGCCGACATACGGCTTTCAGGAGGCTTTAATGTTATGGGTGAAAACCTCCTGCCACGTAAACCGGCGGGTTCAATTTACGCTGAACGTTTTGATGACTATTCGGGCTGTTTTCTGCACGAAAAACGAGGTGAGGCAATCCCGGCAGTATTCAACAAAGAGAACGGCGGCTGGGTGCGTTTTTCCGCGCTGGATTTCGGCGAAGGCTGTTCTCATTTCAGCGCCATTGTGCAGGGCAGCCACAACTGCCGCATCGAGATTCGCCTTGATGCGCCGGACGGCGCGCTGGCGGGAACGCTCGACATACCCAACACGGGAGATATTTCATTCTACCCTCTGCCACGCGACAGCTATCGGCGGCTGCCGGTGTGGGCATTTGTTGAAAACCACACAGAGAAAATTTGCGGTATACATGATCTGTATCTTGTAATGTACGGAAAGACCGGTCTCTGGCGTTTTGAAATTAAGAACGGTTAAAGTTCAGCCGGTTCGTTTCTGTTGCTGCGGAAAGGCATTGCCGGCAGCCCGTTTTTTGCGTAGAGCGGCGTAGGTCCGAATTTTGTCCATGCATAACGCGCCCGCTCTGGTTCAGCCACCTTGTCCGAAGTGATGACCACACTTGCGCCGTCAACGACAGCCTTCGCCGGGAAATATTTTCCTTCCGCCGCCGCAATCTCAAACCCGGCAGGTTCTCCGCGGAACTCAAGACCGCTCTGCGCATTGTCAAAATGAACTCGTAAACTGCCGCCTTGAACTTCAACCCAGGAAAACACCGGTCCATCGGCTTCGATATCCTTGCCATAAACTTTTTTCAGCGCCTGAAGTGCAAGGCGGAAGCCAACAGTCTGTTTATCAAAGGGATGTATGTTGTCGAATTCGCCGCAGTCGATAATGACGGCAAGCCCTGAATTGGCGACATCAAGTGAAGCAAGATACTGGCTCTCCCGCATAAGACACCAGTGGCGTGGAGGATTACCGGATGCAATCTCTTCCTGTGATACGTACATGGTCAACTGCACAAAGAGGAAGGGCAGTTTTTCATCCTCCCAGTCTTTGCGCCATTGCTCAATCAAATAGTACATCATCTCGCGGTAATCGGCGGCGCGCAGATCGTCTTCCTCTCCCTGATAGTAAATAAAACCTTTAATAGCGAATGGCGCGGTACGGCGCACCCGTGCGGTATGCAGATTAACAGGGCAGTAGGGGCTTGTGTTTCCGGCAGGCTGAGGCCAGGGGCATTGACCGCATTCAATGTTCAGCCTTTCCCATGAAATGTTGGGGTCTTCTTCCCGCTTGGCGACAATGCAGTCGTTCCATTTGCGCCAATATTCAAAATACTGTTCCATTTCAGCATTATACTGTTCGTCAGTTTTATCGCCGACTTTCTCTGCGTAAATATCAATGAACTTCTGCCCGGCACGGCTTTTGACAAGCTGCTCCCTGCTCATCCATGTACTGATTGATGTCCCGCCCCATGAACAGTTGATTATGCCTATGGGTATATTCAAATCGGCGTTGATCTTCCGCGCAAAGAAAAAAGCTGCGGCGCTCAACATGGCGGACGTGTCCGGCGCACAAACCTGCCATTTACTCTCCGCTTCTTCGCGCAAATAATCATTGTCAACAACCGCGCGTTTGACTACCTGATACCAGCGAATGTTCTTATTTGCGCAGGCGGCAAGTTCGGCAACGCCGTTTTTGACGTTTACGAGTTCCATCTCCATGTTGCTCTGACCTCCGGCGAACCACACATCTCCTGTGATTACATTCCCGAAGCGCAATTCTTCTGTTTCACAACTGATAACAAGCTCGCCGGATAAACCCGCAGCCAATGGAGGAAGTTTTAGTCTCCACTGCCCTCCCTGCACCTTCGCGCTTGCTTCTGCTGACTGTTTTTCAACGCATATCCAGCAAACGCGAACCGCGCCGTTTTCCGGTCCTGTTCCCCATACGGGAACAGGTTTTCCGTGCTGCAAAACCATGTTGTCAGAAAAAATCGGCGCGGCGCGCAGTTGTCCTTTCATAATGCATCCTTTACATACGATTGGCTTTTGTCCAATTTACAATTTCGTCAATGTTGCCAAAGACAAGCCCTGTTACCGTATCAGCGCAGCCGTAGTAAACCGCAACCTTGCCTGTGTCCTTATCGACAAGAGCCGCGCAGGGGAATGTTACGTTCGGGACATCACCCGCAAGCTCGTAAATCTCCCGTGGGTTGATGATGTATGGTCTGGCGCGGGCGATTACCTTCCAGGGTTTGTCCAAATCAAGAAGGGCTGAGCCGAATGAATACACAAAACCATTGCAGCTTGTAAGCACTCCGTGGTAGAGCAGGAGCCAGCCTTCGGTGGTTTCAATGGGACAGGGGCCGGCGCCAATCTTGGTACTCTGCCAGCCGCCGGACGGCGACATGACATGGCGGTGTTTCCCCCAATACATCAAGTCCGGGCTTTCCGAATAGAAGATGTCGCCAAAGGGAGTATGGCCTGAATCGCTCGGCCGGCTGAGCATGGCGTAATTCTTCCCAATCTTGCGGGGGAAGAGCGCGCCATTGCGGTTGTAAACCATCATCGGATTTTCCATTTGGTAAAACTTTTGAAAGTCATAAGTATACCCCAGACCGAGACTTGCCCCGTGGTAACCGTTACACCAAATAATATAGTACCTGTCTTCGACAAAAATGACGCGCGGATCATATTTGTAGTCAGAATCGGGCAACTCTGGATCGGTTTTGATAAATTGAATCGGCTCATCCTCAATTTCCCATTTTATTCCGTCCTTGCTTTTCCCCGCGTGAAGGTTCATGTGACGGCAGGTATCATCACAGCGGAACACGCCGGCAAATGTGCCATTAAACGGAACAACCGCGCTGTTGAAAATACTGTTTGAACGCAGGGTTAAGTCCCGCGGAATGATCGGGTTGCGTGAATACCGCCACATCAATTCTTTTTTAGGATCGCTTGAAACCGGCCTGTCTTCCCAGGGTATATTGGGCAGGCTGCTTCCGTTAATAATAAGTTTGCTCATATTTTTACTCCTTATTCTATGTTATTGGCATCTTCAATCTGGGCATTCCAGTTCTGTGAAAAAGATTCAACAAGCATCGCAGGTTCGCCGTCATACCACCACATCTGCACGGCAAGCTCACCGCGGTTAAACCCGGGAACCATTATAAAGTTCCTGAAAGCGCTGTGTTTTGGATTACGAATCATAGCCATAGTTTCGTCAACAGCGCGGCGGTCACGAAAGATGGGATACAAACCGGCTTTCCAGTCATCGGTAACGGGAATATGCCAGAGATTGATAGCGGCAAGAATTGTGTCCACTTCCGCAGGCTTAAAGGTAGACGGAATAACCAGCACATTTTCATCATTGGGGAAACGGTAATCCTTGACTCTCGGTCCCTTCGGGAAAAGTACAAAGCCCCAGTCGTCTGTCATATCCAGCAATTGACCCCTTCTCCACTCCGGTTCCATCAGCATCGCCACATGGCCGTCATAAAACGCCGCCCAGTACCAGTCCCAGCTGGTACCTTCAGGTCTCGGCATCATTACGCCTTCATTCACAAGTTTTTTAAGAAAATGAAGCGACTCAATAAATTCAGGCCTGTTACTCGCATTGGTAAATTTACCGGAGGAATTTTTTACCACATAATTGGCGCCGTTTGAAAAAACTATCTGATCAAGTATTTCCTGAGCAAGGTCTCTGGGCATTGCATAAGTGTCAATACGTCCGGTATTGTTGCGGTCACGGGTCAGTTTTTTGCAAACATCAAAAAAATTATCCCATGTCCATGTACCGGCTTTCTGCATATCGTAGGGGAGATTGGGATCAAGCCCCGCTTCCCTGAACAGCCGCTTGTTAAAATACACACCGGCGCCGTGCAGGCTGCCCCCGTAACCGATACCAATGGCGTACTGCTTCTTGTCAAAAGTAAATAAAGCTCCAACATCCTGATTATAAGCCACTTGTTTACCCACAACAGCCGTTGGATTTTTCAGGTTTACGGCTTTGCTGTCGCTTAACGGTGCAAGCAGCCCCTGTTTATAGAGAGTCATAGCCCAGTCCGGCTGCACCCAAAACGCATGAGCTGCCGGTTTGCCTGCCATTATGGAACTGGCGACTGTCTCCAGCATTTCACCCCAGCCGGCAACTTGCTTACCCCTCATGGTAAATCCGTTTTCCTTCATAACCTTTTTGCGCCATTCAAGTTCCATCTCTTCAACTTCTGTTTTCGGTTTGAAGGTGTTTACATCGTAATCACCGGCAAAACCTCCGATGACGATATCCTTGCCCTTTAGGTCAGCGCTGCCGCCTGCCCACACCGGAAGTGCGATTACGATCATCAACGTAAACAGGAGAAACCCTGTTCCCTTTCTTTTTTTCAACATGTTATGCCTCCTGGTTGTTAATAAATTTTTCAAATGTCTTTTTTAATAAAAAAAATCCCCGGCAAAAAATGCCGGGGAATAAGCCGGATTTAATAATCCATTTCGTTTGCGTCTTTGATCAAGGCGTTCCAGTTCTGGGAAACCTGTTCAACAAGCTGGGCAGGTTCGCCGTCAAACCACCACATTTCCCATGCAATTTCACCGCGGTTAAGACCGGGGATCATGATGTAGTTACGGAAAGCGCCGTATTTGGGAGAGCGGATCATGGCCATTGTCTCATCAACAGCGCGGCGATCGCGGAAGAACGGATACATGCCGGTTTTCCAGTCATCGGTAACAGGCTTATACCAGAGATCGATGGCGGCGACAATTGCGTCCACTTGATCTTTGTAGGTTACAGGAATAACCAGTACGTTTTCATCGTTGGGGAAGCGATAGTCTTTAACCTTGGGTCCCTTGGGGAAAAGTACAAAGCCCCAGTCATCAGCCATTTCCCTCATCTGACCCCTTCTCCACTCAGGTTCCATCATCATCGCGACTTTCCCGTCATGGAATGCAGGCCAATACCAGTCCCAGTTGGAACCTTCGGGCCTCGGCATCATTACGCCTTCATTCATGAGCCTTCTGGAGAATTGCAGAGCTTCAATAAATGCCGGCGTGTTTGTGGCATTGGTAAATTTACCGGCCTTATCCCTTCCAACGTAATTGGCGCCGTTTGAGAATACAATCTGGTCAAGAATTTCTGTTGAAAGGTCGGCGGGCATTGCGTAGGTATCAATACGTCCGGTATTGTTGCTGTCCCGTGTCAGCTTTTTGCAGACACCAAGGAACTCATCCCATGTCCATTTGCCGTTTTTCTGCAAATCATAGGGAAGGTTCGGATCAAGACCCGCTTCCCTGAAAAGCCTTTTGTTAAAATAGATTCCGGCTCCGTGCTGACTGTCTCCGTATCCGATGCCAAGGGCATACTGCTTTTTGCTAAATGTAAACAAAGCGGCAACATCCTGGTTATAGGCAACCTGTTTATTGGGAATAGGCGTATTGGTAGTCAGCTTGGTGGATTTTTGATCGCTTACCGCCGCAAGCAATCCCTGTTTGTACAAAGCCATTGCCCAGTCCGGCGTCATCCAGAAAGCGTGCGCAAGCGGTTTACCGGCCATGATAGAGGTGGTAACCTCCTGCAGCATTTCGCCCCAGCCGGCAACCTGCTTTGTCCTCATGGTAAAGCCGTTGTCCTTCTGCATCTTTTTGCGCCACTCAAGTTCCTGCTCTTCAATTTCTGTTCTCGGTTTGAAGGTGTTTACATCGTAATCTTCCCAAAAGTTTCCGATAACGATTTCTTTACCCTTGAGAGCTGCCGCGCCGCCTGCCCATACCGGGAACACCATAACGAGCATCAACGCCAACAGGATAAGTCCTGTCCACATTCTCTTTTTTTGCATTTTCTACCTCCGAAAAAAATAATTTATCTCAAGCGGTTGACCGAATAACGGCTTCCGCGTTGAAACCTGACACAAAAACCTACATCTTTATACCTGTCTGGCTCAAGGACTCAACAAATGCTCTTTGCGCCACCAGATAAAGTAATACGAGCGGAGCAAGACACATCAACATACCCGTGGCAATTATCGCCTGGATATATCCCGCCGGCGGCATCCATGCCATATTACCTGCGCCTCCGCCTCCAAGACTATTTATCGCTCCCCAGTACTGTATAAACATTTCGGTAATCCTGCTCAGGCCGGTGGAAAGCATATTGTAATTCCGCAAAAACAGCGTTGTAAAAAAAGAATCTGTCCACTGCCACACAAAGGAGAACAGGAAACAGGAGGTAAGCATCGGAGCCGCATCGGGGAGCATAATCTGGATAAAAGTTTTGAACCTTCCACAGCCGTCCACATAAGCCGCTTCTTCCAGTTCCTTTGGTACGCCTCTGAAATACTGCCTGAGCATAAAAATATACAACCCGCTTTTTAAACCCATACCGGTAATGGAAAGTAACCAATAACCCGCAACGCTGTTCAACAAATTTAACGGCTGGCCTGCAATAAGCCGTATCAAGCCAAAAATGTCAAAAAAGTAAAAGTTTAGGTACAGCGAGGACATTATGGTTTGCGGAGGCACCACGATTATCAACATAACGCACATGAACAAGAGATTTTTGAAAGGGAATTTATAGCGGGCAAAACCATACGCCGCCAGCGTACAGGCGGATATCTGAAACACCGAACTGATTAACAGAATTATCAGAGTCTGAAAAAGAGAAGGCCAGAATTTAAGCAGCCCGCTCGCTATGGTGAAATTCCCAAGCGTAAAATGCCGTGGAATACTGATGACCGTTGCGTCATACAAATCCTGCTGCTCCATGAGGCTCACGCTTAATTTGTCCAGCAAAGGCTGAAGTATAAGGAAGCATAACCCAAAAAGGAGTATTGCCCGGAAAAATTTATAGACATAGTCTACCGCCGATCTTTTCAGCATATATGTGGTCATGCGGCTTTTACCAACGGCTTTTTCACTGCTATTCATAGTAGTACACCTTCCTTGAAATCAGGGTCATAGCGATTCCGATGATTACGATAACCGCAAGAAAATATACCCAGGCCATAGCGGTAGAAAAACCGAATTCCATGAGCCGCACCATTGTCAGGCTTATTTTTTCCATGACGCGGTTATCCGTCCTGATAAAATAATCCACCACGCTATACACAACATTGACAAGAATCAAGGAGCTGACCATGGGGAATGTAATCTTCCAAAAACACTCCCAGCTTGTCGCCCCTTCTATTCTGGCCGCTTCGAACATGCTGGGCGGAATGGTCTGCAAAGCGGAAAGGAAGATAATTATCTGAATGCCGGAAGCCATCGCGATATCGTAGATTTGATTTACAATACGGAAAATATATTTCATAAAATCGGCTGTCGCGCCTTCGGTAGCGAGAATTTTTTCAAGCACGCCGGTAATCGACGTCTTCATCAAATTCCCTTCTTTGATTATTTCAGCCATGCTGCTTAACAGTGAATTGTTGGTTTCAAGACCAATCATGACGCCGGAAGAAAGAATTACCGGCAGAAAGAATACCGCACGGACAAAACCTCTTGCCTTGAATTCCTGATTAAGAATGAGCGCAATAAAGAGGCTAAAGATTATAATGGCGGGAACAATCAACCCCATCCTTAAAATTTCTTCGGTAAGCAGCCGGTTGAATTCAGGATCAATCGCAAGAACGCGTTTCAGATTATCAAGCCCGATAAACCTCATGGAAAATCCATGCTTTACAATGTCGATACTTACGTTGCTGAACACCATTTGCAGAGATTCCAGAAGGGGAAAAAGCATAAACGCTATAAAGCCGATCACAAAAGGAAGTATAAACAAGTATCCGGCTACCGCATTCCTGCCTTCCAGAGTTAGTGTTAGTTTACCCTGTTTTTTTATGAAATACATTAATCCCCCTGCCTCAATACAATATAGTTGTCCGCCGCGATATATGTGTCATTGTAGCGCCAGAAATTATCGCTTGCGTTCACAATAACCCTGGTTCCGTCTTCGTACTTTGTCATTGTCACTCCTGCGGATAAAATAACATGATCAACAATTGCCTGACTGTACAAACCGCCAAAATCACTGGAGAATTTCCTGTACAGAGCATCAGCATCACCCACCCATTTGTCATATTCATTGGCATAAAATTGTCTGAACTTTGTTTCCTGCAACAGGGCGGATTCCTCTTTCATAAAGCTGAAATACAGCCCGGCTCCGCATTCAATTGTTTTTAATAAATTTTTTGTATAATCTTCCGCAAGGTTAATGGCTCTGCCGGTATACGGCACAAGACCATGCAAAACAATCTGATAAAACGGCACCGCTTCATCAGTAATGCCGAAACTTTGATCTGCCAAATTCATATCGGTAATAAAATCGACCCAGGGTACGGCATAGGCATAACCGGTATTAATGATAATGCCTGTTCCTGAATCCGAAAGTCCGGCAAGTATTTTCTGCCGCATCTTCATCGATTGTTCACGACTGACATGGCGCCTTTCATTGTAGTCGCCCGATAATGTTGAGCCTAAACTCCTGAACGCAATGTTATGCAGGCCCAGAGGAGCCGATTTCTTCTTGAAGCCGTCAATAAGAGACGACATATAGGCAGGCCGGGAAACATAACTGAGTTTACCCCACCGCATACGCTCGCCGAACCATACAAAGCTAAAAGGATATTTTTCTATCCGCTTGCGGTTCGCATAACGGGCTGCATCGCGGTAAATGTTAAATCCGTCAAAAGGTTTGGTATCTTTCAGATATATGAAATCAACTTCGGGGAAAACATTATAACCATTCTTCTCCGCCTCTTTTACCAAATCCTTGAAATTACCCCTGCTTCCAAGTATGTTTATCAGTTTTATTTTTGTCGGCACGGAATGATCAACGCTTCGGTTAAACCAGCCATTGAGTTTTATTTGAACATTTTTCCAGCCAAAATCCCCAAAATCGCTGATCATGTCCCTTGCTTCCTTGTAGGAAGTAAGCTTGAGGGGTAAATCAAACGGTATGCCAAGACGGTGCTGCGTCTTGTTTACTGCCCCCGGAATTTCCACGGCAATGGGGACGTCATCAACCTTTCCGTCACGCAATGACGGATACCTGTCCAGCAGCCAGGAGCGGTATTCTTTTGCCATACCGACATATCCGTCCGACGAGCATGGGGTGTAACGCAGGGTTATGCTCTCTCCAGAAGGCAGGCTGCGCTCATAAAGATAAACCGCACGTTCTGATCTGGATGAAATATCCATCTTCGCGCTGTGGATCATTTCAAAACGGGAATATATGTTGTTCCATGAACTGTTTCGCCCGGCAACATCAGCCCGTACGCTGGCATAGGAAGCGCCGTCTTCGATTATGCATAACAAAGCCTTTCCGCTTCTCTGAATGCCAAAAGCCGGAAACGGCGCCTTGTTATCAACGATGATCGCATCACGGGGCATTCCTTCATCCCAGCCGTATACAACATTACTGTATAATATCTGATTCTGCCTGCCGTTGTTAAAACGTATCAGCGCGCCTCCGCCGTCCGGAACAAGCAGATAACCTTCTTCTCTTAAGCCTCCCGCTCCCATGTAGGGCAAAAGAGACAGTCTTGTTATGGGAAATGCCGGTCTGTACGCTATTCTGTCAAAAGGCACATTCAAAACAAGCGATTTTCCGTCAAGGGAATAAAAAAGAGTAATGTTGAATGCCGGCTTTTCCCTGCCGCTCATGGAAGGATAATGCTCAGTATCTTCAACATAATCATCGTAGGTATAGCCGGCCTCGGCAAAAAATTCTTCGCACTCTTCTTTCTGGTATTCCTGGGTCTCCGGACGCAATACATATATTTTTTTCCGGGAAAGATCGGGATACAGCGCCAATAACTGCGCCCGGTTATCGTTTTGACGCAGGTTGTTTATATCATAAAGACGGTATGATGAAAGCACCAAACGCCGGTCATCCGGATCCATTTTTTCCAGGAAGGGCAGCATTCTTTCTTCAGGAGCCGCGGGAGGTATCACATAAGTACGCGCAAGATTTCCTATTGTATAACTGACCTCCAGTACGCCGTTAACAACACCGTAATGATAAGCGCCAGGCTCAATGCTCTGCTCACCCGAATACAGGGTCATGCCGACGCCGGACACATCGGCATATTCCAGCGAAAATTGAGATTCCATGAGGAGTCTGGTAACAGTATCCGACAGCGGATCAGAAGCATGCCCCGGAGGGTTAGACCGCCATTGCATACCATTAGCCTTGTCGGTAAGTATTATTTCCGCAGTCGGCGGCAAGAAACGCAATTCAAGGAATTCATTTTCCAAAACAATATCATCAGTACTGCCATCGTTTTCATATATGATAACATTCCTGGCTCCAGCAGCCTGCTTGGTACAGGCGCCGGTAATCAGAAGAATGTTAAAAATTGTGAATAGCCAAACGATTTTTTTCACCATTCCTCCTAAATCACCCTAAACAATATTTCTTTATAAAGCGAAACGAAATACGCTATCGCATCGCTTATCAAACTGAAGAAAACCACGAAGATGAACACCATTACGCCCATTCCTACAATGGTGAGAAAGCTGGAACCCAATGTTTTCGCCAGGCTGTAGTCATGGATCATCATCATGCCGGCAAGAAGCAGTATGGCCGTCCACAATACTGAAAAGCTGGCAAGAACCCAGTAAACCGCGCCTTCGTCAAATGTGATGACTTGGCTGAGTATGATCATTCCGGCGTTGATCAGAACAGAAGGCGCGAGCGCATAAGCTACAGCCATGTAAATATCAACCATCCGCCCCTTGCCGTCCATAAGCGTTGTCAGACTCCAGTTTGCCACAGTCCACAGGAATATCGGCAGCAGTATCCGCAAGGCTACTATGATTGCATTAAAATATTCCATGTTAATGCTGATAAATTGAAAATTGGTCAGCGTCAGGCGCAAAATTTCTACAATGACCGCCATGCCGACAATTACATTGGCTGCGGCAAGAGAACCCCTTTTCTCATGAGTCAGATCCCAAAAACCGTCAAGAGGACGCACAGCGGTATACATTGAATATTTAAGAGTCTTTCCGAGGTAAATCCACCATGATTTGTCCGGCAGGTATTTCATTCTTCCCGAATCTCCTTGCTGATTTTAATGATAGTCCTTACTACAGGCGCGGCAAACAATACAACTCCCAGAACCAGAAGCATTTTCCAGAGGTTTTCCTCCGTCCACTGTTTGCGGTACAACTGAAAAGCCTTGCCGTAACCTTCACGGTAATGTTTAAGTTTGTAGTACTTCATTGCCTTTAGATATTCGCCCTGCCTGAGCGCAGCCCGGCCTATGCCGATATAGGCAAGGTCGTAATTTCCGTTCATTTTCAGAACTTCTTCCCATATTGCCGCGGAAGCCTCATACCGGCCGGCTTTATATTCGTCCAGGGCTTCGTTTATTTTTTTACCGTAAAGAGTCAAGTCAAAACGGGTAAGAGAGGCGGCTCTGGAATCCAGGGCGTATAACGAAGTACCCATTCTTTCAAGCGCGACCGGCTGGAGAAAACAGCCTTCACGGTTGCCAAGGCTGCCAAAAGCATACAGAAGATTCCCCTGAAAATCATACATAAAGATACGGCCGCGCGTCCTGTCAAAACAGGCATAGGAGTCATTATCCATTGCGGCGACATCAATAAATTTTGACCGTCCCGATATGCCGCCCGCATTGCCGAACATTAAATCGCCTATCGGCTTTTCATAACCGTTGCGGATTAAAATATCCTGCCCCATCGCGTTAAGCCTTCTGACCGGCTCAGTCTGGCCTGTGGAATTGGTAACATAGACAAAACCATCGCGATCAAGACAGAGGTTTGAATATTCGGTGGGGATAAAAAGATCCATCCGCGCTCTTTGCGCCTGAGTTGATACAAGTTTCCACGCATAATCAATGGGATTGACATACACCTTGTTTGCGCCCATATATTCGGAAAAATCCCCGCGGCTGTCAAATTCCATCAAGCCTTTGTTTATATTACGCACCTGTACAAAAATACGGTTTGCAAAATCCACAACCAGCTTAACCGGAAGAAACTCGGTATTTTCATCTATGCTTTCATCATCCGGTTTGTGTATGGCGTAAACAAAATTCCAGTTATGATCCAATTTTAAGACCCGGTGGTTGTTGGTATCGGTAACATACAGAAAACCGTCCCTGCTTTCAAAGATATCCATTGGGTAATTAAAAGAAGATTCTACTCCGTCAATCATTACAGATGAAACTTTTGAAACAAGAACGTGTTCCCCGTTTTCCCGCGCTTCAAGCACCAGTATCCTGTTGTTTCCGGAATCACAGATATAAATGCGGTTATCCTTGATAAAAAGCCCCTGCGGATCGCGGAAGTTCTCTGTCCCCAAAGTTGTACCCAGTATGTAGGCGCTCACACGGTAGGCATCGGGAGAAGCCACCTGCTCACTCCAATAATCATAATTGTATGTGTAATTGCTCGGCTCAGCGTATAGGGAGTAGAGGAACAGGCTTAAAATTAAAACAACAAAAATAAATAACTTTTTCATTCTTTTATCCCCGAATTCGCCATGGTTTGCAGAACATTGCTCTGCGCCAATATAAACATCACAAGAGGCACGATCATTACAAAGAGACCAACCGCCGCTCCAACGCCGGCACGCGCAATGCCGCCCATTACAATCTGCGAAAGCGCGTAGGGCAGAGTTTTAAGCTGTTCCGAATAAATAAGATTTGAAGCTCTCGTGTTCCAGAGACCCTGCACCGAGAAAATCATCACCGTAAGCCATGCCGGTTTTATCATGGGCATAATTATCAAAAGGAAAATGCGCCATTCCTTCGCGCCGTCTATCTTTGCGGCTTCAAGGAGCGTATCCGGGATGGTGTCAATAAATTGTTTTAGCAGGAAGAAACCCATAGGCATGGCAAAGGCGGGAACAATTATTGAAAGATAGGTATCTACCCACTTGAGTTTTGCCATAATCAGATAGTTGGGAATTGCCGTAACATAGCCGGAAAACATCAGGGTTATAATTACAAGGTTGAAGAATACTTTTGCGCCGGGGAATTGGTATTTGGAAACCACAAACGCGCCCATCGAAGCGACAATGATCAGCCCCACCGTTCCCGCTACAGTAATAAACACGGTGTTAAAAACATAACGGGAAAAAGTAACCCAGGATTTGCTCATAATGATAAACAGGTCCTGGAAGTTATTTAATGTGGGATTACGCACAAAAACCCGCGGCGGGAAAATAAAAAGCTCGTTCAATGGCTTGAACGCATTGTTAATGGCGTAAACCAGCGGATAGGCAAAAAATATGCCGAATACGATAAGGATAGTAAAAATAAAAGTATCGCCGCCGAATGAACGGTTAAGCCTTCTTCCGCCTACTAATTTCTTATACTTCTTCTTTGCCATATTGTACCCCTTATGTCCCCACCCGGCGCAGCATTTTCTGTACAAGGGCGTTACACAAAATCATTGCAAAAAACAGAATAGTCGCTATTGCCGATGCATAACCCATCTCAAAACGCATTCCGCCGTAGTCAATCAAATGGTTTACCACGGTATGTACCGCATAGTCCGTACTTGGGAATCCAGCCAAAACCATGGTAACATCCGCCACGCCGAAAGATTGGGTAATCGCCATGACCGCGCCGAACATCAACATCCCCTTCATATTGGGCAGGGTAATGTACCACAGTTCCTGCCAGCGGTTTGTGATGCCATCCACGAGGCCGGCCTCGTAAAGCGACACGTCAATGGTACTTAAGCCCGCAATGAATGCCAAAAAGCCTGTCCCAAGGCTTAACCACAAAATGACAACGAGGATTACAGCCATCATATATTTGGGATCGGTCAACCATAACGTAGGCTGATCCAGTATTCCTATCTCCATCAGGAATCCGTTCATGATACCGTAAGCGTCGCCGGAAAAAATAAACGCCCAAATCATGTAGACCGCGCCTGAAATTGACGGGGCATAAAAGATCAGGGTTACCACAGCGCGGATATAACGCGGCAGTTCGTTTATAAACCATGCAAAAAGGAAAGACATAATGTAACCGACAGGACCGGTAATCGCCGCCATTATAAAGGTGTTCTTCATTGCTTTCAGGAATACATCATCCCCCAGCATCAGATTGATGTAGTTGCGCAGGCCGATAAAACGCGGCGGTTCAAGAATATTGAAATAGGTGAAACTGTAGAAAACCGAAACTACAAGGGGCGCAATAAAGAAGAGCGCAAAAATTACCGCATAAGGCGCGATGAAGATATAGCACACCTTGTATCTTTCGATGCTGTTTACCATTTTGGATATACTTTTGTCTTTTTTAGATATATAACTTGCCAGACTCACATTATCCCCCTATTCCAGTCCGAATTCCTTGCGTTTCTTAATCAACTCGTCATTTATTGTAATGCTGTAATCAAGCAGGGTTTCCCGAGTGTCTTCGCCCTCATTCAAAATACGGCGCACCGCGTTGGTTATGTGACGGCTGACAAAATAACCGCCGGGCACTTCCGGCGTACCCACTGTCCATGAGCGCTGTTCATCCAGCACAGCCATTTGTTCCGAACCCCATGAAAGCCGCTTAAAGGCATTATAATTTGCCGTGGGGTAACGCGCGGCGGCTCCCATGATGCTCTCCAATTCCCGTCCAAATCGAAGCTGGGTATCGGCGCTGAGCCACCACTTCATAAATTCCCAGGCGCGTTCAGGATACTTTGATTTTGAAAAAATCATTGCAGCCACAGTTCCGGTTGGTATTGAACGGTCTATGCTGCCGTCGCTCTTCCTGATACCGGGCATGATGGCAAAACCCCAAAGGCCGCGAATCTCAGGAGCGAAAACCTCGAACATATTGAAAAAGGTGTAATCGGCAAAGGCAAGCGGCATTTCACCGGAACGGAACCGGTTTGCAAAGTCATACACTACGGGCGTTTTGTAGTGGGTATAAAACTTTGTATAAACATCGAAGGCTTCAATGGCGATTTCACTGTCCAGCATGGTACGTGAACCTTCAGCATTGTAAAGAGTACCTTTACGCTGATACAGATGCGCCAGGAAGTTTGAAAAATCGGGCGCCGCGGCGTTCGCCACAGAGGGGATACCCACGTTCATATTGTTCTTTTGGATAATGGGAAGAATGCTGATCAGATCATCCCATGTTTGGGGAACATCAATCCCCAGCTCTTCAAAAATATCTTTACGGTAGAACATTATGTGGAAAAACTGGGTTTCCGGCAGACCGTACACGCCGCCGCGGAAACGGTAAGACTCCAGCGCGCTGGGATTGAACTGCCGCGTTAATTCATCGAAGCCGTCAAATTTGGAAATATCAATAACGGCTTTACGTACAGCATAGTTAACAGGTTCGCCCGGCCCTATGGTAAGCACCATATCCGGCCCCGTACCCGCTACTACCGCAGGCATTACCGCGTCAGGTGTTACAAGTTTTACATTCACCCTAATCCCGGTTTGCGGGGTGAAGGTGTCATCTACCATTGCCTTGAGGATGGTGCTTTGATCACGTCCTGCGAGCATCCATACCTCAATAACCTGCGAACCCTTGCGGTACACATCGCCCAAAGTGTTGTAATCAACAAAGAAAGAGGCAAAGAAAGAGCGAATCTCGTGCGAAATGGCGACAAAAATATTGTCTCCGGGTTTGGGCAGCTTTGCGCCTGCTGCGCTTACTACAATGTAGTCAACATCAAGCTGTGACTGTGAAAGGGACAAAAGGCTGTCGCCAAGCGCGCTTATATTGGCCTTAAAATTGGTAAAAGTTTTGGGGATTTTATCAGGCCGCCTGACAAAAAGTTCAAGCTGCCGGGCAAGCGTCAATGTTACGGCAACTTCGCCGCTGCGCTCGCCAGAATAACGGGTTAAATCATCAACCAGTTTGTAAAGTATTTTGCTTTCCAGTTCCATTGCGGTTATAACTTCGGGATATACCACATCCACGCGGTAGTCGCGGAATCTGTCCGGATCGGTTCCGGTTAATACCAATATCTTGCGGTAAATCGCGTTCAGGCGGTATACGCTTTCTTCCATGACATTAAGCATTTCACCCATACCGCCAAGCGTCGCCTGAAGGCGGAGAGTATGCCTGCCCCTTTCCAGAGGGAAATATAAATCATCCTGTTCGTTTTTTAAGGTTTGAAGCTCCCATTTATTGCTGTATCTGAAAGGCACTGCCGCAAGTTCCCTGCATGGGATTTCGCCGTCTATCAAAACAGTGCGGTTTGAAACATAGCCGCGGTTATAATTCTGCCGCCCCTTGATGGAAAAACGGTACATTCCGTTTTCCGGCACATTGAATTCCCATTCTATCCACTGCCCTGCCACGCGCCAGTTTTGACCGCCGATCATGTTAAGCCTGATTTTCGCGACACTTGGCGGCTCAGTGGCGCCGGAAGAACGATCATAAATGGCATACAGGGACGGATCTGAACGGCGTACGGCTCTTTCACCCTGAACTCTCAACGCATAATTGCTCCGGTTGCTTTTGTATTCATCCAAATACCGCCCTGCCATATACTCGCTGTAACTTCTGGTCTGATGGGGAGCTTTTATTGAAAAAGCGCGTAACGCTACCGGCTCGTTAATACCCTCAAAACGGATGGTATTTTCACCGGCTTTCAGATAAAAAACATAAGGATCAACTACATATCCGAGAGGGTCTTTGAACCATGCGTTCTCCCAATTTGGTTTTTCAACCTGAGGAGGGCGAATCTCATTACCTTGATTGTCTATGCGGACAT
This sequence comes from Treponema sp., assembly GCA_031256035.1. GTDB lineage: Bacteria > Spirochaetota > Spirochaetia > Treponematales > Breznakiellaceae > WQXQ01. The sequence goes on along the minus strand of JAIRRJ010000041.1, from coordinate 22,021 downwards.
TCGCCCCATCGCCCCAGACACGCTGGAACGTGAGCCTGTCGGCGCCCAAAAAGGGAATTTCGCCGTTAATCAGGAGGGAACGTTCGATATTTATACCGCGCGATTCAATGGGGAAATATTCAATGTAAAAATTATACAAACCTTCTTTTTCAAGGTTTACCCTGTACTCTAAAAAACTTTTTTCTTCGGTATAAAGAACCCGGTCTTCGTCTTCAAAATTTTCAACAACAGAAACTCCGTCTGCCCGTGTCCATGAAAAAATATCGAAAGGTATATCCCGCTCGCCATTCGGAACATCCGCATAACGTTCCATGTAACGGGAATAAATATTGGTTCTTCCTGAACTTGCTCCGCTCAGATCGAAGCCGGCATACTTGGCGGAAAAATCCGCATCGCTTTTTCTTGTAAACAGAAAAACAAGCGCCCCAACAACGAGAACAGCGGCAATTACCGCAGCAATATTAATTCTGCCAATCCTTAGGTTCATTTCTACTTCCTTACCTTACTGCATTTATCATAGCTTTTATCAGAGCTTCGCTGTCGGGTGAATTCGGCTGACCGTTATTGCGGTTAAAAAGCCCGAATTTTTCACCTTTACCGGTTGTAGCGCCGTTGTCCCAATAAACAGGAACAAGCCCGTATTTTTTGGCTGTACCAAAAACACCGGAAAAATAATCAAGCCGGGACTTCCGTGCCAGTTCCTCTCTTTCAGGATTGTCAGGATACAACTGCAAAACCGCGCCGCACTCGCCGATTATTACCGGTATGCCTTTATCAACAAACTGTTCCTTAAAAGGCGCAAAATCCCCATCCAGAGTCGCTTTATCCGCATCCGAACCCCAGTTTGCCCGTGAACCTTCTATGCCGAATTGATACGGATCATAGTAATGGAAAGTAACAAGCTGCCTACCCGGGGAACTGTCCTTCGGCATTTTGAAAAATTGACCCAGCGTAAGTTTGGGGTTGGTAACATAGCCGGGGATTAAAAGATAACGGTTCGTGTTGTTGCCGCCGGTATGGCGCACAATATCTGTAAATAATTGATTCCATTCATTAATAATATCGAATTGGGGCAGCATCAGGGTAAACATACTGTTGCCCCAGTTGCCGTCATGTATTTCATTGAATGACTCAAACATGAGCCAGTCGCCGTAATTTCTAAAATAAATCGCTATTTGCGTCCAGATGCGCAGAAACTGGAATGTTACCTCGTGATAACCTTCCTTGCTCCTGCGGGCTTTGTTGATCGAAAGCCAGCCGATGTCTTTACTGGCGTTTTCAACCGCGCCGTCATGGTGCAGATTGATGATCGCTTTCAGTCCCGCCTTGTTCGCCATTTCAACAACCTGGGCGATGCGTTTAAGGCGGTGTTCATCAAGACGGTATTCGCGATCCTCGTCATAACACCCCATCCATGTTACGGGAATACGGATTATGTCAAATCCTGCCGCCTTGATGCCGTTCATGAGCGTCTGATTCACACGGGGATTTCCCCAAGTGGTCTCGTCTCCCTCGCCGGCGGCGTGGGAATCAAGGGTATTCCCCAAATTCCAGCCGGAATATATTTTTTCGTCTCTAAAAAAATCAGCAGCCGTCTTGCCGCTCACGGGCTGAGGCTCAATATTGTTTTCCCTATCGGGAATTGAAGGGACATGACCAACGCTGATGTTGCTGCCGGAAGGCTTTGCTGATGAACAGCCCAAAAAAGTTAACAGCATCAAACTAATGATCAGTCCCTTCATTTATTTACGCTTCCTTACAGTTCCAGCGCAAAATCCCAGACCTTGAACTCATAGTCGCCAAGCCCTCCCTCGGCAGCATTTTTCGTCAAAATCCTGATATGGGTAAGGAGTTCTGTATTGAACCGTTTCTGAGTTCCCCAAGGCGGCTGAATGAATGATTTGAACTGTAAATGAAAGTCCATTGCCTCCCCCGGGTTGGTACGAAGTATCCTTTGATGGAAACCCCAATCCGTAACGCTACTCAAACACGCTTCCGCTATATAGGCTTTACCTTCTACTGATTGCATTTTAAACTTAATGGCTTTTGCCACCTTCAATTTTTCCAGAGTCGCCGCATCGGGTTTAAGCGTTACCGATCCCATGCCATACTGGTATTTATTTGTTACTGTCCCCTTAAAAGTTCTGGAGCCATCTCCGTTGTCAATCATTTCTATTGTGGAAGTACCCCCGTCATTCGCATCATTTTCCACTTCCCATTCCCAGGTTCCGGGAAATAACTCGCCGGTTACCTGCGCGGCTCCGCCCCCGCCTGAAGCGCAGGAAAACACAAACACAAATGACAGCATCAAACATACAGTTAAAATTTTCTTCATCGCCTTTCTCCTTAAATAAAATATATAAATTCGTAATTACCCCATAAGCGGTAATTACAAATCTGATAGACGGTATCATAAAATACCGTTTATCTACACATTAAGGACATAATACCCCCTAAAATTACAACCGTCAACAAAAATGTATGCCGAAAATGGCAGAAAAAGCACGATTTTTGGGACAGAAAAAGCAAAAATTTTTCATTTTTGACTAAAGCGCCATACATCCTCGTGCCATATATAGGGCGGAGGTTTTTATGAAATATATCTATTTTGCCCTGCTGGGCGCCTTTGTCATTTTTGGCTCCTGTTCTACAGGGGAAGCCGCCGCCGGATCAGCGGCTTTATCGGGAGGCAGTTCGCAAGCGCTGCTTTTTTTAGACTGTAAGGCGGCTTCGGAGGATGTTATCGAATTCAGCTTTTCTAAAGCGGTAAAGGTAACATCCATTAATTTCGAGCCTGATCTTTCAATTGCTTCGGTTGAAGACGGCAGTGTCGTAAGGGTACGGCTAAAAGAAAGACAGGAACCGGGCTTGAAATTTACAGCCGACCTGCTGGCGGAAGATGAGCAAAGAAACACAATCAATGTGCTTGTTTCGATCCGTTCAAGAAACAACCGGATGCCGCAGTTAGTGATCAATGAAATCTGCACGGATTGGTCTAACCCGAAAACTGAATTCATCGAATTCAAAACTCTCTCTGCGGGGAATCTCGGCGCGATGCGTGTATTCATCCTTGGAAATACAAAGGCGACCCAACAAACAATTTACGAGTTTTTACCTGCGGAAGTAAAGAAAGATGAATACATAACGCTTCATTTACGCAAGGTAGAGCCTGATTGCGTGGATGAATACGGTGAAAACCTTTCCGCATCAGGCGGAAAGAATTCATCGCCGACAGCGCGTGACATTTGGTTTCCCGGAAATGTAAAGCTGATGCACAAAGAAGCCACGGCAATTTATGTAATGGATCAGGATGATCGTGTACTTGCAGCGGTTATGCTCTCAAATTCCCAGGACGGCTGGTGGACGAAAGATTATTTGGCTGAGGCTGCCGAATTTCTTTACAGCCAGGGCGCATGGAAATCCACAGACGGAAATATCTGCCGTCCCGCAGATGCGGTAAGAAGCACAGGTACGACAAATACACGAACCATCTGCCGTGATGAAACAGTTGAAAATACAAACACAGCCGCAGACTGGTATATTACCGCAACAAGCTCTGCAACTCCGGGAGGTCCAAATAACCCAAAACGTTATGTTCCTTAAACCAAGTCCCTGAACAGAGCTTCAATGTCGCGTTTGGGAGCTGCGCCGATTTTTTGGGCGGCAAGCGCCCCGTTCTTGTACAGAACCAGCGTGGGTATTGAAACAATCCCATGCTGTTCTGCAAGGGCGTTTTCCTCGTCCACATTGACTTTGCAGAATTTGATGCGCCCTTTGTATTCTTCGGCAAGCTGCTCGATCATGGGACCGATCATTTTGCAGGGGCCGCACCAAGGCGCCCAAAAATCTATTAATGCCGGAACAGACGATTGAAGAACTTCGGTCTGAAAATTATCATCGGTTATTTCTATAGAACTCACGAAAAATCCTCCCATGCCGAGCCATTTTCAAAAACTGCGAACCTGTGGTTCGGGCTAGTTTTGAAAAAGCCTCATGTATATATTTTCATCATTTGGATAATTTTACACAAGGGGGTCCCGCCACAGTCATTGACATTCCCCGCTGCATTATGTCATGATCGAATATGGAAGCCCGAACCATCTTTCAAAATATATCCCCAATTGATCACCGCTATTCCATTTCCGAAAAAGCCGTCTACGAGGCCCTTGTCCCCTGGATTTCAGAAGAAGCGTCCATACGAGCCTGCGTAAAGGCGGAGATTGCCCTGATTTGCGCACATCTTGCAATGCGGGGGAAGATCACCCCGGCAATCAGGGCGGAATTTGAAAAAATTACAGTTGACCCGGCGGATGTGTACGCTGAGGAAGAAAAAACCAGCCACAACATACGGGCGCTGGTCAATGTGTTGAAACGCAAAATCCCGCCTGAATTTGCCCCACTTGTTCACCTTGGTGCGACAAGCGTGGACATCCTTGATACCAGCCTTTCGTGGCGGATGGCGGGAGTTACCCGCGAGGCGGCGCTTCCACTCCTTAAAAAACTGGAATTACTGCTTTGCGATTTTGCCGAACGGGAAGCGGAAACTCCGCAGGTGGGGCGCACTCACGGACAGCACGCCGTGCCTATCACTCTGGGTTTCGCAATCGCCGAGTATGTTTCCCGGCTGGGAAAGTCAATCCTTGAAATTGAAAAACGTTCAAAGGAATTAAAAGGAAAACTGTCAGGGGCGGTCGGTGCATACAACGCGACAAGCATGATAGTGAAAGACCCACTTGAGCTTGAGCGCATTTATCTTGCGGAACTTGAGCTTGAACCTTCGGAACATTCAACACAGCTTGCGGAGCCTGAATATTTATTGCGGCTGCTTCTGGAATACAATGTCGCCTTTGGTATCATCGCCAACCTCGCCGATGATTTGCGTAATTTGCAGCGCAGCGAAATCGGCGAAGTGCGCGAAGGGTTCGCGGCGGATCAGGTCGGCTCCTCTACCATGCCTCAAAAACGCAACCCGTGGAATTCGGAGCATGTCAAAAGTTTGTGGAAGGCGTTTATGCCGCGCGTAAATACTTTCTTCATGGATCAGATAAGCGAACATCAGCGGGATTTGACCAATTCGGCAAGCCAGCGATTCATCGCCGATTATATCGCCGGTTTTTGCCTTGCGGTTTCCCGTATGACGGGGGTAATGCAAGGCTTAGACGCAGACCGGGAACGGCTGCTTGCCAATTTACTTGGCGGGAACATTCCCGGCGGAATAATGGCGGAACCTGCCTACATTCTGTTAGCTGAAACGGGAGTATCCGATGCTCACGAAGTTATTCGCAAGATCACCCTTGCCGCCGAAAAGGAAAAAATAAGTTTCGCCGCCGCCCTCAGCAAAGAGCCGGTAATGCTTGCCAAAATCAGCGGAAAGCTGGCGGAATTGGGGCTAATTGCCAATTCAAGTGAGGTTGTGTCGTTCTTTGAAAAACCGCAGCGTTACAGCGGCATCGCGGCGAAAAAAGCAAAATCATTGGCGCAAAAATACAGAAAATTAATGGGAGCAACAAAAAATGTTTAGTGAAGGCTTATCTTATGACGATGTTCTTTTGATGCCGGGGCACTCAGAAATTCTGCCGAGGGACTGCGACATTAAAACCCTGCTGTGCACAGGCATAAACTTAAATGTACCGATTATCTCCGCCGCAATGGACACGGTAACGGAAGAAAAACTTGCCATCGCCATTGCGCTGGAAGGAGGCGCCGGAGTCATCCACCGTAATCTGAAGCCGGAAGAACAGGCGCGGCAGGTAGCAAGTGTTAAACGTTTTCTCAACTGGATAATTGATTCGCCTGTAACCGTTCCCATTGACGCCTATGTGCGGGACGTTAAAACAATAATAGCGAAGTTCGGCGTTTCAAGCCTGCCGGTTGTTGACGGCGAAGGGAAAGCCAAAGGCATTATCACCGATCGCGACCTGCGTTTTTGCCGTGATGATTCCACGCCGGTTACCACTGTGATGTCAAAGAATCTGGTGGTGGTGAAGGGAGAACCGACCGCCGCTGAAGCGCGGGAGAAATTTTATGAACACCGGATTGAAAAACTTCCGGTGGTGGATAACGAAGGCAGGCTCACAGGCCTTATCACCGTAACGGACATGGAAAAAAATGAAAACTTCCCAAGAGCGGCGACTGACAAAGGTGGCAGGCTCATAGTCGGCGCGGCAATTTCCCCGCAGGATTACGCGGTGCGCATACCCCTGCTCAAAAAAGCCAAAGTTGATTTTGTAGTCCTCGACACCGCCCACGGTGATTCAAAAAATGTTATGGACGCGGTTCGTGAAATAAAAAAACAATTTGACATTCCGGTAATCGGCGGGAATGTGGCTTCCAAGGAAGGAACCCGAAGGCTGATCGAAGCCGGTGCAGATGCGGTGAAGGTGGGCATCGGACCGGGTTCAATCTGCACCACACGGGTTGTCGCCGGAATCGGCGTTCCCCAGTTTACCGCAGTTTTGGACTGCGCCGAAGAAGCGGCAAAAACTAAAATTCCGGTAATTGCAGACGGAGGCGTAAAATTTTCAGGCGACATAACCAAAGCTATAGGCGCGGGAGCGAGTGTGGTGATGATAGGCAATCTGTTCGCAGGGCTTAAAGAAGCCCCGGGCGGCGAAATTATCTTTGACGGAAGGATTTACAAAGAGTACCGGGGCATGGGCAGCATGGGCGCAATCGCGGACGGCGCGGGCGACCGTTATCAGATAGGCAAGGATGAAGAACCTGTGCCGGAAGGCATTGAAGGGCGCGTTCCGTATAAAGGAGAACTGCGTACCTACATGAACCAGCTAATAGCCGGACTGCGAAAGGGCATGGGCTATTGCGGCTGCAGGAACATTGCGGAGCTGAAACAGTACCGCAAATTCGTAAAGATAACCGCCGCCGGACTGCGGGAGAGTCATCCCCATGACATTTCCATCACGCAGGAAGCGCCCAATTATTCAAGATCATAAATGCGCGGGGAACTATGCCGCTAAAACAGGAACTGGATCAGTGGTACGAAAAAATCTGCAACACCTCCTTTATTGCCCCTGATCCGGTTCAATTCCCGCGGCGTTACACGAAACGGGAAGATATTGAAATCGCCGCGTTTCTTTCGGCGACAATCGCATGGGGCAGGCGCGACATCATTCTTCGTTCTGCGGAAAAAATGTTCGGATTGATGGAAAAAAGCCCCTTTGCCTTTGTGCAGAACGGCGGTTACAAGAAACTGAAAAATAACAATATTCACCGCACTTTTTTTGAAGATGATCTGAAATATTTCTGCAGCGGATTTAAGCGCTGTTATGTGAAATACGGCAACATGGAAAAATTGTTTGCGTCTGCACTGTCCGATAATCCACAAGCGACCGGACACAATATTTGGGCAGGGATCGCTCTGTTCCGCGAAGAAATGGCAGCCGCCAACAACGGCAATTACTCCAAACATATTGCCGATCCCGGAATAGAAACGGGCGGCGGCTCAGCGTGCAAGCGAATCAATCTGGCGCTGCGCTGGCTGGTGCGCAAAGGGCCGGTTGATTTGGGTATTTGGAAAAGCATAAAACCTGCGGCGCTTTACATCCCGCTTGATGTCCACGTTGCGCGTACAGCCCGCAAACTCGGACTTTTGGAGCGCAAGTCCAATGATAAAAAAGCGGTCATCGCCCTTACGGAAAAATTGCGGGAGTTTTGCCCGGCAGATCCGGTAAAGTACGATTTCGCGCTTTTTGCATACCGGTAGTGTAATTACATCACTGCGGCTTTTCACCAAGCAGACGGAATTCTTTTATCATTTTTTCTGATACATTATCCGCTTTAACAAGACGGATGATTTCGGCTAGATTTTCGCTCATCATTTCAAAAATCATTTTACCCAGTTCAGATGAAGCGGGGCTGGGGTCTCCGGCTATATGGCGGGGATATTGAGCATACCAGTTAAAGCCTGTATCAACTCCCCTTTCCCGCAAATCGGCGAGGCGATTATGATTGCTGCCTTCATGTGGGTCCTGTGCGTCCATTTTTACCAAATCAGGCCGCAGGTGCATCATGATCGATGTCTCTGTCAGACCCGCGTGATAACCCATATCTTCAGTTTTGGCATAATCACAAATGGCGCGTGTCTGCTCTTTTTTTAATTCGGGAATAAAATATGTATACGCATTATAGTCCCTGTTTAGCCGCGGCATCTCCTGGAGGAAAAACGGAATGAAATGCGCGTTCCCTCCGTGGCTGCTGGCGATGATTATTTTGCTGAAACCATTGCGGCGGATTTCATCGCACATTTCCAGCAGCGAATCCATCAAAAGCCGGTGAGAGGCGGCAATGGTCCCAGCATAATGCCTGGCTTCAGAGATTTGCCCCAAGAAGTAATAGGGAAAAACAACTGATGGTTCGATTTCGGCTGCCCGTTTAGATACTGCCGTACCTGTATACATATCGGTGCCCAGAGGCAGATGATTCCCATGCTTCTCCAATACACCGATGGGCAGCAGGCACACGCCGCCGCTCATGCGGATACAGTCCGAAAACTGATTTGCCCTCAATTCTTCCCACAGCATTTGGCGCCTCCTGCTTACCTAATTTTACAGGGAATTCAGGTAAAATAAACTTGCCCCATTTTCCCCCATATATTATAATATATTGATAAGGTGGAAAAATGGCAGGTAAAAAGGTAATTCTGGCAATTGACGACAATGTGCAGCAACTAAAGGAATTTAACGTAATTTTGAGCCACAGGTACGATCTCCGGGTTGTTAAATCAGCGGCGGAAGCCCTCAGCTTTTTGAATCAGAACAAAGTGGATATTATTCTGCTGGATATCGAAATGCCGAACATATCCGGTTTTGAATTTCTTAAGGACATACGGAAAATCCCCAGTTATATTGATGTACCGATCATTATTGTCAGCGGCAACACCGGGCAGGATTTTTTTGACAAGGCGAGGAATTCCAGCGCTGCCGATGTCCTGACCAAACCGGTAGTACGGGATGTACTGATTGAAACGATAGAAAAATATATACCTTAATTCCTGATGTAAGGAGAAATAACATGACAGGTAGACTTGCCCCGGTAATTAAAATTGATGAAGAAAAATGCATTAATTGTTATGCCTGTATAACTGCATGCCCTGTAAAATACTGCGCGGACGGTTCAGGGAAAAAGATAATGATCAACCACGATCTGTGCCTGGGCTGCGGAAACTGTATCGCATCATGCCACCACGATGCCCGTAAACCTATAGACGATACGGATCGTTTTTTTGAAGACCTTAAACAAAGGGAGAAAATAATTGCCGTTGTCGCCCCGGCGGTCGCTTCGGTCTTTTCAGGAAATTATCTCAGATTAAACGGTTATCTTCAGTCTTTGGGCGTCAAGGCAATGTTTGACGTGAGCTTCGGCGCGGAACTTACCGTTGTTTCCTATGTTAATTACATCAAGGAAAAAAAACCCAGAATGGTGATTGCACAGCCCTGCCCCGCCATCGTAAGTTATATCGAAATTTACCGTCCTGAGTTGCTGCCCTATCTTGCGCCGGCGGACAGCCCCATGCTGCATACAATCAAAATGATTAAAAGTTATTACCCTGAATATCAAAGTTATAAGGTTGCGGTTATTTCTCCCTGTATTGCCAAGAAGCGTGAATTTGAAGAAACCGGATTGGGGGATTACAACGTTACCATGCTTGCACTTAAACAATCTCTTGAGCAGAAAAAGATAGACCTTTTAAATTATCCCGCAGTGGAATATGTGGGAGCGCCGGCTGAACGGGCGGTAACATTTTCCGCTCCCGGCGGCCTTTTGGATACTGCCGAACGTTTTGTGCCCGGCATCAGGCGGAATACGCGCAAAATCGAAGGTGTTCATACAATCTACCATTATTTACGCGGAGTTGCCGGAAAACTCAATGAGCCGGATATTGAATTTCCGCTGCTCGTGGACTGCCTCAACTGTGAAATGGGCTGCAACGGCGGCCCCGGTACGGGGAATGTCCACAAAACAATGGACGAACTTGAAAGCCCCGTTCGCAAACGCAGCGCCAAGCTTGAAAATCAGCTTAATCCAAAACAACAGGAAAGGTTGTACAAAAAATATCACAAGGTTTTGAATCGTTACTGGAAACCCGGTCAATACAAACGGGAATATCAGGACCTTTCAGGAAATTACAAGGTGGTGCATCCCAACGAAAGTGAATTGTCCAAGGTCTACCACAGTCTGAAAAAACTCTCCAAGGATGATATATTCGATTGTACAGCCTGCGGTTACGGAAGCTGCAAGTCAATGGCAACGGCGATTTTTAATAAACTCAACAAGCCTGACAACTGCGCCCACTATAACATGGCGCTTCTTGAAGAAGAAAAAAAGACTACAATATACATCAATCAACAGCTTAAGGAACACATTTCCCGCGCGCTTGGTATGATCGAAGAGATCAATAATCTGGTAGAGCAGCTGGACAAGAGCATTAATATACAATCGGCATCGGTTGATGAGTCTTCCGCGCTTACGGGAAAAATGATAACTTCCATAAAGAGTACTTCCGAACTTTCGCGGCAGAAACGGGATTCCATAAAGACATTAATTGATAACGCCGCCAGGGGACAGGAAGCCATGAGAGAGACGATACAGGCTGTTCAGGGCATTTCCCAGTCCATAGACGGCATAGCGTCAGCGATAAGGATCATCAGCGTAATTGCGTCTAACACCAATCTTCTTTCCATGAATGCCGCCATCGAAGCGGCTCACGCCGGCGATGCGGGCAAGGGCTTCGCTGTAGTAGCCAATGAAATTCGCCATCTTTCCGAAAGCACGAGGGAAAATTCGCGGAATATCTCCCAAACCCTTGCAAACATCATTGCCGGAATCAACGCTACATCAAAACGCTCGGACGATACCGGCGCCCTGATTAACAGTATGTCCAAGGAAATTAACGGTTTCGCGGGTACAATGACTCAGCTTATTGATACTTTGGGTGAACTTTCAACCGAAAGTTCCGGCATTACAAATGCGCTGGGGAATCTGCGTGAAACAAGCACCATAGTAAAAACTGATTACGGCGAAATGTTATCCCTTACTGATAAACTCCGTTACGATATTAATTTCCTTGCCGCAATGTCGGCGGATATTGTCCGCGCCATAGAGAATAACGATCGTGAAATGATCGAAAAGTTGATTCACATGGAGAAGAAAGAAGCTACGCTATAGCCGACAATTTTTCAGTAATTTCCGAAAAATTTAGCTGGTCTGCGTTTTCCCTGAGCCATGTTACAAGTTCGCCGTCTTTTTCATATTCATAAGTTTCAATCTGCGCCATCGCTGCTTCCAGGCTGTCCATATCAAAACTCTCGCAGGCGGCGCGGAGTTTTAGCAGGTCTTCCCTGCCGGGTTTGTCTTTTTTTGTTTTCTGTTTTTGCGGCGTTATCTGCTCAAGCGCCTTTGCCAAATTGTCAACGAGATTTTTTATTTCAAAAATAAAAACGGAATTATTGGCGGTTACAAAATTAAAATCGCCTTCTTTCGCCGCTTTTTCCAAAGCTTCCGCCTTGCTTCCCACAGATTCCGCGCCAATGCTCCGGCTGGAACTTTTTATCCCATGAACCGTAATTGCATAGTCCGCCAGATTTTCTTTATTCAGCCCCTTCACAACCGTAAGCAGGCGCGGGGTATTTGTGGTGTAAGAGCGCAGAATTTGCAGATAGGATTCTTCATCGCCGCCAAAACGATCAAGTCCTTTTTGTAAATCAACACCGTCAACCTGAAAAGAGAGAGTTCGCACCGTTGTCATTTCCGGCAGTTCGTTTTCTTTGATCTTAAGTTCAGCTTCAAGGGTTTTGTCCCGTACCCATTGCCGCAGTACAGCGTCAAGGCGGCCAATTTCAATGGGTTTGGACAAAAAAGCCTGAAAACCATTGCTTAAAAACATTTCTTCATTTCCCAGGATTGCGTTAGCTGTCAAGGCAATTATTGGCACAGTTTTGGCATATTCAGTTCCAATTTCCTCACGGATAATCCTCACAGCTTCTATCCCGTCCATTTCCGGCATCATGTGATCCATGAAAATCGCATTGTAGCGGACTTCTTCATTTCGTATGGCGTCAATTGCCTCCCTTCCGCTCATCCGGCAGTCAATTTTCATCTTATAAGGCTTCATCATACCCTTTGCCACATCAAGATTGGTTTCGACATCGTCCACCACCAGCACCCGCACATAAGACAGATTAATTCGCAACAAGGCGGAACCATTACGGCGTTTTTGATCGGAAAAACGGAAGTTTTTCAAACTGTTCACAACCTCCGCCCCTATTATTTTGTCAGTAACAAATTTTTGTTTAACTTGCACCGTGAAAACGCTTCCCTTTCCGTATTCACTTTCAACAGTTATAGAACCATCCATTATCTCAGCGAGTCTTTTGACAATTGGCAGCCCAAGACCGGTTCCCATTACCTTACGGTTTGATTTCACATCCATCTGCGCATATTCGGAGAATAAGTTGCCTACATCCTCGCTCCGTATACCGATACCCGAGTCCCTGATTCGCGCAATCAGCCAAACTGTATCATTGTCCTGGTTACAACTAACGTTAAGTTCTACCGTGCCTTCTTTTGTATATTTGAAAGCATTCGACAAAAGGTTATTCATAATCTGCTTAACCCTCAAATCATCACCGCACAGGCGTATGGGCAGATTTTCATCAATCTCAAGGGCAAATTTGATGGGCTTTTCACCAATGTGCAGAATACTTTGTGTTATGGTGTCATTCAGAATACTGGCGACTTCGTATTCCGCCGTTACCAGTTCAAGCTTACCCGCTTCGATTTTTGAAATGTCCAGTATGTCGTTAACGGTACTGAGGAGAGTTGTGCCTGCATTGTTTATCTTTTCAAGGTTTGATGAAGTTTCATCGTTCAACTGATTGGCTTCCAAAGCAAGAGAAGACAAGCCTATTATTGCGTTAAGAGGGGTGCGCATTTCATGGCTCATTCGCGCCAGAAAATTGGACTTTGCTTCGGAAGCGGCGCGGACAGATTCGTTAAGTTCGGCAAGGCTGCGGTTTTGTTCTTCGATTTTGTAAAAAGGGCGCGCAACAAGTCCGGAGACAAAGATTGAAATCAGTACGCCCGCGATCATAAAGTACAAGGCGGAAAACAGCAAATCCTTCCGCAGGCTCACGAGGGGGCTTTCGTCTAATGGAACGGATATTGCTATACGCCAGCCCGCCCTTGAACCTGTAATATGTTTATAAATGCAAAGCCGTTCTACTCCTTCAAAGTTGTAAGTACCTGAGCCTTCCTCGGTTGTTAACATATTTTGGTAGAATTCACCGATAACCCGGTAATCGGGATTTATTTTGGATTCTTCAACAAAATTGTACCGGTTCAAAACCATGTCGTGGCGGAAGTGCGCGATAAAAGTGCCTGACTCGTCCAGTATAAAAAGATTGCCCGTCCGCCACAGCCGGTAGCCTGACAGCAGATCGGCAAACAACATCCCGGAAACAGTTGCAGATAACACAAACTCCTCACCCATTGGCACGAATAGATGCATGATAAATGTTCCGGATGCGATGTTATAATGCGTTGTGGAAAAAATACTTTCTCCGTCAAAGGCCACCTGTATGTTATTGTCTTCGACAGCGAAAATATTATCTGAAATAGGTTCGCCGCAGTTGACGATAACATCCTGCCGGTCATAAACAGTCAAAGAAATAAAATCAGGAAATTCATCCAGTTGAAGTTCCATGAGTTCCGTCATTTCTTTGGTTGAGCCGGCATTAAGCAGGCGTTCAGCTACCGTGGCTCCGTCTGATTTTAACAGGCGGATTTTGGTAGCGACAAGATCATCGGCTATATCTCTGACAAGAGACAGATCCTGCTCTATGGTTTTGACAAGATTTTGGCTTGTAAATGACAAACTTAAAAAAAAGAAAGCCACGGTTACACCGAAAACAATCGACATGATAACCAGGGCGGCTTTTACACGCATCGACATAAGCAAATTGTACCATGACAGAGGGTTATGAGCAATTAACAAAGAAAAAAGAGAAAAAAAATGGCGCAAACCCATATCAAATTGGATTTTTTTGCTGTATAATGAAGGGATGAATAATTCCGCCCCTCAGTATTCGGGCATTGAGGTGCTGCTGTCGGAAAGCAGACGCCTGTTAAAAGAGAGCGGATCAAAAGACATATCCATAAAAACGCCGGCTGCCGGCGTTTCCCCGGAAATAAAAGAAATATTCGAAAATCTTTCGCTTGCGATTCAATATCAGCAATACAGTACGCGATATGAAATCATGAAATACAAACTCGCGGAGAAAGCCCTTCAAGCAGGTCTGTGGGACATGGACGTAACAGACGGCGACCCGGTCAATCCGGACAATGTATTTATTTGGTCGGACGAATTCCGCCAAATGCTGGGATTTACCGGTGAGAAGGATTTTCCCAACAGGCTCAATAGCTGGAGCGACCGTCTTCACCCTGAAGACAAAGAACGGACGCTTGATGCCTTTACCCGGCATCTGACGGATTATACGGGCAAAACGCCGTTCAATGTCGAATACCGTTTGAAAATAAAAAACGGAGAATACCGCTATTTTCAGGCATTAGGTGACACTATGCGAAAATCAACAGGAGAACCCGTAAGGGCAGCCGGTTTGCTGCGGGACATCCATGATGAAAGAAAGCAAAACGAAATTATCACTAAAGCGCATGAGTTAAATGAACTGCAATTAGCAAAATTAAAACTTGTTGTTCAGGCGGCTAAAATCGGCTTGTGGGATACAGAGCTTGTGAAGGATGATCCGACAAACCTTGCAAATGCGTTTAATTGGTCGGATCAGATCAGAAAAATGCTTGGATATGCAAATGAGCTTGATTTTCCCAATGTACTCAACAGTCTGACTGACCTGCTGCATCCGGACGATAAAGAAAGGGCTGTTGACAATTATGTGAAGCATTTGCTTGACATGACCGGTAAAACATCATTCGACACGGAATACCGGCTGTTAAAGAAAAACGGAGAATACGGTTATTTTCATGCTTATGGCGAAAGTATCCGCGATAAAAACGGGTATCCGCTCAGAATCGCGGGTGCGTTAAAGGACATTACCGAAGAGAAAAAAATTGCCTCTGAGATGGCAAAGCGGAGGGATGAGGCGGAAGCCGAACTTGAAGAACTCGTTCAAAAGCGCTCCGCTGAGCGTGAAAAACATTATGCCCTATTAGGCATAATTAATGAAGCTGCCGCGTTTCTCCTTGAATCAGAACCAGAGAACTATGAAAACGCAATTGCGCAGGGCTTTGAAATGATCTGCTGTTACACGGCTGTTGACCGTTTCAATATTTGGCAGAACCACCGGGGGGATGATGGAAAACTCCGGTACAAAATGCTCTATCAATGGACAAAAGAGGGATTTTCGGGCGTACCGTTGGGAACAACGTTCCTGTATCAAGACGTGTCGCCGATGCTGGAGAAAATATTGGCAGGCGGGAAAAGCGTAAGCGGCCCGATCAGCCGTTTATCCGAACAGGCGCGGCGGCATCTGGAACAATATGGCATTCAATCAGAACTGGTTGTTCCGGTATTCCTCAAGGGAGAATTCTGGGGACTGGTGAGCTATGATGACCTCAGCAGCCAGCGTTTTTTTACCAAAGAAGAAGAATACGCCCTGCGCTCATGGGGTATAATCGTTGTGAGCATAATGCAGCGGGGCGAGATTGCCAGGGATATGCGGCACACTCTGGTAAAACTGGAAGCGGCTTCCCATGCCAAATCCATGTTTCTTGCCAACATGAGCCACGAGCTGCGGACGCCCATGAACAGCGTCATCGGTTTTTCAGAATTGGCATTGTATAACGCGGTCAACCTCAAAACAAAAGAATATCTAAAAAAAATTATCGATAATTCAGGATGGCTTTTACAGATAATTAACGACATTCTGGATATATCAAAAATCGAGTCAGGAAAAATGGAACTGGAAAACATTCCTTTTGACCTGCATGAATTGTTCTCCGCCTGCCGGGTATTAATCACGCCGAAAGCCGAAGAAAAAGGCATTGCCCTGCATTTTTATGCAGAGCCGTTCATCGGCAAAAAACTGATGGGAGATCCGACAAGGCTGCGCCAGGTGATTATTAATATGCTCTCCAACGCGGTAAAGTTCACCAATACCGGCTCAGTCAAAATGGCAGCGTCAGTCTCTGAAAAAACCGGAACGGCGAATGGCGACATCACCATACATTTTGAGATTAAAGACACCGGCATCGGCATGACAAGTGAACAGATAGTTAAAATCTTTGAACCCTTTACCCAGGCGGAATCGGGGACGACACGCAAGTACGGCGGCACAGGCTTAGGTCTTGCCATAACCAAAAACATTATTGATCTGATGGGCGGTACACTTTCCGTGGAAAGCGCTCCCGGTTTGGGCAGCAAGTTTAGTTTTGAGATGACCTTCAAAACAACAGACATACCGGAGCATGAACGGTTCTCCGGTAACAAACAGATTGAGAAGCCTGTTTTTGACGGAGAGATTCTGCTCTGCGAAGACAACAAGATGAACCAGCAGCTTATATGCGAACATCTTGCGCGGGTGGGGCTTAAAACTGTTGTAGCAGAAAACGGCAGGGAAGGGGTGGAAGCGGTCAAACAGCGTATACAAAACGGCGAAAAACGCTTTGATTTAATTTTCATGGATATTCATATGCCTGTGATGGACGGGCTTGAGGCGGCGGCGGAAATAATCAAACTGAAAACAGAAACACCGGTAATAGCCATGACAGCAAACGTCATGTCCGATGACCGGGAACAATACATTGCGAACGGGATGGCAGACTGCATGGGCAAACCTTTCACCTCACAGGAATTGTGGAAATGCCTCCTGAGGCACTTAACGCCGGTGAAAAAACAATCCGTAACGGAAATTCAATTTGCTCAAGCCGATGAAGAGCTGCGGCAAAGGCTGATCCGCAATTTTATTAAGGAAGGTCAAAATAGATACAATGAGATTGATAAAGCGATAGAAAGCGGAGACATCAAGCTGGCGCACCGGCTGGTTCACGGACTGAAAGGCAACGCGGGACAACTCGGTAAAACAGATCTGCAAAAAGCCGCCGCCGTTGTGGAAAGCCATTTATTGAACGAGAAAAACATTGTAACGCCTGAGGAAATGAACGCGCTTAAAGCTGAATTGGACGCGGCTTTGAAAGAGTTTTCACTGATGACGGCTGACACCGCTGTTCATGCAGCCGCTCCCCCAAGACCCATTGACGCGAAAGAAGCCCGCGCTTTGATTGAAGAACTGGAACCTCTGCTTAAAAGCGGCAACCCGGCGTGTCTGAAACTGATTGAAGGTCTTCGTAATTTACCGGGAAGTGAAAAGCTCATGGAGCAGATGGAAGATTTTGATTTTGACACGGCGGCGAAAACTTTCGTCAAACTGAAAATAAAATGGATGGAGATGAACTAATATGTTTAAAGAAACAAAAATATTGCGGCGCCGACAAAGTTGGCGATTACGTTTAGCGATCTCTGTTGTCATTTTGTTAGTTTTTTGCGGTAAAATCAACGCCATCGAGTTTAGTGAAGAAGAACAGGCATATCTGGAAAACAACAATGTTGTGCGCATCGCGGCGGAAATCAGCAACTATCCGGTCTGTTTTTACAATCCCTATGAAAATCAATGGCAGGGGATTGCCATTGATTTGCTGGGCGCAGTGGAGAAAATCACGGGGCTGTCTTTTAAGATTGCTAACGACAAGGACGCAACATGGACTGTTTTGCTGAATATGCTGGAGAGCGGTGAAGTGTCCATGCTTTCCGAGCTGCTCAGGTCGGAAGAACGCGAGGGGAACTTCTTATGGTCAGAAACCTCAATGATTACAGACAACTCCGCGCTCTTATCCAAATCAAGTTTCCCGAATATCAGTATCAATGACGTGTACAACGTGAAAGTGGGCGTGGTAAAGAACACCGCGCATGCCGAATTGTTTTATTCGCGGTTTCCCAGCCATAAATATATTTTTGAATATGATAACCCAAGCTATGTCTTTCATGCTCTGGAAAAAAATGAGATAGACATGATGATGTCGAGAATAAATCATCTGTATGCCCTGACACATTATCAGGAATATGTAGGCTATAAAGCCAACATCATATTCGACAATACATTCAAATCAAATTTCGGGTTTAACAAAGATGAAGCTGTCCTGCGCTCCATCGTTGACAAAGCGCTTGCGCAAATCGACACAAAATTAATATCGGAACAATGGTCGCACAAAACATACGATTACCGGAAAAAGCTGCTGCAGGCGCAGCGTCCCTGGCTGACTGGCGCGCTTGTCATGTCATTGTGCGTACTTATTCTGCTTTTTATTTTATTCCAAAGACGCGCAAGCGAGAAAAAAAGGCTTGAACGTCTAGTCGCAAAGCGGACAGAAGAATTTGAACTTGAAACTTCCAAACTCATGGCAATATTTGATACATCACCGGATTTTATTTTTTGCAAGGATTTGGAATCCCGTTACACACGATGCAGCAAAAGTATAGAAAAATATTTCGGCATCAGCGAAAAGGATATAATCGGCAAAACCGACACGGAAGCTTTTAATTTTGCAGAAAAAACAGCGGAAGACTTTATCGGAGAAGACAGAAAAGTTATAAATGAAAAAAAGCCTTTTGTTTTTGAAGAACACATCATGAAGCAGTCCGGTGATGAAAAAGGAGTGTTAGTTGAAACTATAAAGTCTCCGATTTTTCACAACGGAGAAGTAATCGGGATCATGGGCATATCGCGTGATGTAACCCGGCGCAAAGCGGCGGAAGAGGCGGCGCAGGCGGCTTCACGCTCAAAATCCACATTCCTCGCCAATATGAGCCACGAGATACGCACGCCCATGAACAGCATCATAGGCTTTTCCGAATTGGCAATGGACGGCGAAATCCCCGAAAGAACAAAAGAATACCTAAGTAAAATTCTGGAAAACTCAGAGTGGCTTTTGCAAATAATCAACGACATTCTGGATATATCAAAAATCGAATCGGGAAAAATGGAGCTGGAAACAATTTCTTTTGACCTGCACGAAATATTCGCCGCCTGCCGGACGCTGATTGCGCCAAAAGCCGAGGAAAAAGGCATCGCCCTGCACTTTTACGCTGAACCGCCGGTCGGCAAGAAACTGCTTGGCGATCCGACGCGTCTGCGTCAGGTTATAATCAACATTCTTTCCAACGCGGTAAAATTTACCAATACCGGTTCGGTCAAAATAGCAGCCACGGTCAAGGGAAAACCGAACGGGAACATAACAATTAGTTTTGTGATAAAAGATACCGGTATCGGCATGACGGCTGAACAGACAGCGAGAATATTCGAACCTTTCATGCAGGCGGAAGTAAGCACAACGCGCAAATACGGCGGCTCAGGGCTTGGGCTTACCATAACGAAAAGCATCATCAACTTGATGGGCGGTACGCTCTCCGTGGAAAGTATGCCCGGTTTGGGCAGCAAGTTCAGTTTTGATTTAACCTTCAAAACAATAGACGTGCCTGAGCGGGATCGCCCCATCAAGGTAAAACAGATTGAGAAACCTGTTTTTGAAGGAGAAGTTCTGCTCTGCGACGATAACAAAATGAACCAGCAGCTCATATGCGAACATTTTGCACGGGTGGGGCTAAAAACCGTTGTAGCGGGAAACGGAAAAGAAGGGGTGGAAGCGGTCAGGCGGCGTATGGAAAGCGGTGAAAAACGCTTTGATTTGATCTTTATGGATATACATATGCCGGTGATGGACGGGCTTGAAGCAACAGTAGAAATAATTAAACTGGACACCGGAACGCCCATTATAGCCATGACAGCTAACGTCATGTCTGATAACCGGGAGCAATACATTACAAACGGAATGGAAGACTGCGTCAGCAAGCCTTTCACATCACAGGAATTATGGAACTGCCTCTTGAGGCACCTAACGCCGGTGAACGCGTCAAATTGACGCGGCAGAATTTGATGAGGATGGAAAGTCATGAAAACTAAAGTTACAATGGCAAGATACTCCTTAAGGAGTATCATATTGCTGCTTCCTCTGGTAATCGGCTTATCAGGATGCTCCCCTAAATCAGCGAAGCCGCTTAATGGCATTAGCAATATAAAGTCTTACCGTGATGTTCCCGGTATAACGAGCGGTGAAATAGCCGCGATAGAGGCATTTCAGGCTTCAGGGCGCAGCTTTTCTTACGGCAGCATGAGGACAACAGAAGCTTTCAAAAGATCTGATGGTACAAACGCGGGCTTTTCGACTCTGTTTTGTGAATTTCTGTCGGAATTATTCAACATCCCTTTTGTCCAGGAGACCCATGGTTGGGATTCCATAATAAGCAGACTTGAAAACAGTCTGGATTTCACCGGCGATATGATACTAACACCTGAGCGCAGGCAGGTTTATTTCATGACAAACCCTATAGCCGCACGTTCATTTGGGATTTTTTATTCTGATGCAAACAGGGACAAATTTAAAAAAGAAGAGGATGTAAACGGTTTAAGAATTGGTTTTTATGAAGGAGGTGTCATCGCTCAGTCTATCATGGAAGCATATCCCGGCCTGAGTTTTGAATTTGTGCATTTGCTTAATTCACAGGAACTGGTTGAGAATTTAGCCTCCGGCAAAATTGACGCCTTTGTTACTGATGCAGTTATCTCTGTTGAATTTGAAGATTATCCATGGATTCTATCCAAGAATTTTTTCCCGCTTGTTTACGCACCTGTGTCCATGACGACAAAAAATCCCGATCTTAGACCGATTATATCGGTTGTTGACAAATATATTGAAGCGGGCGGGATTGATAATCTGTTTTATCTTTACGATCACGGCAGGCGTGAATACGCTAAACATGAACTGCGCAGAACATTCACCAGCGAAGAGATTGCGTATATAGAAAACCTGGAAAAAAGCGGTTTGAAAATACCTGCCGCCCTTGAACATGATTATTATCCGGTTTGTTTTTTCAACAAAAAAGATAACGAGTTTCAAGGCTCTATGCCGGATATGCTCAAAGAAATATCGCTGCTCACCGGTATACAATTCCAAATCGTAACAGATAAAGACACACCGTTTTATAGAGCGCTGGAAATGGTAGACAAAGGCGAAGCGGCATTTGTTTCAGCTTTGGGTTACACGCCGGAACGCAAAGAAAAATATTTGTGGTCAGAACGTTATTATACATGCTATTACGCGCTATTATCAAAAATTGATTACCCTCAGCTGGATATGTATCAGGTTGCCCGTGCAAGGGTTGGCATCAGCCGCGGCACAAACTACGAGGAGATGTACAAATCATGGTTCAAATATGATTCCAATCTCGTATATTATGATTCGATTATCGAGGCCATGTATGCGCTGGAAAGAGGCGAAGTAGACCTTGTAATGGCTTCAGAAAACGCGCTTTTCACCATGAATAATTACTTTGAAAAACCCGGATATATGGCTAACATTATTTTTAGCACGCAGGAAGAAGTATATTTAGGCTTTAATAAAAACGAAGAAATACTGGCTTCTATCATCAAAAAAGCACAGAAACAAATAAACATTGAAAGAATCAACACCTACTGGAAAAGCCGGATGTTCGACTATGAAAGGAAGCTGGCGGAAGCGCAGCGCCCGTGGCTTATAGGCGCGGTAAGCCTGTCTTTAGTCGTGCTTGTCCTGTTAATATTCATGTACTACAGAAACCGTAACGAAGGGAAACGCCTTGAACACCTTGTCACGGAGAGGAACGCTTTACTTAACGCGATATTCGATTCAATTCCTGATGTTGTTATTTGCAAGGATATGAAATTAAACTATACGCGGTGCAATAAATTTGCGGAAGAAATTAATTGTGTTAAGGAAAAAGATATAATCGGGAAGAGTGACATGGAAGGTTTTGGATTCCCCGCCGATGTGGCGGAACTGATAATGGAGGCGGACCGGACCACTCTCAGAGAAGGCCGGAAAGTTGTTACTGAAGAAAAAATAAAAAATTCTGACGGTATCTCGCGAACTTTTGAAACGGTCA
>JAIRRJ010000014.1 GCA_031256035.1 Treponema sp. | reverse complement strand
CAGGCATTTCAGAAGACAATATGACTACAGCGGGAGAGTTTGCTTAAATTTGCCGGCAGTAGCTGAAACTCCATCCGTGGAGCCTTGGCGAATTTCACTCAATGCCTGTTTTTGCCTATCCTGTAGCAGATAACATGCCGCAGGCTTTCCGCGACAATCCGCGCACCATTGTCCAGTACAACCGCAATAACCTGTTAAAAACTTTTTCCGGCGTTGACGGCCTTAAAACCGGCTACATAGACGAGGCGGGTTACAACATCGCCCTTACCGCGCAAAGGGATCATACCCGCTTTATCGCCGTCATCCTCGGTGCGCCTGCCGCATCCGGCGGTGACCGTATCCGCGATGCAGACGGCGCAAAACTCCTCTCATGGGCATTTGACAATTTCAAAACAGTCCGCCCGGTAATCGGAAAGATCGAAAATGCCCGTCTCTGGAAGGGAAAGGCAAATGAAGTTGAACTTAAAATTGCCAATAGCGCGGTTTTTACTGCCCCGCATGGCCGCGCAGATTCACTTTTGTATAAAACAATTATTAATAAACCGCTTCGCGCTCCTCTTCCGGTTAATTTCCCAGCCGGGCATCTTGTTGTTTCAGACGAATACGGTGAAGTAAACCGCCTTATTCTATTGACCGCGGCTGCCTATGAAAAGGGGAACATCTTTAAGAGGATTTGGCACTCTCTGCGGCTGTTGTTTTACGGTAAAATGATCAAATGATTAAGCCGTATGATTTGCTTGAAAATGTATTGATCGATATAGAAAAAGGCATTGGTGAAGGTATCAATATAGATATTCTCGCCAAAAAATACTCGTTATCGGACGGGCATTTACGGAGGCTGTTCCGGTTTGCCTTTAAGACGACTATAGCCGGATATATCCGTTCCCGAAAATTAGCGGCAAGCCTTGATGTTTTGCTCAAAACCAATACCAATATATTGGATATTTCTCTTGATTATGATTTTGAATATGAACAGTCATACATAAGATCATTTAAGCGTGAATTCGGGATAACGCCGGGCGATCTGCGTAAGTCCGGGCAAATTGTGAAAGTCAAGCCGCCATTGCACCTATACAATGAAAACAATATGGACGGCGGGTTATTTTTCGGGCCTGATTTTGTCATGGTTCCGCAGTTTCACGTTGTAGGTAAAAGCCGCCGGATTCCTTTTGTTGATGCACTTACAGCAGCCCCAAAAGCGGCAATACAATTCTGGAATAATGACCGCAGCACAATAAAAAAGGTGATAAATCCCAATGTATATATAGGATTAACCCTAAATAGAAATTATGAGAAAAAATATTCAGATTATGCTCCTTCGGTTCAGGTGAAAGATTTATCGCACATTCCGCAAGGTTTTAGCGGTTATACATTCGATGCTTCATTATGCGCACGGTTCCACTATATAGGGCAGCACCATTATTACGACTTAAATGCGGATGTTGCGGAAATGATGTATAAAGCAATATGGAAATTCGACCATGATGATCAGGCAAAATATAGAATGTCCTGGGATAAAGTCTATTTTGAAAGAATAGATACCGGAAAATATGACGGAACTTATTGTCAAATGGAATGGTACACGCCTGTTATGGAAAAATGATAAAATGTCCGAAAATGTTCATTTTTCATGTTTCTGTTTTGCTAAGCTTAGTGTAAGGAGAGCGTAAAATGAATGATAAAATGACTAACAAACAATACGCTGAACTCATCAATCGCGGGCATTTTCTGTATTGGGATATGCTTGGAAAATTACGTGGAATAGAAAATCACCATGAGAACGGTCTGCGATGGCTTACAGGTGATGTAACTTATACTTATTCTGTTGAAACGTCTGATATCAATCATGTAATGCAGCGCATAAAAAACAAGGAGATACCTGATAATTTGCTTTTTCTTACAGATAATCTTGAGGAAAATCCGGAAGAAGTATTCATGGCAACAGGTTTTTTCAAAAGCGGATCAGGATCAACAGGTATGGCGCACGAATTATTGGACACGCCTCTTCCCAAGCCGGACAAACGTCTGAATTTATTTCGTATTAAAGAAATTTCTCAGCTAAAAATGGCAGGCGCAGTTCTTAATGGAGTATTTGGATATAGATTATTTTCTTTTGAGCATTATATTGAAATGATGGAGAACGAAGGGCAATTCTTTTATTTAGCGGAATATGACGGATTGCCGGCAGGCGTATGTATGTCGCAACATGGAGATATTTTCATCAATATATCTTGGGTAGCAACGCTGCCGGGATACCGCAAACTTGGTATTGCAGGTTACCTAATTCAAAAAGCTGAACGTGATGGTATCCAGTGTGGAAAAAAAATAGGCGTACTCCAGGGGCGTCCCGATGCGGTTAATGCGTATCGGCGCATAGGGTATAGGGACTATTGTAAGAGTATTGATTTGGACATGAAAATATGACATATAAAAGGAGTAACTCTTAATTATGGACAAAGAATGGATTTCACGGCTCGCCAGTGATATAGAGGCAAAACATGGAAAAAGAATTCGCGATCGAATATTCGGCGATATATACAGGTAATATGTTCAAAGCCGCATTTGGTGATGATATAAAAATGGAATTTATTGAAAGTATTATATGCGGTGGTAAAAAATGTACAATGACTGTATATTTGCCTGAAAAGTTAGAATAAACAAGGACGCAGATGAATAATAAATTATTTATTTTTGCTTTTATTGTTTTTTTCATCTTTCTTACAGGCTGCACAAAGACTGTTCAATGGACATTTGAAAATATACCTTATGGCGCTGATGAGAAGCAAACGTTTAATATTTTACTTCCCAGAGGAAATAACAACGGTCATGTAATAGTTTATATTCACGGAGGATTTTATTTTTTCGGAAATAAATTATGGCATCCGTTGTTTTTAACCGAATTCACTGAAAACACTACGTTTGTTACTATTGGCTACAGACAGATGAAGCAATTAAAAAATACTATTCATATAAATGACATGATTTCCGATGTTGACAATGCACTGATAAAAATTAATGAGGTTTTAATAAAAAACGGTGTTGTAGTTAAAGATTATATACTTGTAGGATATTCTGCCGGCGCACATCTTGGTTTGCTTTATGGGTATAAATATTATCAAGAGAATGACAGCAGGGATATAAAAATATCAGCATGTGTAAGTTTATCAGGGCTTAGCGATTGTACCGATGATCTTGGCTGGTCGTCTATGACCTATTACGGAGAAACAATAGAAGAAAGATTAACAACACTATCACGGTTAGGTACTGAACTGACAGGACAAAAAATAACACTTTCACAATATGACTGGACAAACCAAAATGACTGGCCGGAATATGAGAAATACGCCAAAGAGATTTCCCCCATTTTTTTTGTCCATGAAGCCGAAGAAATACCGCCGACATTGCTGGTTCATGGGTTAAATGATGTTGTAATTCCCTACAGTAATTCAGTAAAATTGAACAGCGCCCTGGAAAAAAAATCAGTACAACATAAATTGATAACAGTAACCGGACCCGGAAGCAATCATATGCTTGGCGGAAAATCAAACAAACCGGATTCTGTTAAGCCAATAGTTTATAAAAACCAAATATGGGTAAATGAAGTAAAAGAATGGCTGGAACTGTTTTTGCTGTAAACGTAAAATAATATCTTTGCTGCTATTTTATTCGCAAGCGGGTTTAATACCCCGCTGCTCTGCGGCGGGGTTCGTCATCCTTGCCCTCATCTGCGCGATAAAATCCTCAGCCTGCGCTTCGGTTACTTCTTCTTTTACAGCTTCATGGTATGTAATTAAATCAACCGGTATTTCCGCGAGAAAGGGGGAAGGGGAGCATTCGGCGGCAGTTTGAAGATGGCGGCGTTTCTGGCAGCTTGTTATGTACAACTTTTCTCTTGCCCTTGTTATGGCGACATAGAAAAGGCGGCGCTCTTCTTCAATGCTGCCAGCTTCGTTGTCCTCGTCTTCGCTGATGCTTCGTTCATGGGGAATCAATCCCTCTTCCGCGCCTGCGATAAAGACTACAGGAAACTCTAAGCCCTTGGCGGCGTGAATGGTAGAAAGGTTGACCTTGCCTTCGTTATCGTCTGCTCCGTCATCGCGGGTGATAAGGCTTATCCGGTTAAGCCACGGATACAGGCCTGAATCAAGATTGTCGGGGTCTGTTTCCCAGTTTTCAATCATGCGGATAAAGTATTCAATGTTGGCGTATTTCCAGCGGGCTTTTTTTTCATCCTTGCCGTGTTCTAGGACAAGGTAGCTCCAGTAGTCAATTTGATCGACTAACGACCGGACGCATTGGGAGAGAGTCCACGTCTTGCTTCGCAAGACGCTCTTGCCCGGTTCTGCCTGCCTCTCCAGTATCTGCGTGCGGTTATTTTCGATTAGCGAGGTGAATTCTTCCAGTTCTGTTGCTGCGGCCTTGTCCTGAAAAAGACCCTGCTGCCGCGAACGTTCGTAATTAAGGCGCGAAAGGGAATCCCAAATGGTTGAACGGTTTTTTCTCGCAGCATCGCTTAATGCGGCAATAGTTGTTTTGCCTATGCCTCTGCGGGGGGTGTTAATGATCCGCAAAAGACTCACGTCATCGTTGGGGTTGGCGATTACCCGCAGGTACGAAGTTATATCCTTTATTTCCTTGCGCTGGAAAAAACTTGTCCCCCCCGACACACGATAGGGGATGTTATCCGCCAAAAATGATTCTTCTATGTTCCGCGCAAGGGAGTTTGTCCTTGTAAGTACTCCGAAATCGTGGTATTTGAAATCTTCGATAATCGCCAAATGCCTGATCTGCCTTGCGATGAATTCCCCTTCGGCTCTTTCATTTTCGGGGTAGAACAATTCCACAGGCTTGCCGCCGGCATTGCCAGACCAGAGTTTTTTTTCTTTCCTGCCGGTGTTATGCGATATTACGCCGTTCGCTGCGTCAAGGATAGTTGAAGTGGAGCGGTAATTCTGCTCAAGTTTTATTTCAATCCGCGAGGGGAAATCTTTTTCAAACATCAAAAGGTTTTCGTAATTTGCTCCCCGCCATGAATAAATTGACTGGTCGTCATCGCCGACTACGCATACATTGGCGTTTTTTCCTTCAGTTAGCAGCTTCATGAGCCGGTACTGGATAAGGCTCGTGTCCTGAAATTCATCCACCATGATGTAGCGGTACTTTTTGCGGTACTTTTGTGCAACGTCATCGTACTTTTCAAACAATTCAAGCGGAATGGTTAAAAGGTCGTCAAAATCTACCGCATTGTAGACTTTTAGCCCATGCTGATACTCTTCATACACCGGCTGCATTTCGCTGTTGCCCCATCCGGCAAGCCCCGTCTTTGCTTTTGAAAACAACTGGCCGAGTGCATAAATATCTACCTTGCCGGGATTCATTTTACATTCCCGCAATGAATCCTTAATGAGCGTCAGCCGGTCGGTTTCATCATAAACTGAGAAATTCTTCCTGTATCCAAGCAGTTCGGATTCATCCCTTATGATTTGAAGGCCGAAAGCATGAAAGGTGCTTACGGTAAGGCTTTGCAGTTTTTTTCCGGTCAAGTCCTTTACCCTTGTTTCCATTTCCTTTGCCGCTTTGTTGGTAAAGGTCAGGGCAAGTAAAGCCGACTGAGGAATTCCTTTTTCCAGCATGTGTGCAATGCGGTAGGTGATAACTCTCGTTTTCCCCGAACCGGCTCCGGCAATGATCAGAACCGGTCCTTCAATGGCGCGTACCGCCAGCATCTGCGGTTCGTTGAGTTCCGCTTCAAGTTTTAGTTTTGACAAAGTTGTTCTCCCAAAAAATCAGACGGCTTCCTATTTGAATTCTCTTAAAATATTCGCGATTATCTTTCCCGCTTTTCCGCGGTGGCTTAGGCTGTTTTTTTCTTCCGCTGAAAGCTCGGCAAGTGTGCGGCGAAACTCAGGGATTAAAAAAACAGGATCGAAGCCGAAGCCGCCTTCTCCCCTTACATCCTGGCTTTTGACAATTTCCCCTTCCAGTGTTTCCTGTACCGTAATAAAACGGTCGTTGTCAAAAAGAAGAACCATTGCGCATACAAAACGAGCGCTTCGGTCTGCGGCATTACCTAATTCATCAAGGAGCAGGGCGTTACGCTCCGGGCTTGTAAGGTTTCTGCCGTCCGCTGCTCCGTAACGCGCGGAAAAAACTCCCGGTCTGCCGTCAAGCGCGTCAACGCATAAACCTGAATCATCGGCTATCACAAAATCCCCTGTCTTGTTCAGAAGTTTCTTTAATTCACGCGCCTTGAGCAGGGCGTTTTCATGAAAGGTCAAAAATGTTTCTTCCGGATCAAAATCGAAGCCTTCATCTTTTGGTATTTTTAAGGTTCTGCCCAGAATAGCCTGAAGTTCTTCTTTTTTGTGGGCATTGTTCGTGGCAAACCAGATGTTCATAAGAGGAGTGTACTTGAAAAGGGCGATTTAGTGCAATCTGACAGTGGATTTGTGAAGTCTTTTTGATCCGGCTAATCCCCCTTGACACCGTTGCCTTTCCCCTGTATCCTGTTTTTAAGCATATCAACCCTTATGGAGGAAAATTTAATGAAGAAAATCGGTTTAGTCCTGATTGCCGCTCTTGTATTGATGGCGGCGTGCGGTAAGAAAGCGGAAACATTTGATCTTGCGCTGGTAACGGATCTCGGCACCATTGACGACAAGTCTTTTAACCAGGGCTCTTGGGAAGGATTGGTTCAATATGCCAGAGAACACAACATTTCCCACAAATACTATCAGCCTGCCGAACAGAGCGATGACGCTTATCTTACAACCATAGACTTGGCTGTAAGGGGCGGCGCGAAAATCATCGTAACCCCCGGCTTCCTTTTTGAAGTGCCGGTATTTATCGCACAGGATCGTTATCCCAATGTGAATTTTATCCTTGTTGACGGTTCTCCCCATGACGTTACATGGAGCGATTTCAGAACTAACTCCAACACTGTGGGCATCCACTATGCCGAAGATCAGGCGGGATTCCTCGCAGGATACGCGGCTGTTAAGGACGGCAGCAGAAGGCTTGGGTTCATGGGCGGAATGGCGGTTCCCGCTGTAGTCCGCTTCGGATACGGCTTTGTCCAGGGCGCGGAATACGCCGCTGTGGAAATGGGGCTGGATTCAGGCTCCGTTTCGGTGAATTACCATTACACCGGCGGTTTTGCCGCTACGCCCGAAGCTCAGACAATGGCGGCTTCATGGTACAACAACGGGATAGACGTGATCTTTGCCTGCGGCGGCGCGGTTGGTTTCTCAGTCATGGCGGCTGCTGAACAGGCGGGGAAAAAGGTAATCGGCGTTGATGTCGATCAGTCAGCCGAATCCCCCACGGTTATTACTTCGGCTATGAAAGGGCTGCGCCCTTCGGTTTATTCCTGTATCTCCGATTACTATGCCAAGAAATTCCCCGGCGGGAAGGAACTGGTTTTCTCCGCGGCAAACGACGGCGTAGGTCTTCCCATGAACACTTCCAGATTCCAGACTTTCGGCAAGGCTGATTATGACGCTGTTTTCAGAAGGCTGGCGAATGGCTCTATCCCCAGAATGGACAATCTTGA
Organism: Treponema sp.; assembly: GCA_031256035.1. GTDB lineage: Bacteria > Spirochaetota > Spirochaetia > Treponematales > Breznakiellaceae > WQXQ01. The sequence continues at coordinate 4,645 of JAIRRJ010000014.1, read as the reverse complement.
CAGCGAAGGCAGCCCAAAGGTAGTGCCTGTCAGCTTGACAAGGGTTACGGAAGTCCGGTAGTCCATGGATTACCTTATTGAGATGGCCGGGATTACCAAGGTATTTCCCGGCATTGTCGCCAATGACGATGTTACCCTCCAGCTCAAAAAAGGTGAAATCCACGCTTTGTTAGGTGAAAACGGGGCGGGTAAATCCACCCTGATGAGCATCCTTTTCGGCCTGTATCAGGCTGAAAAGGGTGAGATTAAAAAGAACGGCGCTGTCGTCCGCATCAACGGACCGAATGACGCAAGAAAGCTGGGTATCGGGATGGTGCATCAGCATTTTAAACTGGTGCATAATTTTACCGTTCTTGAAAACATTATTTTGGGCGCGGAGACTGTCAAACGCGGCGTTTTGGAACTGGACAATGCCCGCGCCCAGGTAATGGAATTATCTAAACGCTACAAACTGGAAATAAACCCCGACGCTTTAATATCCGACATCACTGTCGGTATGCAGCAGAGGGTTGAAATCCTTAAAATGCTTTACCGCGAAAACGAAATATTGATCTTTGACGAACCTACGGCGGTTCTTACTCCGCAGGAAATCGAAGAGTTAATGCACATAATGAAAAACCTTGTAGCGGAAGGCAAGTCGATTCTTTTTATTACCCACAAGCTGAATGAGATCAAGGCTGCCGCAAGCCGCTGTACGGTATTGCGCAAGGGCAAGTGCATCGGGACTGTTGATGTCGCGTCCGTTTCCAAAGAAGAACTGTCAGAAATGATGGTTGGCCGCAAGGTAAGCCTTTCCGTAGAAAAGGCGGAGCAGCAGCCCGGAGATGTAATCCTGCGGGTGGAAAATCTTACCGTCAACAGTAAAACCCACGGAAAGGCGCTGGTGAATGACGCATCGTTTGAAGTTCGCGCGGGGGAGATTGTCTGTATCGCAGGCATAGACGGGAACGGCCAGCAGGAGCTTGTTTACGCCCTTGCCGGTATGATTGAACCCGATGCCGGGCGTATTTTCCTTGAAGAAAAAGAAATCACCCGCGCCGATATACGTTCGCGCGGTATGTCCCACATCCCGGAAGACAGGCACAAACACGGGCTGGTGCTGGATTATAACCTCGCCTATAATCTTGTGCTGCAGAATTATTTTACCCCGAAGTTTCAAAGCAGGGGCTTCCTTAAATTCCACGAGATATTCGCTTTTGCAGACAACATGATCAACAGCTTTGACATTCGGTGCGGGCAGGGGGCGCGTACCGTTACCCGCAGTATGTCGGGCGGCAACCAGCAGAAGGCAATTATCGCGCGTGAAATATCGAGGGACTCATCCCTTTTGATTGCAGTCCAGCCGACCCGCGGGCTGGATGTCGGCGCGTGCGAATACATTCACAAACAGCTTGTCGCCGAACGCAGCAAGGGAAAAGGCGTGCTTTTGGTTTCTCTTGAACTTGATGAAGTAATGGATGTCAGCGACAGAATTCTTGTTATTTTTGAAGGAAAGATCGTCGCAAACGTTAAGCCAAAGGAAGTGAGTTTCCAGGAACTTGGTCTTTATATGGCAGGTTCTTCATCTTGCAACGGAGTTACCCGCGCAAAGCGGGAAGTCGCATGAAACTAAAATTTACACCTTCGCTTGTCAATGTGTTTTCCTCTGTCTCCGCCATTATCGTAGGGCTTTTTGTTGGTTTTTTAATCCTGCTTGTAAGCAACGCGGCGCAAGCTGCTGACGGTTTCTGGTCAATCCTCTCCGGCGGTTTTTCCAACATGAAGGATTTGGGGCAGGTTCTTTATTTTGCAACCCCGATTATCATGACCGGCCTTTCGGTCGGTTTTTCTTCAAGGACGGGTTTGTTTAACATAGGTGCCGCCGGTCAGTTTATTGTCGGCGCGTATGCCGCGGTGCTTGTCGGGGTAAAGTGTGATTTTCTCCCCGGTCATCTTCATTGGATTACTGCGCTTGCGGCGGCCATGCTTGCAGGCGCTTTATGGGGCGCAATTCCCGGCCTGTTCAAAGCGCTTTTTAATGTGAACGAAGTTATCGCCTGTATAATGACAAATTATGTTGGCATGTATTTAGTCAATTTCCTTATAACAAAAACAATTTTTGATTCTCTTAAAAATCAGAGTATGCGCGTGGCAAATGCGGCAAACCTGCCCAAGATGGGGATGGATGCCGTTTTTCGGGACGGTTACAATGTTTCTAGCGCCAATTCCGGCATTTTTATAGCGATTCTCTTTGCCGTTTTGATATACATCATCCTTGAAAAAACTTCCTTCGGTTACGAGCTTAAAGCATGCGGCTTTAACCGCGAAGCCGCCCGTTATGCCGGTGTCAACGAAAAGCGCAGCATTGTTCTTTCGATGGTAATTGCCGGTGCAATGGCAGGTCTTGGCGGCGCTCTTTTGTACCTCGCAGGTTCGGGGAAGGGGATTACCGTTGTCGATGTGCTTGCAACAGAAGGTTTTAACGGTATCCCGGTCGCCCTTTTGGGATTGAATAATCCATTGGGGATCATCTTTTCAGGACTTTTAGTCGCCTACCTGAATGTGGGCGGTTTCAATATGCAGTTATATGATTTTGCCCCCCAGGTTATCGAAATTATTATCGCCGTGATTATTTATTTCAGCGCCTTTGCCCTTCTTATCAGAGGCTTCTTCAATTCACTTAAAAAGCGCAGGGGTGAGTTATGAGCCTGTTGTATTTCCTCGTTCAGCAGACCATGTTCTTTTCGATACCATTGTTGATAGTCGCACTTGGCGGTATGTTTTCAGAACGTTCCGGCGTTATCAATATCGCCCTTGAAGGTATTATGATCATGGGCGGATTTACAGGGATTTTATTCATTAGTTATGTGCAAAAGCATATCCCGGGCCAGTCTGTGCTTGTAATGGCAGTGTTGATCTCGGCTGTGACAGGCGTCTTGGTTTCGCTGTTACACGCTTATGCTTCGATTAACATGAAAGCCGATCAGATTATAAGCGGCACCGCAATCAACATGCTTGCCCCGGCTGTAGCTATTTATGTCGCAAGGCAGATACGCACCGTCCAGCAGATACCCTTTGTTAACCAGTTCCGCATCGACAATGCCCCTGTGTTAGGTAATATTCCGCTTGTAGGTCCTTTGTTGTTCAGGAACACGTATCTTACCACTTTCCTTGGTTTTCTCATTTTGGCGGCAGCGGCGGTGGTTTTGTACAAGACGCGCTTCGGGCTGCGCCTGCGCTCCTGCGGCGAACACCCTCAGGCGGCGGACTCTGCGGGTATAAATGTATACAGGATGCGCTATGCGGGCGTGATGATTTCAGGAGCGCTTGCCGGTCTTGGCGGGCTTGTGTTTATCATCCCGACATCCACACAGTTTAATGCGGAAGTCTCCGGCTACGGATTTTTGGCGCTGGCGGTTTTGATATTCGGCCAATGGAGGCCGGGGCGCATTTTAGCGGCAGCGTTTTTCTTTGGTCTTATGAAAGCCATTTCATCTTCGTATTCAGGCATTTCCTTCATGCACGCCGTCCCCATTCCAAGCTATGTCTACAAGATGATCCCCTACATTGCAACTCTTGTTGTCCTCGCGTTCAGTTCAAAGAAATCTCAGGCGCCAAGAGCCGCAGGTATTCCCTACGACAAGGGGCGAAGGTGATGGAAAAGTTATACCACATTGATTTTGACGATACCCATGGCGCGTTATACGCCATCCTCCCCGGCGATCCCGGGCGGGTGGAAAAAATAGCCTCTCACCTTGATAAGCCTTATTTTTTTCACCAGAACCGCGAATATACCACATGGCTCGGTGATTTGGCAGGAAAGACGGTAATGGTCATATCCACCGGCATGGGCGGGCCTTCTACGGCAATTGCCGTGGAAGAACTCTACAAGACAGGAGTACGCAACTTTATAAGGATTGGAACCTGCGGCGGCATGGCTCTGCCCGTTACTGGCGGGGACGTTGTAATTGCCACAGGCGCAATCCGCATGGAGGGGACAACAAGGGAATATGTTCCGCTTGAGTTTCCCGCGGTCGCGAACCTTGACATTACAAACGCGCTTGTGGAAGCCGCGAAAAACTTAAACGCAAAGTGGCACGCGGGGATTGTGCAGTGTAAGGATTCCTTTTACGGGCAGCACAGCCCCGGCAGGATGCCAATAGGTTATGAGCTAAAAGACAAGTGGGAAGCGTGGATTAAAGCCGGCTGCCTTGCATCGGAGATGGAAAGTTCGACCCTCTACATCGTAAGCCAGATACTTGGCGCGCGCGCCGGCTGTGTGCTGAACGTGGTGTGGAACCAGGAACGCGAAAAAGCCGGTATGAGCAACCCCCACTGCCATGATACGGAACTGGCCATAAAGACAGCCGTGGAAGCGGTGCGCATTTTAATTGAGCGGGAACAGAAATGAAAAAGGCATCGCAGTTGGATAAAGAAAAAGCCGGAAAGAATCTGGCCGCGATACTTAACAGGATCAGCGAGGCAGATCCAGCTTTATTGGACGAATACCGCAAACTCTTTCAAAAAGAGGTTTCCCTTTTCAGGAGATCGTGGGCGGCTGCCTGGCTTTTTATGTATTATGACAAATTGGAAACCCCTTCAGGGAAAAATGGTTTTTCGCAGGCGAAGCGGCATAGTGAAAAGAGCCGCAGGCAGGAAACAGGCG
>JAIRRJ010000115.1 GCA_031256035.1 Treponema sp. | reverse complement strand
AAGACAAGAAGTATGAATTTCACCACGAACCACACTAACTCGTACCTTCGGTACGCACACGAACCAAAAAAAGATAACGAAGCAAGGGTTCGTGAGGTTAGTGGTAAAAAAACAAGGAGAATTGTATGAAAAAGATTGTTTTGCTTTTGACGGTTTTCGTTGTTCTGACAGGCTGCTTCACTGACTGGAGAGGGGAAGGAACTCTAACCATCAGCTTAGGCGGCGGAAGCGGGCGTTCCGTGCTGGATGAATATTACAGCAAAGCCGGAGAAGATGATCCCGCAACCCTAAAACGCATTAATCATAAAATCACTATTTACCGCGATGGAAAATTATATGAAGAAATTCCTGATGCAAAAGGCGGTGAAACAATAAACCGCACCGTTCCCACAGGGCATTATAAGGTGGACGTAAAAGCATCTATTAAAAAAACAACAGCCGAAACGGAAAACAACGAAATACACGGATATAAAATTGGTGACGAAATACCGTTCGCCAGAGGCAGTGGTGAAGGAAATGTGTCGGCAGGAAAGAAAGAAACAATCAAAGTAAAAATGGGTCAGTTTAAGTTCACAGTAACCCTTATACCGGACAATGGAGATCAAAAAGAAATTCGCCATATTTTACCCGGCGATACGGACTATGAATTTCCAAAATTTGTAAAAGGCGGCTATAAATTTGAAGGCTGGCATCTTAATGGAAATGAATTCGATGAAGGAACTCCAATAACTGCTGACATTACTTTGTATGCAAAATGGTTTCACTCCATTGGCATAGATTGGGAAGCCGTTGATGTCAGTACATTATTCGCCGTATCGACTATCAATGGCATCGCGTATGGAGGCGGCAAGTTTGTCGCTGTTGGGAAAGGCAAGATGGCACATTCAACTAACGGCACAGACTGGGAACTCGTAGGTGACAGCAAATTCGGAATATCGAATATCAACAGCATCGCGTATGGCAACAGCAAGTTTGTTGCCGTTGGAGATGGCGGCAATATGGCACATTCAACTAACGGCACAGGCTGGGAACTCGTAGGTGATAGCAAATTCGGAACATCGAATATCAACAGCATCGCGTATGGCGGCGGCAAGTTTGTCGCCGTTGGAGATAGCGGCAATATGGCATATTCAACTAACGGAGAGGTCTGGATTACCGTAAATAGCGTCTTAACCTCGATCAACAGCATCGCTTATGGCGGCGACAAGTTTGTTGCTGGTGGGGCATCCACCAATATACAATATTCAACTAACGGCATAAACTGGTATTCAGTAAATACTGGCTTAACGGCGGATACCCAAAGCATCGCGTATGGCGGCGGCAAGTTTGTCGCCGGAGGAGCTAACGGCATGATGAAATATTCAACTGACGGAATAAACAAATGGACAGCCGTTATCGACAGCCCATTCATCACTGGGGATATTATCCAAAGCATCGCCTATGGCGGCAACAGGTTTGTCGCTGGGGGTGGTAAAAAGATGGCACATTCAACTAATGGCACAGATTGGTATGCCATAACTGACAGCCCATTCATCACTGAGGGTATTATCGAAAGCATCGCCTATGGCAACAACAAGTTTGTCGCTGTAGGCTATGAATTTGATACTAATTCTGTGCCCAATGGCAAGATGGCATATTCGGAGTAACAGTGAGCAGTGTTGGTGTCCGCAAGTGTTGTTACTTACACACTGCTCACTGATAACTAATAACTGCTCACTGCTAACTGCTCACTTCAATGCCGCTTCCCCGTAGGTGCCTGGCACCACCTGACCCCTGTAACGCAACGAGAGCATCGTTATATCGTCGGCTTGTTCCTCGCCTTGTGCGAACTCATCGATCTCCCGCTTGAAGGATACGGTGAATTCCTTGAGCGGCAGATCAGGGTAACTGTTTGCCGTTTCGAGCAGGCGCTCCTCACCGAATAACAGCTTTTCATTGTTCATGGCTTCTGTAATGCCGTCTGTGTACAGAAGCAGTTCGTCTCCGGGATTTAACATGATTTCGTTTTGGCTGTAAACCGCTGTTTTCAGGAAGGCAAGCATGAGGCCGGGTTTAGTTTGCAGCCAGTCAAAACGAGCGCCGTTTGCCTTTTCACGGGCGGTCAGAAACAGCGGAGGGTTGTGCCCGGCGTTTACATAGGTAAATCTTCCGCTGGGAATATCAAGATAGCCCATGAACACCGTAACAAACATGCCGGTCTCATTGTTTTCACATAACAGTTTATTTACTGTTTCAAAAACTTCCTTTGGGCTTTTGCCGTTCTGCGCGTTATTTTTGATCAGCGTCTTTGCGATGACCATAAACAGCGCGGCGGGAACTCCCTTGCCTGACACATCGGCGATAACAACGGCAAGCGTATTGTTGTCAATCAGAAAGAAATCATAAAAATCGCCTCCCACTTCTTTTGCGGGCTGCATAATAGCGTATATGTCAAACTCAGGCCTGTCAGGGAAAGGCGGGAAGATACAGGGGAGCATACTTGCCTGTATATCCCTCGCAACATTTAATTCAGCGCCTATGCGTTCTTTTTCTGCGGTAACTTTCTGCAGGTTGGCGATATAGTCCCGCAGGTCAACTGCCATTTTATTCACCGACAGCCCCAGGGTCTCTATCTCATCGCCGGTGCGAATATCAATGTTGTGTTCCAGATTGCCGTTGGCTATCCGCTGGACGCCTTCCTGTAAAACGGTGATGGGCATGGTGAGGTTGCTGGCGAATTTTTGAGACGAGTAGCCGATAAACAGGCATATCATGGTGATGATAATAACGAAAAGGACAATGACAGTGATGATGATGAGGTTGATGTCTCTTAACGCAATATTTTTCATGCTGATGATGCGTTCCCTGCTTTCCAAAGCGGGGGCGATGGCTTCGTTGACCTCGATGACGGTCGCCAAACTCCACGGCAGAATTTCCAGCGCGGCATAGGCGATAAAATATTCCCTGCCGTTCATGATAACCCTTTCGATGCCGTTTTTCCGGCTTGTCATCTCCCGCGCAACAGAAGCGAGCTGTCCGTTGCTGCCGTTGAGCAAATCTTCGCGTAACACATTGCCGTGTTCGTCTTCTTTCAGGCTTTCGGATATGATGATCTGCCCCAGCTCATTGAGGATGAACGAATAACCGGTTTCGCCTGCCTTTGTCCCAACGACAATTTCCGTCAGATGATTCAGCAGAGTGCCAACTCCTGCGACTCCGGCAACTCTGCCCGCGTTATCGTAATACGGCTTTGCGCAGGTGATGGACAGTCCGCGTCCGTAGGCATCCGTATAAATGTCAGTCCACGACAGCTTGTTATTTGCAACTGCAAGTTTATACCAGGGGCGGTCGCGCGGATCGAAGAACTCGGTTTTTCTGTCGGATGCATCGTCAACGACAATCAAATAGCCCAGTTCTGAACCGATATAGTTGATGGTAGTGTTGATGTTGATATTGTTACGGATGATATTCATCAGCAAATTTTGTATATTGCCCATCCGCGCCGCCTCTTCTGAAATCGTGGTCAGGTTTGTTCCCTGCGCCCGCTGGAACTGCGCTGCCATAAGACCGGCGTTTTTTGCATTTGGCGGAGGAACCGGATTTGGCGGGTATTGACCGGGGTTTTGTATGATTTCACCCGCAGCCTGTGCGATCATTTCTGTTGAATTCTGTATGGTCAATAATGTCGCGTCACTTAGGGCAGCCATATTTTCCGCAAGCGTTACAAGCCTATCGATCATTCTTTCTTCAAGCGCTTTCTGGCTGTCCCCTGCCGCCACTTCCCCCAGTTCCCCGCTGATCCTGACGGTATTTTCGCGCAAAATAAAAAGACCGCTTATCATTATCACTCCGATGACAAGCACCGAAACCAGCGATACTTTTGCCGCAAGAGACGCCACTTTTTTTCTGATTGATGTTTTCTTTTCTGTCATTTTTTTCTGTAAAAAGTCCCTTCCAACGGCAGCTTATCGCGGTGTTTTCCGTCTCTTGCGTAATAAGCGCCGGCAATCGCGGGCGTTACCGGGATGGTTGCAATTTCCCCTACGCCCTTTGCGCCGTAAACCGTAGGCGCCGGATTTTGAGGCTTTACAAAGATAACCTCCATTCCGGGGGTGTCCGTTGCGCGTAACAGCCCAAGGGTTCCGTATTTGGCTTTTGGATAGCCGCCCTCCATCGGGAAATCTTCGGTCAGGGCATAGCCCATGCCCATCAGGATGCCGCCTTCAACCTGGCCTTCGGCGGATTTGGGGTTGACCACCGTGCCGATGTCGTAAGCTGCAACAATTTTTTCAACCTTGCCTTCACTGTCGAGGATTGCAACGGTTGCGGCATAGCTGTAGGCGACATGGCTCACAGGATTGGGTTTGCCGCTGCCTAACGGATCGGTAAGCCCTGAATATTCGCCGAAAAATTCCCTCCCCTCAAGCCCGTCCAGATCGCCGTCTGTCAGTTCCAGCGCCTTCTTGAGCTTGAGCGCCGCCTGCCTCACAGCTTCGCCTGTGAACAATGTCTGGCGGGATGCCGTTGTGGTTCCCGAATTTGGCGTGTGTTTTGTGTCGGGCGGGTCAACAATAAAAAATCTGGGCGCAAGCCCCAGGGTTTTACTGGCTATTTGCGTAACAACGGCGGCAAGCCCCTGTCCGAGGCAGGCGGCGCTGGTTCTGATGTGGATTATGTCTTTTCCCACAAAGAGTATGCACCGCCCCACATCGGGAAGGCCTACGCCTATCCCTGAATTCTTGAAAGCGCACGCAATTCCCGCGTGTTTGCCTTCCGCCGCGGCTTTTTCGTAAACGTCTTTCAACGCCAACAAACATGCTTCAAGTTCCGTATCGTTAGCGGCAATCTGTCCGTTGGGCAGGCGCTGCCCCGGCCTTATCGCGTTGCGGTAACGTATCTCCCACGGGCTTAGTCCCGCCATTTCAGCTAACAGGTTGAGGTTGCTCTCAGTGGCGAAGCAGCTCTGAGGCACGCCGAAGCCACGGAACGCGCCGCCGGGGATGTTGTTGGTGTAAACTGCTTTTCCGTCAATATCGATCACCTGGTAATTGTAGGGGCCGGCAGCATGTGTGCAGGCGCGTTGCAGCACCGGTCCGCCCAAACTTGCATAAGCGCCGGTATCGGAAACAATCTCCGCCTTCATCGCGGTAAGTATGCCGTTTTCATCGCAGCCTGTGGTAAACTCCATTTCCATAGCGTGCCGTTTTGGATGTATATTGATGCTCTCCTGCCGCGAGAGGAGAACCTTCACCGGCTTTTTCAACACCCACGCGGCAAGGCAGGCATGATGCTGGACGCTCATGTCCTCCTTTCCGCCGAAACCTCCTCCCACAAGCTGCCCTATTACGTGCAGCTTTTCCGGCGCTATCCCCAGCATTCGCGAACATTCCCTCTGTTCATCGTAAACGCTCTGCCCCGCGGAATACAGGACAAGGCCATCGCCCTCTGGAATTGCGATGGCGCACTCCGGCTCCATAAAAGCGTGTTCGGTAAAGGGAACGGAATAGCGCTTTTTCACCACATACTTTGATTGCGCCAACACTTCATCGGCTTTTCCGCGGACAAGGTGTTCATGAGAGAGAATGTTTTTCTCCTTGTCATGGATGAGGGGCGCGCCTTCCGCCATTGCCGCCTGGGGGTTTGTCAATGGTTTAAGCTCTTCGTACTCAATTTTTACAAGAGATTTGATCTTGTCAAGGCTTTCGCGGTTTACGGCAACAACGAGCGCCAGTGCGTCTCCGATAAAGCGCGTAACGCCGCCCTCGGCAATCATCACATCGTAATCGGAAATGTGGGCAAGGTGCCCTATCTTGGTGTTTCCCGGCACGTCTTTTGCCGTGAGGACTGCGGTGCAGTCAGGATGTGCCAGCGCCTCCGAAGCGTCTATTTTCAGCATACGCGCCCTGGGGTACTTTGAGCGTATCGCCGAAGCGTGGAGCATCTTCTCAAACGTTAGGTCGTCAACGTATTTGCCGGCGCCTAGCGTTTTGGCTTTTGCGTCCGGTCTGTGCATATCTTCGCCCATGCCGCCTTTATAATGACGGACTGGGACAGGAGCATTGTCCTTGAAAAGGGCGGCGGCAATCTTTACCGCCTCAATTATTTTCTTGTAGCCGGTGCATCTGCAAATATTGGAACGAAGCGCGGCGCGGATTGCCGCATCTGTAAGCTCGGCTCCGCTGTCAATGAGCGATTTCGCGCTTAACACCATGCCGGGGGTGCAGAAGCCGCAGTGAACCGCCCCCGCTTCGGCAAACGCAAAGGCGTACACCTCTTTTTCGCGCTCTGTCAGCCCCTCAATGGTAACAATTTGCTTATCCTGAACTTTTTGCAATGAGGTAACACAGGAGCGGACAGGCTTTCCGTCCGCCAGCACCGTACACGCGCCGCAAGCCCCCGACCCGCAGCCGTTTTTCGTTCCTGTCAGGCGTAAATCTTCACGGAGGAAATCGAGGAGTTTCTTTTCAGCATAGCTGGCGGCTAACCCTTCGACCAATGTTCCGTTTACCGAAAAAACGGCTGGTTTTAATATATGCTCCACTGATTCAGTGTACTACTGTATTATTGCTAAAGCAAGTTTTAAGGCAGCCGTTCTGAAATGGGAACTGTTGATTTTTAACAAAATCCCGATTGGTACTTGACAATTCAGGCTTTTTTATTGTATAATCTTTAGAATAAAGGCAGGAGAAACAGCATGAAACTTAAAACGAGATTGACTCTTATCGTTGTCGCGATGATTGCGGTAGTAATTGTGGGCTTGGCGGCATTCATTCTTTTGGAAGCCCGCAGCCTGCAGATTGAGACAACATACGACTATGTCGAAGAGATGGCGCAGGGTCAGGCGACTGAAATCAGGCGGCGCGTAGAAGACTACACCAATATCGCCAATACGCTGGCGGTAACGTTCAGCGATTTTCAGGAAACCCCCGAAGAGCTTAGGCGGGAAGAATATGACTCTTTACTGCACAGCATTGTAACACGGTTTGATAATGTTTTGGGCGCCTGGACAGCCTGGCTTCCCAATACCATAGACAGCTATGACGCCCGGTTGGGCCAGTTTCAGACCTATTACACCAAGCGGAACGGTCCGGTGTCAAAAGTAGATGCGGGCTACGACGGCTGGCAGGGTTATCTGGCAAATACTACAGGTAGTGCCGCCCTTGCGGACCCCATCTGGAGGGATGTAGTTGGCAGGGGGAATGTTCCGGTGGTTTCCGCCATGTTCCCAATCACAAATGCCCAGAACCGGCTGGTTGGTCTCGTTGGAATCAACTACATAAGCGGTTTGCAGGCCATAGTCGACGATATACGGAAGGATATTTACGAAGGTCACGGAGTAGCCGCAGTTTACAGCAATGACGGTACGATTGTCGCCCATTATGACCTGAGCCGGGTAAAAGACAATATTAATACCAATGCTTCTGAAAAGGCGCTGCTTGGGGATCATCATGCGCGGGTGGTTCAGGCAATCAGGAACGGCGGCGAAGATGGAAATCCCATCATGTTGGATATGTATTCCCAATCCATGAAAACAGACGTACACTATGTGTATCAGCCCATCACTATTAGCAGCATGAATACCCCCTGGTGCTTGTTAGTGGGCGTTCCCATGGTTGAAATAAGGCGTCCAATTCAGAATATGATGTATGTCTCGATAATTTTTGCGGTGATTTTCCTTGTGGTAGCGGGGGTTGTAACATTCTTTGTCATCAGCAGCATTGTCAAGCCGATTCTCGGCGTAACCGGTACCTTAAGGGATATTTCCGAAGGTGAAGGCGACCTGACCCATGCTATTAGCGTCCACTCAAAAGACGAGATAGGCGATCTTGCCCGCTATTTCAACCTGACACTGGAGAAGATACGCACCCTGATCGTTACCATCAAAAATAAGGCGATAACCCTGTCCGACACCGGTGATGAGCTTGCCAGTAGTATGACCGAAACCGCTGCGGCGATAAACGAGATAACCGCCAATATTCAGAGCATCAAGGGCCGCGTAATTAACCAGAGCGCCAGCGTCACCGAGACAAACGCGACAATGGAGCAGGTTGTCCAGAATATTGACAAACTCAACGGTCAGGTTGAAAAGCAGGCATCAAGCGTATCACAGGCTTCGTCCGCCATTGAAGAAATGGTTGCCAACATTCAGTCGGTTACCTCAACTCTTTCCAACAATGCCGCGAATGTGAAAAACTTACGCGAAGCCTCAGAAGTCGGACGTACCGGGCTGCAGGATGTGGCGCAGGATATTCAGGAAATCGCCCGCGAGTCAGAAGGCCTCATGGAAATTAACTCCGTGATGGAGAATATCGCGAGCCAGACCAACCTGCTTTCGATGAACGCGGCAATTGAAGCAGCCCACGCCGGTGAAGCCGGCAAGGGCTTTGCCGTAGTCGCCGATGAAATCCGCAAGCTGGCTGAAAGTTCCAGTGAGCAGTCCAAGACCATCGGCACGGTACTCAAGAAGATAAAGGAATCCATCGACAAGATAACCCACTCGACCGAGAACGTGCTCAACAAGTTCGAGGCTATCGACTCCGGCGTAAAAACCGTGTCAATGCAGGAAGAAAATATCCGCAACGCGATGGAAGAGCAGGGTGAGGGAAGCAAGCAGCTGCTTGAAGGCGTCGGCAGCGTCAACGAAATTACACGTCAGGTAAGAGCCGGCTCTCAGGAAATGCTTGAAGGCAGTAAAGAGGTTATCGAAGAAAGCAAGAACCTTGAGCGGGTAACGCAAGAAATAACCGGCGGCATGAACGAAATGGCGTCAGGCGCCGACCAGATCAACATTGCGGTACATCAGGTCAATGAAATAAGTACCAAGAACCGCGAGAACATCGACTTGCTGCTGCGGGAAGTTGCCAAGTTTAAGGTAGAATAGTGGTCTGACTTTTCGGACACAAGGTGAAGAGAGCCTCTTTTTCAAGAGGCTCTTTTTTTGTCTATTGGAAATAGCGTTTTAACAATCCCCGGAAACCTTCACAATGACGCGCTTCATCGCGCGCCATTTCATGAACCGTATCGTGAATTGCGTCCAGATTTTTTTCTTTGGCGCGTTTGGCAATACCTGTTTTTCCGGCGCAGGCTCCGTGTTCGGCCTCGATCCTCATTTCAAGATTTTTCCTTGTACTTTCGGTAAGCACTTCCCCCAAAAGTTCCGCAAACTTCGCGGCATGTTCCGCTTCTTCAAAGGCATAGCGCCTGAAAGCTTCGGACACTTCGGGATAACCTTCGCGATCGGCTACCCGGCTCATCGCAAGGTACATCCCCACCTCGGAACATTCACCGTGAAAGTGAGCCTGTAAATCCTTTATGATGTCTTCATCTACTCCCCTTGCAACGCCGACTATATGCTCGGACGCAAATGCGCCCTGAGCCGCCTGCTCTTTGAACTTGGAACCCGGAACCTTGCACTGCGGACAGGCGTCCGGCGCATTGTCTCCCGTGTGAACAAAACCACAAACCGTACATACCCATTTCTTCATGGTATCCTCCTGACTTTATAGAATAAAGGGTATTATGCCGCAGGGCAAGGGAAGATTTTAGCAAATCTGTGGTAAAAGTACGGAAATGATGGATGAGGGTGAACTGTATTTTCTCGAAAAAGACCACACACGGAGGCACAGAGACGCAAAACAGTTGACTGATCTACATTTCCACAGCGCCTTTTCCGTCAGTAAACACTGGCTCCTTACCGGAGAGGGGAGGATGTTCAACAGTACCCCGGAAGAAAAGATGGAGCAGATGACAACTCTGTTCAATGAACTGTACCCGGAGTTTCAGGATTTTGTGCTGCGGCAGATTGACGAGCTTATCGAACTGCAAAATGTCAGGCAGTGAGGTAAGTTATGCAGAGCGGCGCGGAGTGTCTGATATGTAGGTGTCAGGTATTTTTTTATGTTCCCTGCTTTTTCTTCCTTCGTGAACTTTGCTATCTCTGCGCCTCTGCGAGAGTAAATTCGAGAAATATTTTAAACAAAAACATGCGGCTATTAATGGTTCCGCAGAATCTCCGCTACTTTTTCGGGACTCGCGGCGTTGATTATATCTTCGCAGAGGTCCTTGTCCGCCAAAACAGCGCTTACGGCGGCGAGAAACTGAAGGTGAGGTTCTGATATGCGTTTGGGAGAAATTTCCAGAATAAAAAGCCGGGACTTTTTTGCGTCCATGGAGCCAAAATCCACACCTTCTTTTTTTATGCCTACCGCCACTACAAGGTCGTCAACGCCGTCTGATTTGGCGCGGGGCATGGCAACGCCATGTTCCAAACCTGTACTTATGGTTTCTTCACGTTCAAGCACATCCTTCCAAACCATGTCCCGATCAAGAAGCCTGCCCTGAGCGGCAAGCATATCGACAAGCTCGGTAATTATTTCCTCTTTGTTTTTACCTTTCAGACTGATGCAGGTACATTCGGGTTTAATATATGAGAGCAGGGTGTGGTTGTGTTTTCCATCGCTTTCCAAAAGGTCTTTTTTCATCGCTTCCGAATCCGAAGAATCTTTCAGCTTTTGAACTGACTCGTACAGTTCCGCAATAACCTCGTAAATAGCGGTTTTTACAAAGTGCATATTGTCTTTTGAAGTTTCTATGGTAACAATATTTTCATTCTCATGTATTGAGAGAGAAATATCGTCTTTGCGCGCCTGACTTACCCCCTCACGAAGATTCCTCGTCTGAATATAAAAGCCGTCATCGCGCAGATCGTTGAGCAGAGTGTCCATCACCAAGTCTGCGATTTCACCGGTGGGAAAATTCCACGTCATTGCCGCGGAAGTATCACCTTTGACATTCTTGCGGGTGCCGGGGCTTTTTAGCTTTAGCATTGCGGTCAAAAGGGGAGGCACCGCCAGTGTCGTAATCAGAATCATAAGGATGAGAACAGCGAATATCTGCTGACTGAGGATTCCCTCTGCAAGCCCGATGCCAGCAACGATGAGCGTCATCTCCCCGCGAGGCGCCATGCCTAGACCTATGCGCAATGCCCCCTTCACATTAAAACCCAAAAGCAGGGCGGGGCCGCCGCAGCCGGCGAGTTTTGCAATCAGAGCCGCCGCCGTATATATTGCTCCAAACATAAGCACCTGCGGAGCGATGATGTCCCGGAAATTCACCATCATGCCCATGACCGCAAAAAACACCGGCACAAAAAGTTCATAGATACCCTGAATACGATCCTGTATTACCGGGGCAATGTCGGTGCCTGAAAGAGAAAGCCCCGCGATATACGCGCCGATGATCATCGCCAGCCCCTGCTTTTCAAAAAGCCCGGCAAGAATCAGGGCAATACCCAGAGCCAGAACGGAAAAATCAAAATTGCTTTTGAACAATTTAAGAATGAACGCCAGCTTTTTTGAAAAGACCAGCCCCAGAAGCGTGCAGCCCAGCCAGATACCAAAAGCTTTACCCGCGATAGCCAGAATTGACGGTATGTGCAAGCCGCCGGCGGCATCCATGCCGGACATCATCGCCACAACTCCCAGCACCACCGTAAGAGCGATAATGCTTAACACATCGTCAAAAACCGAAGCGGCAAGAATCGTTACGCTTTCGGGCGTATCCATTTTCTTTTGATCCGACAGCAATCGGGCGACAATGCCCAGCGAATTGGAAGTGATAAGCACACCCAAAAAAAGACAGCGGGGATCAGTAAATGATGTTTGAAAAACCAACATACCGATTGCCGCGCCTGCCGCAAAAGAGGCAAGCACTCCTCCGGTACTGATAATGCCGCCTGCCAGCGAGTAACGGATAAACAGTTTAATATTGGTTTCAAGCCCGGAAACAAAAAGCAGAATAATAGAAGCAACTGTGGCGAAAGCGTATAACTCAATGCTAACCGCCAGAGAACCAGCTCCCAGCGGAAAAATCCCCTCGGGAAAACCCGGTAAGGTTATGCCCCCCAGCGCATAAGGCCCGATGATGATCCCCGCAACAAGTTCACCCAAAACCTGAGGCGCCCCCAGCTTTTTTACCAGCTTGCCTAAAAAACGGACGGCAAAAATCACGATCCCCAGTTGAAGGATCAAGACGATCATTTGTTCAGCTATTGGTTCAGCTTCCATGGATTCATTTTACTATGTATTTCCTGTCCGTGATACTGTGATTTTTTTTGCATTATCGAACTGCAAAATGTAAGCGGCTAATTAATCTCCATCACCAACTTCAGGCAATTGTTCACTTTTTCAAGCAGGGACTTCGGCAGCATTGCCACTTGTTCCGTCAAGTCCGTTTTGTCAAGTGTTGCTATCTGTGAAAAATTGACTGCCGACGGTTTATCAAGGCCGGAAAATGATTTTTCGAGCAATAAATTGCCGGGTAGGGAAGCTAATTCGGTATTTGACGTGATGACTGCGCAGATTACCGTATTTATTTTGCTGTGGTTTATATTATCGCTCTGGATGATCAGCACAGGACGGCGTTTCGCGGGCTTTGATCCTTTTGGGGGCGGAAGCTCGGCCCACCATATTTCCCCGCGAACCATTTACCAGTCGTCTCTTGCAAATGAACGATATGCAGCCGCTTTCAGATCATCATCAAGCTGTGAGTCGCGGTTTCCGTAATAGCTATTTAGCTTTTCAGTGATCATGTCCGGCATGTGGTTTTGGAGGTACTCGCTTATTGCTGTGCAATATAACTTACTGCGGGACATCTCAGCAACATGGGAAAATGTCTCCGCCTCTTTAAACAATTCATTATCAATATAAATTGCTGTCTTCATAATCATAGTATAACAAAAGGTATAACAAGTGTAAAGTGGAATTACAAAAAATCGCAATTTTTTTTCAAAAATTACTTGACATATTGTACTAGTACATATACGATTGTACTAGATGAATAGTACAATGGCTGTAGGGTCAAAAACCGCTCCAAGGGAGAACATCAGTTTTTCACTGGACACGGTAAACGGGGCGCCGATTTACCGGCAGATTATCCAGCAGATTGAATACGCCATTCTGTCGGGGAGGATGGGTCCCGGCGACAGGCTGCCTACTATCCGTTCTCTGGCGGTGGAACTGAAAACCAACCCCAATACCATTGCGCGGGCTTATGGCGAGCTGGAAATCCGGGGGATTTTGGCGACACAGGTTGGCAGCGGCACCTACATTTCCGATAAAAAGCCTGTTGTTGAGGACGACAGCCTGAACCGGAAAATACGTGAAGTATTAGGGCGTTTTGTGCAAGAAATGAAGGATTTGGGTGTAGAGAATAGGGAACTGGTCAAGCTGATTGAATCATATGATAAGGAGGGAAACGGATGAGTTTATTTAATTTTAACGCGCAGCCACTGGTGAAGAACAAGCCGCCGAAAACGAGGCCGGATTTTTCGCTGTTTTTGTTAAGGCTCATTTTACTGGCAATCGCGGCGGCAGTAATTTTTACGGTCTATCCCATGCCGGAAAGACCGGAAGATTTAGCTGAGATGAAAACCGGCATTGCCATCTTCCTTGCGGTATTGATACTGGTGTCCTGTATCCGAAAGGCGGACGAATGGGAACGCGCCATTGTGCTGAGGTTCGGTAAATTCCGCAAGGTGAAGGGGCCGGGGCTTTTTTTCCTGCTTCCCATTGCAGACCGGATTGGTCAGATTGTTGACATCCGCATCAGGGTTTCGGATTTTTCAACGCAGAAAACCCTGACAGGCGATTCTGTAACGGTGGATGTTGACGCAATTTGTTTCTGGCTGGTCTGGGATCCGCAGAAGGCGGTTCTTGAAGTGGAGAACTATGTTGATGCGGTGGTACTCTCATCCAAAACGGCGCTGCGCAATGCCATTTCCAGCCATGTTCTTTCCACCTTCCTTGAACGCAGCGATATAATTGAGCGGCAGATTCAGGAGGAAGTAGACAAGAAAACCACCGAATGGGGAATAACAGTTTTGCATATCGAGATCACTGACATCCAGATACCTGAAGCCTTGCAGGATTCGCTGTCTCGTGTTGCCCAGGCTGAACGTGAAAAGAAGGGGCGTATCCTCCTTGCGGAAGCTGAAATCGAGATCGCCCGTAAACTTGAAGAAGCAGCGGGTATTTATTCGCGTAACGAACCGGCGATGAAGCTCAAGATACTTTCGATTTTGAACGAAGGCTTGAAGGCGGGGAACTCAATGATGCTGGTTCCCAATTCGGTAGCGGAAGAACTAAAAACAAAAGATATATTCGGTCTTACGGCTTTGAATGAATTGAAGAAGGAGGAGAAGAAATGACAGTTGTAAAAGCGGAAAATGTAGTTAAAAATTATGGGCTTGACGATCAGACAGTACACGCTCTGCGCGGGGTAAATCTGGAATTCAAAGGCGGGGAATTTTCCGCCATCGCAGGACCTTCGGGGAGCGGCAAGTCAACGTTCCTGCACCTTGCCGGATGCCTGGATACGCTGACAAGCGGAAGCATGATAGTCGGCGGCTCTGACATGGCGAAAATGGATAAAAAACAACTGGCGCTCCTGCGCCGGCACAGTATCGGTTTTATTTTCCAGGCTTACAATCTGATACCGGTGCTGTCGGTAGAGGAAAATATTTCTTTTCCTCTCACCCTGCTGGGAATTGAGAAAAAAGAAGTGAAGGATCGCACCGCCAAGGTGTTAAAAGACGTGGGGCTTGAGGGCATGGCAAAGCGGCGTCCCAAGGAAATGTCAGGCGGTCAGCAGCAGAGAGTCGCGATTGCGCGCGCTCTTGTGAAAAAGCCAGCGCTGATTTTGGCTGACGAGCCTACGGCAAACCTTGACTCCACGATTGGCCGCGAAATCCTAGAACTTATGCTGGCGCTGAACAAGTCAGAGGGGACTACATTTATTTTCTCCACTCACGATCCGATGGTCATGGACTATGCCCGCCGTCTTGTGCGCCTGCGGGACGGGCAGATCGAAAGCGATGAAATAAAGGGAGGGTGATGATGACGTTACACGGTATTTGGGAACTAAAGAAAATCGCCCTGCGCAACCTAGCGCGGCACAAGGTAAAGACGATACTTACCTCGGCGGCAATCATGGTGAGCGTTGCGGTGTATATCTTCCTAAACAGTTGGCTCGGCGGCATGGCTGTCGAGTCCCGTAGGAATATTGTCAATTACGAAATAGGGGCTGCAAAGCTGCAAACCAAACTCTACTTTGAAAAAAAGGATGAGATGCCCAGTTATGAGAATTTCAAAGATTGGGAAATATACAAAGACGCGCTTGATCGTGAGGGGTATTGCAGCACTCCGCGTTATGTGTTTTCAGGCACATTGTTTTCAACATCGGGTTCCGCGCCTATTTTGTTTCACGCGGTAGAACCTGCCGCCGAAATGGAAGTGCTGCGATATGTTCCTTATGTTGACTTTGGCCGTTTCGTGCAGAACGGCAATTTTGAAATTGCGCTGGGAACCATGGCAGCGGAAAAACTCAAAGTGGGGATTCCCACCCGGCCTCACCGGCTTGAACTTGAGGCATTGATTGAACAGGCGGCGCAAAACCAGAACGACAGGGATTTTATCCGGTCGCTGTATGATGCGGCAACTCCTGCTGCAAAAGACCCGTTTGCTCCGGTTGAAAGACTTGCAGAGGGTAATGAGCGGGTGATCCTAAAAAGGAGCGCCTCAAAGGTTGACCTTGATCGCTACTGGAACCTGATCGCGCAGGCAAGCCGCAATGATGTGCGGATCAATGCGGTGATCGACATAAAGGCAGTGCCGGAGACGATCCGCCCCGACAAATGGGAAGGGGAACTGTTACCCGCTCTGCGCAGCGAAGATATTCCGCTGGTGGAAGCGGCTTACGAATACGAAAGTTTTATGCAGGCTTATTTGTTAAATGATGATGAAGATGAAGCGCTGCTGGAGCAGGTGCTTGCCGCGATGATCCGCGCGGGCTTTTCAGGCGCGGTGCGTCATGTGAATCAGCTCGTTGACGCGGTGGTGGTCGGAGTGATCAATTCCCCTGATCCGCTTCCCAACGGCAACACCGCCTATATCCCGCTGGACGTTTTGCAGGACGAAGCGGGCATGATGCTTGAAGGCGCGGTAACGGAACTTTTGATAAGAGAAAAAGGTGTACCCGATTCGCGGCTTCCCGGCAAGAGCGAAAGCGCCGAAGTGATCACCGCAGCTCTTGAACGTGGACTTGCCGCGCATGGCCTGTCTCTGCCGAATGAGTTAGGTGTAAAGACATGGTTTGATTATTCGGATGAATACCTGAGCTACGAAGCGATTCAAACCGGAGCGCCTCAGGTTCTTGCTTTCCTTTTGCTCCTGCTTTCGTTCCTTGGAATCTCAAACACGATCCTGCTGGCGATACTGGAGCGGACAAAGGAGATCGGTATGATGCGGGCATTGGGAATGACCGACAAACAGATGATCATGGTGTATATGCTGGAGGCTGGTTTCCTCGGGTTTATCGGCGGGCTTCTCGGCATTATCCTCGGCTGCATCGTCAATTATCCGGTGGTGAAATACGGTTTTGATTTCACCGCAATGGCAGACACCTTGAGCGACGGCATCGGCTTCCGCACCACCGGCGTTTTTCGCAGTGTGTGGAATGTGCCGGTAATTATCGGGTCGGGGTTAGTGGCAACGCTTCTTTCATCGTTCATGGCAATCTTTCCAACGCGCCGTGCGGTAAAGATGCCTATAACCGAAAGCCTAAGGTTCGAATGAGAAGGGGATAAAAATGACAAACGAATATAAACAAGGCGGCACTGGTACGTTGATCAAAATTGCCTTTCGGAATATCTGGCGGAACATGCGGCGGACGGCCTTTTGTTTTACGGCGGTCGGCATTGCGGTATTTTTTATCGTGATGTATTCAGCGATGATTGGCGGGATGATCGGCAACATAAATGAGCTGGTGCAGGTGTTTGAGCTGGGGCACGTCAAGGCTGTATCGGCGCAGTACGAGGCTGAAAATGAATATATGCCGGTACAGTACCCTGTGGCGGACGGAAGAAGCTGGAAAGAGCTTGCCGCGGATATCATGGAAATTCCCGGTGTGAGTGCGGTTTTTCCCCGGATTACAACTTATGCAACATTGCAGGAAAGTGTGATCAAACACGCGATACTCTGGGGCTTGAGCATTGAAGATGAAATGAAGTTAAATCATTTTAATTTAACCGACCGCGATGACGGTATTCTCGAAGGCCGCTACCCCGCGCCCGATTCAAACGAGTGCGCCATCGGGCATATTTTTGCCCAGAAAGCGGGCTTGAGTATCGGCGACAGGCTTCCTTTGAAAACCGTATCCGCTCAGTTTTCAGACAAGATTTGGAGTCCCGAGATTACCGGCATCTACAACTATGATTACCGCAAAGTAGATGAACAGTACATCATTGTTGACATTGAACGGCTCCAGCGGCTGCTGGTACTGGATGAAGGAACTCAAGCGCTTGTTATCTTCGCCGAAGACCCCAAACAGAGCGCGTCCATTACCGCCGCAGTACAGACCATGCTGGGAAATGACAATATCGTTTCCGAATGGCAGGACAACTACTGGGTTGCGATGATGAAAATGGTAGCGCCCATATACACCATTGTTTTCATGGTGTTCCTGATTGTTGCAAGTTTCCTTATCATCAATACTGTGGTGATGATCATCCATGAACGGATCAAGGAAATCGGCATGATGGGATGCCTCGGCATGACTCGCGCCGAAATAGTAAAGGTGTTTTTCTTTGAATCGTTTTTCCTTGCCGCTTTCGGCGCGCTGGCGGGCGTAATTGTCGGAGGGCTTATTACCGGCATCGGCTCCGGCTTCCCCATCCGTCTGATGGATCAATTCGGAAGCCAATTCGCCGATATGCCGATGGGCAACGCGATTTTTTTTCAGTTTAGCTTCGGCAAATTGTTTCAGGCATGGCTCATGGGCGTTGGAGTGGCATCGCTCTTTACACTGATTCCATCGCTGAAAAGCGCTTTTGTGGAACCCGTTGAGGCATTACGGAGATAGAGAGCAGTGAACAGTGACAGACACTGCTCACTGATAACTGCTCACTAAATACAGGAGGTTAAGATGAATAGGAAGTTTTTGGTGATTGTGTTAATCGCAGTGGCGGCGGGTTTCTGTTTTGCGCAGAATCCTTCTGCTGTGGAACTCTTGCGGCGTGTGGACACAAATGAGATTTATAACACCATTGAGTACGAAGGAGAAATCATCATTGAGTATCAGGGGCGCCGTTATGTGAAAACGATGAAAGCGTGGGCAAAGGGAAATGCCGACAGCTTTATCGAATTTACCAACCCCGAAGACAGGGGAACCAAGTACCTCAAAAAAGGCGCAAGGCTGTATGTGTATTCGCCTGACACGGAAGGGGTTATGCTCATTTCCGGCCACATGTTAAAAGAATCCATGATGGGTTCAGATATGTCCTACGAAGACACAATCAACAACGACACCCTTTCCAGCCGCTACAATCCGGTTCTTTCTGGTTCGGAAACATGGCGTGAACGGGACGCGTGGGTGCTTGAGCTTACGGCAAAAAAGAAGACCGAAAGCTACCCCAAGCGCAAACTGTGGATCGACAAGGAAACAGGAGACATGCTCCACTATGAACTGTACGCCCTTTCCGGCGCAAAGCTTAAAGAGTTCAATTTGCTGAAGGTGGAAACTCTTGCAGGCCGTCGCTTTCCGACAGAAGTTGAAATACGCGATCTCTTGCGCAAGGACAGCAAGACTACCTTTGTGATGAAGAATGTTGTGCTGGACAAGCCCATCGCGGATTCTGTTTTTAGCCAGAGAAATCTGGAGAGATAGGAAGTAGGATAGTGAGCAGTGAACAGGTAGCAGTGAGCAAACGAATTATATTTTTTTCATTGATACTTTACACAGCAAACCTCGGTCTTTTTGCGCAGGGTTTGACCTTTTCCGGCTTGCTGGACTCCTCCGTCTCTCTGCGGGCGGGAGCGGTGGATTCTCCGGCATTTTCCTACGGGGTTGAAGAATTCGCGAATATCAGGATGCAGGCAAAATTAAAGGACAGTGCGACATTTTACGGGGCGTTTAACTTTATCGCCGCCGCGGGGGATTATGCGGCAGCAGTAGAGCAAATGGGCGGCTTTATTCTTTCTACGCAGCCTCACACTGGCGTTAGCCCAACATCTTATGCCGATGGTGTGAACTACATTGCCGCGATGGAACTAGAACGCCTCTACTTCCGGCTCAACGGCGAATCAGTTGATCTTGACGGCGGGCTTATGCGGCTGCCTTTCGGCTACGGTCAGATTTGGGGGTCTTCTGATTTTCTCAACCCCAAAAATCCCCTGAAACCCGATGCCCGCCCCCGCGCGGTTTTGGGAGCGGGGCTTTCCTGGTATCCCAATGACGATCTCAAGCTGCTCGGTTTCGGCGCGGCTCCCCGCAATCCATTTGAGCAGAGCGGCGAAGGCGGGCTTACCGGCATTTCGATGGAGCGGCACTGGGACAAGGCAAGTCTTCAGGCGTTGTATTCTTTTGAGTCACCCGCATACGGTTCGGATCAAGGGATTCACCGCGCTGGTATTTCGGTCAAAGCCGATCTGGAAGTGGGGTTGGTGATGGACGCGCTGTATGTATACAACCACGAGGCATGGACAGAAATTGACGGGCTTTCATTCAGTTTGGGCGCGGACTATTCATTCCTTGATGGAAACTTAATCGTCCTTGCCGAATACTTGTACAATGGCGTATCTTCCTCAACTGCGGCAGGTTTCTCCAACGAAAATTATTTGTACACGGGCTTCACCTGGCGTTTCAATGACTACACCAACGTGACCATTGCTTTGATTTCCTGTTTTGATGATGTTTCTTTTACGCCGGTTGTAAGCCTCAACCACGATCTTTTTCAAGGAGCGACTTTGACCGTTACTGCGCAGGCTCCCCTTGATCGTGATTTATTTTCAGGAGACGGCAACCGCGGCGAGCTTGGTCCCATACCACCGGACAGGCTGCAACCGCTATTGCCTGAGCGTTTTGGCCACTACTTCGATTTAAGCGCCAAGCTCAGGCTGAGGTTCTGAAAATCATTTAGGCCAGAGCGTATTTGCGGTTTCAAAATCGGTTTTCTGCCAGAATTGGCTGCGCCCTATGCCCAGTCCTATTTCACCCCGCATCTCAAGGGTATCGGCGCTGAATTTTTTACCGTCCGCAGCACGGAAAATGATCTTGCATTTATAGATTTTTCCGTCTTCAGGGTTTACGACGTTGCCGCCGCTCCACTCACCGGGTTTATCCGCGGAAAGCCCGAAAATCCAGGGTGTTCCTACAACCGGCATTGTGCTGATTTTTCCGGCGACAGGAAAACCGGGGTAACTGTCCTTGCATTTGCTTGCAATTACTCCGGGCTTGTCTAATGTTGAGGAGAGGACTTTGCCGTAGAGTTTGCCCCCTTCCTGATATATGTGCCATCCGGCGGTAACTTTGTTAGATTTCTCATCTATGCTCAGCCAGAAACCCTCAACCGGATCGGCGGCAAAGCTGAAGCCGGCGGTTACCAAGAATACAATTAATAATAGAAAAGTTTTTTTCATTTTCTCCTCCTTAACAATAAAGGGTATCAGCATTTGATTATTTTTTATAGTGGGCGCAACGGTGTCAGTGTACCTGTAGCACAGAGTTCAAAATAACTGGTAAAATAATCCACAGTGGAGTAAAAAAATGAGAAATAAATTGGCTTTTATAATTGTCTGTTTTTTATCAGCAGGATGCGTTAATGTTGATAAAGAAGTGGACAAAAAGGCATGGCTGGAAGAATACGGAGATCAATTAATGAATTACAATTATTCCAAAACACAGATCGAAGCAGAAATTGAAGAACGCTGGGCGTCATTGGGTTATGCAGCTAAGCCTGATAAATATATCGCCCTGTCTTATGACGACGGTCCCTGCGCCGGAACGGCGGCAATGCTCAAAGTTCTGGATGATTTTGGGGTAAAGGCGACTTTTTTTGTTATCGGGCAAAATGTTCGCGGTCAGAAAGCCGCCGCCAAATCTATTTATGACGCAGGCCATGAATTGGCAAATCATTCCGATGATCATGGATACCTTGGCAACAACGGAAAACTTTCTGTCGAGAAGACTGCGGCAAATCTTGACGCTGTTTCGCAGGCGATAAAAGATATTACCGGAAACTTTCCTGTTTTATTCCGCGCTCCTTTTCTTGACCACGGCGCCAACCTGACGCAGGTTTGCACTATGAGGGGAATGTCCCTTATAGACGGCGTTGGCTATGAAGACTGGGAAAGCAAGTTTGACGCCGCCGCGATTGCCGCGAAAGTTCTCGCAAATCCTGTAGACGGCGGCATTATGATTTTACATGAAAGTAATACTTCGGGTGGCAGGACGCTTGCGGCAATGCCGGAAATAATCAAAGGCTTAAGGGAAAAAGGTTTCTGGATAATGACGGTGGGACAGCTTGCGGCAGTGAAGGGTGTGACATTGACAGCAGGAACGCGTTACAACCTAATCAGGTAGGATATGCCCGTAAAAAGTAGTAACAGACATTGACGGCAGACTGACATTTGCGTTTCCTTCAGGCAGTTTATGATTGCCTAAACTTTTAAGTTTTTCTGTGCTGGAAGTACGCCATGCGTCAAGAGATGAGAACTTCGCACCGTGCAGAGTAATTGCAATGTGCGCGTCAGAGTAAGAGTCGTTGATGATCACAACGGCAATTTCATCGGTTTGAGGATTCCGGTAGGCGCTTGAATAAACATTCGCGCAGGGAGAGGCGTCCGCGTCCAGCCTTATCCATCCGGGGCGGATGAAGCGGCTGTATTGCCCCATGACATAGAGCCTCGTTGCCGCGTTTACACTGTCTCCCGCAGCGCGGATAAGGCTGCCTGAAAAATCGGCATCACTGCTGTTTGTCCAAAGCCACCAGTAGAGGAAAGCATTTGTCTGCGCAAGGGTCATGTCAAAATGTATCATTCTGGCATAGTAAAGGGCGTTTTCAATGCCGCTCCCCTTTGGCAGCATCGGCCCTGAGCCTGATACTTCGGTTTGCCAGAATTTCTTGCCTGACTCCGCTATTCCCGGAATTAAAAAAGTTCCCGCCTGTCGTGATGAGTCGTAAGCGCCGTTATACTGATGCAGGGCGATGTGGGTTAACACATTGTTTGTATTTGGGTCATCCAGTGATGGTTTTATCATTTCATCAAAATTAACATTGAAATTTTCATATTCGGGAGCCATAATTCCCACGCCGTTAGGTGCAGCAAGAGCAATACCTTTCCGTGGGAATCTCTGCCCGATTACCCTTAAAAAATTGCGGATGTCAATACCGTCCCAATAGCAGGATTCGTATTTTACTTTCCAGTTAGGTTCATTCTGCACTGAAAGAATTGCCAGGGGAGCGCCCATTCTTTCTTCAAAGTTTTTCACATAGTCGGCAAGCAAGTCGGCGTAATCGTTGTACTTGTCTTTTTTAAGTCTTCCCCACCAGTCGGGAGTTTTCCAGTCAATTGCGCCGTTCAAGTCTCCCAATCCGGTAACATCTTCTTTCCATCGCGTTACGCGATTATTAGGCGGCGTCCAGGGGACGCTCATAATCGTTAATTTTTCCGGGCCGTCATCATCAAGGTTTTTAATTCTTCTTATTACATCCCTCGTGCCGCTCAATTCCCAGCAGTTCCAGTTCAGGTTAAAGGTTTTTATTCCTGCGCCGTCTACTGTATAGTCGTAAGTATCGTCACTTTTTCTCACGACAAAACCGTCGTTAAGGCCGGGTTCATCATCGCCCGTAAGCCTTTCCCGGAAGGGGATGCGGCTGCGGAGGATGGTAAAACCCATCCCCTCAGTCCTTGAAAAAAGGAGTTTTACAATTTCATTTGCCGCAGCCGTATCACGGGGCAGACTTGCCCATGCGTCAGAGCCGCCGAAACCATCTATGACCTGCCTTGTTTCGTTATAGCGTATGTTCATTGTTTCATCGTAAGTTATTGTTTCTTCCATTTCACCATCATGCGGTTTATTCCGCGAACCTGCGCAGGATAAATGCAGCAGGACTACTACCGGTAAAATTATCATGACCGTAATTTTGCATATATGTTTCATACCTCAAGTGTAGTATAATTTATCTGAAATGAAAATGACAATGCGATGGTTCGGTTCCGGGTACGATCCTGTAACCCTGGACAAGATAGGGCAGGTGCCGGGCATAAGGGGAGTTATCACCACCCTGTACAGCGTTCCTGCCGGAGAAGAATGGCAAAAAGATGAATTGCTTGCTCTCAAAAATGAGGTAGAAGCGTCGGGGCTTGAAATCTCAGGCATTGAAAGCGTTAATGTTCACGACTCAATAAAAGCGGGCAATACTGATCGCGATAAATATATCGAAAAATACATTGCCACCCTTAAAGTTCTTGGAGAGGCTGGCATCCGTTTGGTCTGTTATAATTTTATGCCGGTATTCGACTGGACAAGGACGGATTTGGCAAAGCTTCGCTCTGACGGTTCGACAGTTATGTCTTATGATCAAAAAATTATAGACAGCCTTGATCCCGGGGAAATGTTTAATGCCATAAGCGGCAAATCCGGCGGTTATGTGCTTCCGGGATGGGAACCGGAAAGAATGGCAAAGATAAAAGAGCTGTTTAACTTGTACAGGGATGTTGACGAAGAAAAACTTTTTGCCAATCTGAAATATTTTCTTACAGCGATAATGCCCGTATGCGAAAAATACGGAATAAAGATGGCGATCCATCCCGATGATCCGGCATGGCCGGTGTTCGGCCTTCCTCGCATTGTTACGTGCAAAAAACAGCTTCAAAGTATTCTTTCTCTTGTTGATAATCTGCATAACGGCATCACTCTCTGCACAGGAAGCCTTGGGAGCAATCCCGCAAATGACATCCCTGATATTATCCGCTGTGTTTCCGGCAGGATACATTTCGCCCATGTCCGTAATGTCAGGCAAAACGCGCCAGGCGATTTTGAAGAATCCGCCCACCTTTCGAGTGACGGCTCTCTTGACATGTATGGGATAATGAAGGCGCTCAGTGAAACAGGCTTTGACGGTCCTGTCCGCCCGGATCACGGCAGAAATATTTGGGGAGAAGTTTCCATACCCGGCTATGGCCTTTATGACCGCGCTCTTGGTTTAAGTTACCTGAGCGGGTTACTGGAAGCAATAGAAAAGTCGCGGGGATGTTGTGCTTGAAAAAAACTGTTGGCTGCAAGAACGCTTGATAGCCGCATCTGTGCCGGATACTGTTTATTCCGAAGAGGGCGGGGAAGTGGCAGCACAGGCTGTCAGGGAATTTTGCGCCGGGATCAGACGGGTTCTTGGTGTTACACCTAACGTAGTCTTTCAAAAAAAGCCGGAAAAAAAAGACAGCGGAGTGTTTCTTGGTATTGTTCCCGGCAAAAGCTCCGAAGGTTTTGATATAAAAGTAACAGAAAAAATTATTATTATCGCCGGGCATGATGAGCCGGGTTTATTGTACGGAGTGTTTCGTTTTCTTTTTCTGCTTGCGTTGGGTGAAATAACTGACGGATTAGAACTTGCTGAATCGCCTGTGTCCCCCCTGCGCATAATCAACCACTGGGATAACCTTGACGGCACTGTCGAACGCGGCTATGCGGGTTCATCCCTGTTTTTCAAAGACGGGCGTTTTTGTTATGACAAACAGCGCATTGAGGATTATGCCCGCCTTCTGGCATCAGTAGGGATCAACCGCCTTTCAATCAATAATGTCAATGTCCGCGGAGAAGCGAAATTCCTGATTACCGAAAAATATTTAAGCGATGCGGCGGCGCTTGCCGCAATTTTCCGCAGATTCGGGATAAGGCTTTTTATCAGTATTAATTTTAATGCGCCAGTATCGGTTGGAAATCTCCCCACAGCCGATCCCCTTGATCCGGCTGTCACCGGATGGTGGATGCAGAGGGCGGCTCTTGTTAACAGTTATATTCCCGATTTGGCGGGCTTTATCGTCAAAGCGGATTCGGAAGGGGAGAGCGGCCCGTTCCAGTACAACCGCACCCATGCGGACGGCGCGAATATGCTCGCAAAGGCGGTTAACCCTTTTGGCGGTGTAATTATCTGGCGCTGTTTTGTGTACAACTGCTCGCAGGACTGGAGGGACTTAAGTGTTGACCGCGCAAGAGCTTCATACGATCACTTTATGCCGCTTGACGGCATGTTTAGCGGTAACGTTATCCTGCAAATAAAATATGGCCCGTTAGATTTTCAGGTTAGCGAGCCTGTGTCTCCGCTATTCGGCACGCTTAAAAAGACCCGCCATGTAATGGAATTGCAGATAACGCAGGAATACACCGGCCAGCAGACAGATTTGTTTTTCCTGCCCTGTCTGTGGGAAGAGATTTTGCGCTTTGAACCCGATGACCGCCAAATCAAAGACCTTGTCCGTCCGTGTGCCGAAGGTTGTGCATACATAGAAGGTTTCGCGGCAGTAGCGAATGTTGGGCTTGACACAAACTGGACGGGAAACACACTGGCGCAGGCAAACCTTTACGGCTACGGCCGCTTATGCTGGAATCCAAGCTTGTCCGCAGCGGAAATTGCCCGCGAGTGGGCTGTTCTTTCCTTCGGCAAAACTCCGGCAGCGCAGACAATCGCGGAACTGCTCATGAAATCCTGCGATGCCTACGAAAAATACACAGCCCCGTTCGGCGTTGGTTTTATGGTTACGCCGGGCAGCCATTACGGTCCGAATATCGAAGGGTACGAATACAGCCGCTGGGGAACATACCACCGCGCGGATATGAACGCAATCGGTGTTGACCGCACTTCAACAGGGACGGGCTTTACAAGCCAGTATTCCGCAAAAAATGCAGCGGTGTTTTCGGATAAGGCATCCTGCCCTGAAAATCTGCTCTTGTTTTTTCACAGGCTGCGTTACAATCATATAATGAAAAACGGAGAGACCCTCTTACAGAATATTTACGACACCCACTTTGAAGGCTATGAAGAAGCAGCCGCCATGCTTGAAACTTGGAAAGGATTGAAAAATGCCATTGACGATGAAGTGTACCGCTCCGTACTGGATCGTTTTGAACGCCAGCTTGTAAACGCGCGCGAGTGGAGGGATCAGATCAATACTTATTTTTGGCGAAAAACCGGCATACCGGACAGGAAAGGCAGGATGATTTATGAATAGATACGCTGCGTCTGAGAGCAAAAATAAATTCTGCTGAGAGATTGTTGATTATTCCCTGCCATGCTATACTCCGCTTATGTCAACAGTAGACGATAAAAAAATAATTTATTCCATGTACAAGGTTTCCAGAAAACACGGAACCAAGCAGGTGTTAAAAGACATCAGCCTCTCTTATTTTTACGGCGCGAAGATCGGTGTGATCGGCCTTAACGGATCGGGAAAGTCGAGTCTTTTGAAAATTCTCGCCGGGGTAGACACGGAATTCGCCGGGGAAACTTCTGTCAGCCCCGGTTATGCAATCGGTTTCCTTGAACAGGAGCCGTACCTTGAGCCTGGGAAAACAGTCAAGGAAATTGTTTCCGAAGGGGCGAAAGAGCTGGTGGCGATCCTTGCTGAATTTGACAAGGTAAGCGAAGCATTCGGCGAACCTGACGCCGATTATGATAAACTTGGCAAGCGGCAGGCAGAATTGCAGGAAAAAATTGAGGCCGCTGATGGCTGGAATTTAGACAGCCGCCTTGAACTCGCCATGGAAGCCCTGCGCTGTCCTCCCGGTGATGAAGTTGTCGATCACCTGTCAGGCGGCGAAAGGCGGCGGATTGCGCTATGCCGCCTCTTGCTGCAAAAGCCTGACATTCTGCTTTTGGACGAACCGACCAACCACCTTGACGCTGAAACAGTCGCATGGCTTGAGCGCCATTTGCAGGATTACGCCGGGACGGTCATCGCCGTTACCCACGACCGCTACTTTCTGGACAATGTCGCAGGCTGGATACTGGAACTTGACCGCGGCGAGGGCATCCCATGGAAAGGCAATTATTCCGGCTGGCTTGAGCAGAAAGAAAAACGCATGGCGCAGGAAGAAAAGGGCGAAAGCGACAGGCGCAAAACATTGCAGCGCGAGCTTGAGTGGATACGCATGAGTCCCAAAGGCCGCCACGCAAAAGCCAAGGCGCGCATCACCCAGTATGAAAAACTTTTTCAGGATGATGAGCGGGAACGCTCCCGCGGCGGCGCTCAGAACAATAAAATCACCATTCCGGCAGGGCCGCATCTTGGCAAGCTGGTAATCGAAGCAACCGGATTATCAAAATCATTCGGTAACCGCCTGTTATTCGAAAATATGGAATTCACCGTGCCGCCGGGCGCGTGTGTGGGCATTATCGGGCCAAACGGCGCGGGAAAAACCACGCTATTCAAATTGATCACAGGCGAAGAAAAGCCCGATGCGGGGGAACTGCGTCTGGGTGAAAGCGTCAAGCTGGGTTATGCCGACCAGATGCGCGCCTCTCTTGACGGAGAAAAAAGCGTTTGGGAGCAGTTGTCAGGCGGCCTTGATCTTATAAAACTTGGCAGCGGACAAGGCGTGCGGGAAGTAAACTCCCGCGCCTATTGCGCATGGTACAATTTTTCAGGCGCAGACCAGACAAAAAAAGTTGGCGTACTTTCAGGAGGAGAACGCAACCGCCTGAACCTCGCGATGATGTTAAAGGAAGGGGCGAATGTGCTGCTTTTGGACGAGCCTACCAACGACCTTGATGTAAACACTCTGCGCGCTCTTGAAGACGCGCTGGATACTTTTGCGGGGGTGAGCCTCGTGATAAGCCACGATCGCTGGTTCCTTGACAGGATCGTTACGCACATACTCGCGTTTGAGGACGGCGAAGTTGTTTGGTATGACGGCAACTGGTCAGAGTACGCCGAATGGCGCAGGGAAAAACTAGGCGCTGCTGCGGACAGCCCTCACCGTTATGTGTACCGCAAACTGGAACGGTGAACTTATCGTTTTACGAAAACAATGGTCGCAATAGTAAAACTCATAACAGTGGGGGCGTAATACAATACCGGATATTCCGTAAAGGCATTACTTACGGAAGGCAGGCAGGCAGTGATGATTCCGGCAACGGCGCCCAATGTTCCTCCAATTAATGCTCCAGCAAGACCAGAGAACATATCGCTCCAGGAAGAACCACTTGTACTCTCTGAATTTGCGCCTATCAAAGCTCCCAGAAAAAGACCGGCAGTCCCCAGAGTCAGGATACCGTTTACCGGTCCCATAAAATTATTCGCATATCCCCCTTCCCGCATACCCACGCTTAGCCCTCCTATAAGGAGAGGAATTGAAAAAATCTTAATGGCGGCCGGAAGGGCTTCGGCTGCCTTCTCATGGCGCCGTTCCCTATTTTCCTTTGCCACCATTCGCGCTGCCTCCGCTTTCGCCGCTATAATTTCATCATCACCCGCATATTGCGACACAATGTCCCTAAGATCATTGAAGTTTGAATGTTTTAGGGACAGCCGCATTGCGGTGATCAGGGCGGAATCTCCTTCATCGTCTTTTACTGCCGGTCTCGTTCCGGCGGCAAGCAGGGCAATGGCAATGGACTCATCCTCTCTTTCTCTATTATATAGTCGAAGCTCTTCATGCCATAGCAGGTAAAGGTGGAGGGCAGACTTTCCCTCATGGCTGCGGCAGTTGGGATCGGCGCCTTTCTCAAGCAATGCCGCAACAGCTTCTCTGTATTCACGCCGGGCAGCGTTCATTAGAGGGGTAAAACCTTTCAGGTCAGGTTCATCAAGAGAACAACCGCGGGAGATCAAATAATCCAACAGCGCCCCATCCTCCAGCAGCCCAAGCCGGAGGTGCAGCACGGTCTGCCCCTTGAGGTCTTTGAGGGTTGGATCCGCTCCTGCCTGTAAAAGCAGATCGATAAACTCCCGTTCATAGTTTTTCATCAGGGCGGTTTCGCCTTCTTCGTCCTGTATATCGGGATCGGCGCCTTTAGCCAAAAGAGAGGTAATTATCGCTTTGGAACGGGCTGCCATCAGGGGTGTTTTTCCGTTAACGCACTGTTGATTGGGATCAGCTCCCTTGCCAAGAAGAAAGTCAACCAATTCTTTGTTTATATTGTCTGCCGCACAGTAAAGCATGGTCTCGCCTTCCAGGTTAAAAGCGTCTAACGGAGCGCCTCTTTCTACAAGCAACGGGATGATAAACTGCTTGTAGCTTGTGCGGGTTACGGCAAAATAGGCAACGGGAATGCCTTTTTCGTGTATTGCGGCAGGGTCTGCGCCGCAGTCAAGCAGGAGTTCAGTCAGGTTATATGCTTCGGCAGCACTGCCATAACCAAAATAATCCATGCGAAAAAGCAGGACAAGGATATTTGTAAGATAGTCTTTTCGGCTTTCAAATCGCGCGGAAAATCCGGGGCTGTGCTTTTCCTCCCATTGCAGAATAAAAAGCGCCGTAGACTCATTACTATATCTTCTTATGAGAGGAGAGCTCCCTTCCATGTCGGTTATGTCAAAGCGGGCGCCCCGTGAGGCAAGCAAAGCCATCCTCTCCTCAGAGCCGTAGAAAGCGGCGGTTTTTCCGTCATTGGCGGTGATGTTCGGATCGGCGCCGCGGTCAAGGAGCAATTCCGCTATCGGGTATCTATTCGAATCGATTGCCTCTATCAGAAAGGTTCTGCCCGATCTTTCATTATAAAGGCCATTGGGGTCCGCCCCCGCATCAAGCAGTGACTTTACAGCGGCAATATCTTTCCTGTTGATTGCAGTTCTCATGGCGCGGGCAAGCTCATCCTGATCCTGCCCCAAAAGGGGAAAAACAAGACAGAAAAACAGAATTATTGCCGGGACTGATCTTCTGAAAATCACTCTTTTTGATTATACGGTAAAATATGTAGGAATGTATACACAAACTGGAACGATAAGCATTTACTCGAAAGGAGCCTCTCGCGTAGAATGCGGAGTAGCCAAGCTCGCCAAGTCAAGTAAGTAAAGAAGATAAGAAATTTTTCTCATTCTCAATTTCTTACCTTCGTGAACGCGAACCGAAGGTTCGATGTGGCTTGGCGACTTTGCGTGAGGCTCTTTTTTGAACAATTGTGAAGCAAGTCTGACCTTACACTTGTCCCGACAGATACCCTGCGTCCCTGTCGTCGATCTGCCTGCCGTACAAATACTCAAAAAGATAGCGCGTATCCTCAGGAGCGATGGTTGTGAAACGGCAGCCGAAGTAGCCTGCGGATTTATCCTTGAAACGGCGGACAATCTTGGCGACAACATTGATGGTGCGGTTGGGAGTAATAATGCTTATCGTTAATTCGGCGTCAACGAGCAGTGTTGTTGAAAGGTGCGAATGGGGATGGGCGAACATGAGGCCGGAAGCGCTGATGTCCAAAACCCTGCCCGCAAACGGCTCGTTCGGCATCTTTCCCCGCTCAAAGTAGCCGTTTTCCTTGAGTGAAAACGCAAGCACTTTTGAAAACTGGTACATATTGTCAATTACGGTAAAATCAAACGGAGGTTTGCCTTCCTTGTCGATCCAGACATGTATGTAACCGATAACGTATTCATGAAACAGAACGGGAACCCATGCATCGGAAAAAATACCGCTGTCATGTTTACCCTTGATAAAACGCGCACATGTATCATCAAGGAAATTTACGCCCACTCCGGTGCCTTCAAGATAACGTTTGAACAGCTCCTCGGTGATGATCCGTTTTTTGGGATACGGATCGTTTTGCGGCAAATACCCCGATGTTGACGGTATATAAAGAGTTTTGCCTGTTTCCGATACAATCCTCTCTTCGATGGTTTCAGGCTGTTTGTCTTTGAAGTTAATTATCTTGTAACCGTCCGCGTAGTTTTTAAGCCAGCCTGTCATTTGTTTGATTAAATCGGAAAGGTTGCGGGATTCGAGGTTCTTCAGGAATTCATCCGAACCTATGGTTTCATATTCGGTAACTCTGGGAAATGAAAGATTGTAACGGTCGCCCCGGAAGGTAAACAGTATTTTAAGGTCAGACGGGGTATCTACCCTGAGGTAATTCCTGTCCAGATTTTTGTACATTGTTTCAGGCGAATTACAGATAAGAACATCATCCCTTATGGCTCTTATTTCCGCAGTGAAATCGATCACCTGCCCCCGGTAATCAAATATCAGATCAAGTTTATCCCTTACCTTTAATTTTCCGATGGGTTTTTCCATCCGCAGCGTTATTTCTTCATGTGCAGGATGTTCAAGGGTCAGAACAAACTCGCTGCGATCCCTCAGGTACATTATGGGCAATTTTTCTTCAAATAACGCTTTGAACAAAAATTCTTTTTCGATGCGTTTAACGGGTGTCGCCATAGTCTTTCCTAAAAAAACCTCTCATAAGGTGAAAAATCAAAACGCTGCAATGTTTCCTTCTGTTCTTCACCGCGGTTTTTAACTTCCTCCAAAATCAATTCTTCGAATATCCAGCTTTTTACGGCTGCAATATCTATCGTATCTTCTATTTTCTCTTCAACAATTCTTGTAACGAATCTGATGAACAGTTCGCCCGTGATGCCCTGATCTTTTCCGATAAACCTGACCAGAAAAGAATATGCACCGTCTGCCTCTTCCCGTCCGCCGCCGATCCTGTACGTGCGCGGGCTTATCTGTTCCAGCGCGGATAAATATCCCTCCCGTAAAACAGAATTTACGGAGGCAAGAGCGGCGTGATCCATGTTCCCGGTTAATAAACCCGCAGCGACAGACCTCGCGAATGAATACGCTTCGTCTGAGGCTTTTCCCCGCCCCAATGCGCCGATTACCGTATCAACAGGATACCGGGGAGATTCTCCCCGCCCCGGCCTCAGCAGTTCAGAAGGGATAGAACCCCTGTTTGTAAATTCCTCACTTTCCTGCGCCTGTACAAAAGCGGGCATGACCAGTAACAGGCATACAACCAACAGCATATTTTATTATAGCAAATAAAACACAATTATTCTATAATGCACTGCCGGTGAAAAAAACAATCGAGGCTATTTTAACCGAGGATTTTACCCGTCCCATAAGGGATGTGCTGTGGGGGCATGTATACTTTACGGACGAATTGGCGGAATTGACTGCCTCTGACCCCTTTATGCGCCTTTGCCGGATTTTACAGCTTGGCCCTGTATTCCTTGTCTATCCCGGCGCGACCCACACTCGGGCAAGCCATTCCATAGGGGTCTACCATCTGGGCAGGAGGCTTTTGCATAACCTTGCCGAAAGGGGCGCTTCGGATTGGCTCAGCCCGCAGGGGGTAAAATCGTTCCTCTGCGCCTGCCTCCTTCACGATCTTGGGCATTTTCCCTATACCCACTCTCTTAAAGAGCTGCCCTTGAAATCTCACGAGTCGCTTTCGGGGGCGATTATCCTCAGTGAACCCATGAAAACCCTTGTCGGGAACACCGGTGCCGATCCTGAGTTTTGCGCGGCTATCGTGGACAAGGAAATGGACGCTTCGGGGACAGAGCTGCTTTTTTACCGGAAACTCCTTTCCGGGGCGCTTGACCCTGATAAGCTGGATTATCTCAACCGGGACGCCCGGTATTGCGGTGTCCCCTATGGCGCACAGGATGTGGATTTCATTCATTCAAGGCTGTCCCCCCACAAGGAAAGGGGCGCGGATATCGATTCCCGCCTGATTCCTAACGTAGAAGCTATCCTTTTTTCAAAATACCTCATGTACCGCACCGTATATTGGCACCGTCAGGTACGTTCAGCTACGGCAATGGTCAAAAAAACGTTGATAAACGGGCTGGAATCCGGTAAAATCAGCGCCACAGACCTGTACAACCTGGATGATCAAGGGCTTTTTGCTCTTCTTGGAGAAAAAACGGACGATACTCTCTATAAATCGGCGCGGGAAGGCAGGATTTTTGCCACAGCCGTTGAAATTCCCTTTGAAACGGACAAACATGCGCATTTACGGAAAATTAATAACAGGTCTCGCATTGAAGAACAGCTTGCAGTCCGGCTTGAGAAAGCCGGAATTCCGGTCAGAAAAGAAGATTTAATTATTGATGTGCCCGAACCCATATCGTTTGAAACCGGCCTTTATGTTACGGATGAAGGGCGTAATTTCAGCGATAGTTCCAGCGCATTTAAGACCGAAATCGTGCAGTCTCTCATACAGACACTGTACACTGTCAGAATTTTCATAAACAAAAAAATCGAACAATCATTAAAGACTTTTTCTGGATTGTATGATATAGTATATGATAGCATTAAATTGTAGGGGGAATTCATGGACATTCATAATATTAACGAGGAAGTGGTATTCAGCTCGGTTCAGAATATCTTTGATGAGATTCAAAACGGCGGTAATCAGGATGGTTTTTGCCTCTGCTACCAGTGCCGGATGGACACGATTTGCTATACCCTTAACCGTATTGAGCCGCATTATATAACCTCCAACCGTGGTTTAACCAGAGTTGAACAGCTTGGCACGAGCCGCCAGCAGATTGAAGCCGACATTACAACGCTGGTGTACAAAGGTTTGAGGCTGGTAAACCATAACCGCCGGCCTACTTCGTCGCACGACAGCTCCAATACCCCCCATCACAAAGTTACCCATCCGGTATATGATATTCCCACCATTGCCGGCCGTCTTTTTGACGGTATAAGTTTTGAGCCTGTTGTGGGCATAGATTTGGCGCTTTACTGTAACGGCGAACTTGTCCCCATGAGAAACCCCAACTGGCAAAACCCCTATACCATGGTCGCCAGCACTCCGGGCGCTTTCAGCTTCTGGCCTGCTCCGGTTATCGGCGATGCTCCTGATGCCACCCAGATTTTTAAGTATTCGTTAAGGGTTAATTCTCCCGATTATGAACCTTTTAACCATTTTTTCAACATTACATCGGTCAGTAAATTCCATACTCCCCAGTCTTATGCCCTTAACCGTACTTTTAAGCTGCCCGATCTGTACATTTTCCCGCCCGGCGAAGCGGAACAAAACGGATAATTTTGGCTATTGAATAAATCTTTTTTTTCATGCTAAAGTACCAAGTATCACTATCTTATAAGGATGTAATCTATGAATACATTTGTTCTTCCGCTGCTCATGGGCGGTCAACCGGCGGGCGGTGAGGCAGCCGGGCCGACCAGTTTTATTACCAGTATCATTCCCTTTGCCGCGATTATCGCCATTTTTTATTTTTTGATAATCAGGCCGCAGAATAAAAAACGGAAAGAAACCGAAAAAATGCTTTCCTCCCTGAAAAAAGGGGACAGGATTGTAACCATCGGCGGCGTTTACGGGACGGTTCAAAGTGTAAAAGAAACCACCGTAATAATTAAGGTGGATGAGAATGTAAAACTGGAATTCAGCCGCAGCGCTGTTTCCAGCGTTGTAAATCCGGCTAAAGAAGATAAAGAAGATACTTCCGAAACTGACAAATAAGTTGGAGTAATAATATGAGCAAACGGTACAGATTCGTAATTGTTCTTGCGGTGTTGGGGGTATGTTTTTTATTCCTTTGGCCGACATTACGCTGGTATTTTTTAGTACCAAGGGATGAGCAGGCGCTGGCGCTGGAGTCCAGGCAGCAAATCAGAACTTATGCTTCCCATACCGCACAGGCGGATTTACAGCGCCTAATTGAAGCTGTGCGTGACGGCGGTGATGTTCCCGGCGAGCTTGCATTTTTAACGCCTGTTGCGAAGAAGATGTATAAAAGCAACAAGCAGACGCTTCCAGATGTTTGGAACGCAAGGACGGTGCTTGAGGCTTTTTCTTCGAGAAGGGAAGCGCTGGAAACAATCGAAAACAAATACCGCGATGATGTTTTCGCGTTGAAAGATCTGCAGAAAAACGCAGTTAAACTTGGTCTTGATCTGTCGGGCGGTTTGAGCATCGTGTTACAGGCCGATCTTGATGCTTTGCAGAGAAAGCTGGGGCGCTCACTTTCAGATGACGACAGGATAGACGCGATGAACCGCGCCCTCGAAGTACTCAACAGCCGTATCGATCGTTTCGGCTTGACTGAGCCTGTTATCCGCCGTCAGGGGACGGATCAGATATATGTAGAGATTCCCGGAACAGCCGACCCGGAGCGGATCAACGACATAATAATGGGAAAGGGCAGCCTTGCTTTCCACCTGGAAGATACGGACGCTACCGATGCCTTCAACAATTATTACCGGATGAACCCTACAAGCA
Source organism: Treponema sp. (assembly GCA_031256035.1). Taxonomy (GTDB): domain Bacteria; phylum Spirochaetota; class Spirochaetia; order Treponematales; family Breznakiellaceae; genus WQXQ01. Next base: position 43,832 of record JAIRRJ010000115.1, on the reverse strand, counting down.
CATTTGACGCAAGCGGAAAGCTGATCGATCCTGCCATTGTTCCCGCCGATGTAATGATCCTTGGTTTTTATGTCAAAGACCGTTACGGGCTTGATGAACAGGACAGAAACTCCGACGGCAGCCTGAAATATGTCGCGGTAAAAAGAGAAGTGGGGCTGGACGGCAACCATATACAGGAAGCGATTGTTGAGCGCAACAGCATGGACGGCAAGCCGGAGGTAACATTCAGGCTGGACAGCGAAGGCGGCGAGATTTTTTACAAGCTTACATCGACCAATATCAACAATGTCCTGACCATTGTGCTTGATGACCGCGTTAAATCACGCGCCACTATTACAACTTCTATCCGCGATGCGGTGCGCCTTACCGGTTTCGGCGCGGAAGAGGCAAACAATATCGCCCTTACCCTGAGAACCGCGGCTCTGCCTGTAGAGCTTGAGGTTGCAAGCCAGCAAAGCATAGGCGCTTCGATGGGGGAAGACACCATCCGCAGGGGGCTTTTCGCTCTGTTGGGCGGCGTTGCGGCCGTTTTGATATTTATGCTTTTTTATTATAGAACAGCAGGAATTAATGCGATTGCCGCGCAGATACTCAACTTTTACATCATGTTCAGCGTGCTTTCAGCGCTTAACTTTACCCTGACCCTGCCTGCCATAGCCGGTTTCATTCTGACAATCGGCATGGCGGTAGACGCAAGCGTAATCATCTTTGAGCGTATGAAAGAAGAAATGCTGCTGGGCAAAACGCGTAAGGCGGTAATTGAAGCCGGCTTTGACAAGGCGTTCTGGGCAATCATGGACTCGAACATAACCACCTTCATCGCGGCTTTGTTCCTTTCCCAACTCGGCTCAGGTCCAATCAAGGGCTTTGCGGTAAGTTTGGCAATCGGCGTATTCTCATCGGTCTTTACCGCCCTGTTTGTATCGCGGCTCATTTTTGATTTTAGCACCGATGTGCTGCACACTAAAAAACTTTCGGTTAGCTGGTCCCGTGTTCATCGTGAAGCAGCAAAGGGAGTAAGCTGATGAAAAAGGTCATTCAATTTTCAAGATTTTTCCTTCCTGCCGCCGTTATCTCCGGTATTGTTTTTGTCACTGGCATATCAGGTTTTATTGTAAAAGGTTTTAACCTTGGCGTGGATTTTCAGGCGGGGCTTATTCAGGAAGTGCAGTTTGCACCTACCGCTTTTTCACTGCGCTGGCAGGGTACGTCAAACGCGATTCTTTCTTTTGATCGCGGCAGCCTTTACATTGTTGTTTCCGGGGCGGGCATAGAGAACAGAACATACGCGTTTTCGTTCAGTGAATACAATAACCTCGGCTCACTTACGCAGGCGATGATGCGGCAGGTGGAAGGTCTGGACGTAACAATGACTGCCGGGGAAAGCATCAATCCCCAATGGCTTCTTTTCAGCGCCCAGGGGAACCCTTACCTGAGCGAAACTCCCTATGTGGTGCATTACCTTCCGCCGCAAAGCACAGCCATTGACATTGCCGAAGTACGCAGCGCTATGGCCGATCTTGGGCAGGGTGTTTCCGTGCAGAACCTGGGGCTGCCGCAGGATCGCCATTTTATGGTTCGTGTCGAAGACAAGGAAGAGGGGCGCGTCAAACCGGATGAAATCACAACGGTACTGGAAGCTCATTTCGGAAAGGGCGGAGTAGCTGTTCTTCGTTCCGATTATGTCGGCTCACGCTTTTCAAAAGACCTTACCGATCAGGCGGGCATCCTTACCGCTCTTACACTCCTTTTGATTCTGATTTACGCAACAATCCGCTTTAAGCCGCAGTATGCAATAGGGGCTGTAATCGCCATTATCCATGACGGTATTGTCGTCATAGCTTTTGTTGTCTGGAGCAGGATAGAATTCAACACCAGCACCATCGCAGCGATTCTTACGATACTTGGTTATTCGATTAACAATACCATAGTCGTCTTTGACAGGATAAGAGAAAATTTAAGGATTTATCCTGACAGCGCGTTTGTTGATGTGGTGAACCGTTCGCTGACCGGTGTGTTAAGCCGTACAATTATTACGACACTAACCACCATGCTGGCAGTCCTTTCCCTGTTTATCTTCACCACCGGCTCGATGAAGGACTTTGCCCTTGCGCTGATGGTTGGTATGCTTTCCGGCGTATACACGACACTTTTCATTGCTTCAGGGTTTGTGTATCTCTGGGATAATAGAAAACAAGAAAGAGATAAACGTAAACAAACACAGTCGCTCGTGAAAGTCAGATAAGTATGGCATGAGGGTAATCCGCTCAAAGGTTCTTGGTTTTTGTATGGGGGTGCGCCGGGCTGTTGCTGCGGCTGTAGCCGAGGCTTCCTCCGAAACGGATGGTTCAGGGCGGGTCTATACATTAGGCCCGCTCATCCACAATCCGAGAGTGTTAGCCGATCTTGAAAGCCGCGGCATTTATCCGGCTCCTGAAACCTTAACAGCCGTAAATCTTGATGACTGCTCCCTCATTATTCGCGCCCATGGAATAGACCCGCGTTTTGAAGAAGATTTGCGAAACAGGGTAGGGCGCAACTCGCAACGAAGTTTCCCGCGCATTGTAGACGCCACCTGCCCCAAAGTAAAAGCATCGCAGCTTAAAGCAAAAGAGCTGGCAGAGAAAGGCTGCATGCTTTTTCTTGCCGGTGAAGCCAAGCACGCTGAGGTTGCCGGTATCCTCGGTTACGCCGCGCTGCACGGTAAAACCGTCTGCACGGTTGTATCAAATTCCGCTGAAGCACAGGCTGCTGCGAAAAAACTCTACGAAACCGGAGAAGACGCTAAAACCGCGCTTTTGGCGCAGACCACATTTTCCGAAGAGGAATATAAGACAATAGGGAACGCAATCAAAAAATATTTTCCCGATCTGGAAATAGTTGATACAATTTGCGCCGCTACACATGACCGCCAAGAGGCGCTGCGCGAACTTTTGGAACAGGTGGATGCCGTGATCATCGCGGGCGGCAAAGACTCCGCCAACACCCGCCGTCTGTTTGCGATTGCTCAAGGCAGCGGCAAACCATGCGCGTTAGTTGAAACCGCCGCCGAAGTCCCGCCATCATTCCGCGATTTTGAAATCGTTGGTCTATGCGCCGGGGCTTCCACGCCGGACTCGGTTATTGAAGAAATAGAAAAGTTCTAAAATCTTTTCCAGTCAAGCACTTCTCTTTTCTGCCCCTTTTCCTTGCAAGATATTGTTATCCGGCCGTATAAATATGCTTCACTGCCATCCGTACCCTGATCTGCATCAATAAGTACAGAATATGTTGCGTCTGGTTTTATATCAATTGTATACACCAAATCTTTTGACCATGTATACTTACGACCTTTGCTGGGATATTGCAGATGCGATGTATCAGGCAATTTTGAAATTCGACCATAATGAACAGGCAAAGTATAAACTATCTCATGATACAACATTCTTTGAAAGAGTGGACACCGAACTGTATGACGGAACCTATTGCCAATTGGAGTGGTTCACCCCGGTAACAGAAAAATATTTGTAATAATTTCAAAATGATAGAAAGTGCTAAGTAATAGTTTATCTTTTTTCCTACTCTTTTTCCATGGCTATGTAAGAGGCGCGGCAAGGGTGACTGACACTTGCCAAAAGTCAGACATCTTCGGCTGATTGTCTATTTTTTGCTGCTTCCCTCTTTAGTGCGCCCGTCTTTCCCGCAATTTGTTCTTGAACCGTCTTTGCGGTGGTATTCCTGACAGGCGCGGCAATCGCCATGCCGGCTGCAGGGATATGTGCATGTGCATGATGGATTTTTTTGGTCTGGCATATTTTTTCTCCTTATTGAATATACTCTATTCATTTATGCCAAAAACCGCTACACTTACCTTAAGTATTATGGAATTCAAAAATTTTGAGCTTCATCAGGATTTACAGAAAGGCATCGCCGAGGCAGGGTACGTAACTTGTATGCCGGTACAGGAACAAGTGTTGTCCCATGCCTTTGGCGGGCAGGACCTTTATGTCCAGTCCCAGACGGGGACGGGCAAGACCGCGGCTTTTTTAATCGTGATCTTTCAGCGGATGCTTACCGAGGAGCCTTTGGCAAAACGGAAGGCGCTCATCATGGCTCCGACAAGGGAGCTTGCCGTTCAAATCGAAGAAGAGGCGAAGAGCTTAAGCAAATATCTGCCCTTCAAGACCGGGAGTTTTTACGGCGGGGTAGGGTACGGCCAGCAGGAAAAACTTCTGCGGGATAATGTTCAAATCATGGTGGGGACTCCGGGGCGGGTGCTTGACCTCAATAAATCCGGCAGGATGAACTTGATGGAAATTGCCTTTTTGGTTCTGGATGAAGCCGACCGGATGTTTGATATGGGGTTCTATCCCGATCTGCGCAAGCTCATAAAAGTAGTACCGGCGGTTGACCGCCGACAGACCATGCTGTTCAGCGCCACCCTTAACGCATGGGTAAAAAACCTTGCGTGGGAATACACCAAATCGCCCTTTGAAATCGAGATAAAGCCGGAGATCGTTACGGTAGAAGAAGTAACGCAGATTCTCTACCATGTCCCCTCGGAAGAAAAAATGCGGGTTTTGCTGGGTATCCTTGAGAAAGAACAGCCGGAGAGTGCGATTATTTTTTGCAACACAAAGAAATACACCGAGATTGTGGCAAAGCGGCTGCGGCTCAACGGCTATGACTGCGAGTTCATCATCGGCGACCTGCCGCAGGTAAAGCGGTTGAAGGTGATTGACGATGTGAAGGCGGGAAAGATAAAAATACTTGCCGCCACCGATGTCGCCGCGCGCGGCCTTGATATCGAAGCTCTTTCGCTTGTGATAAATTACGATCTGCCTGTTGAAGCTGAAAACTATGTCCACCGTATCGGCAGAACTGCCCGCGCCGGAAAAACCGGGAAGGCGATTACCCTTGCAAGCGAACAGGATGTGTACGAACTGCCCGCAATCGAACGGTACATCGGTAAAAAGATTCCTTCGGAAATTGCCACGGAAGAACTTCACGCCGAAGACAAGAGCGTTGGTAAACAGATACACACTGATTTTTACGAGGAGCGTTCGCTGCATAGCTCGCATGGCAGCGGTCAGCATGCCGGCAAGCGCAGCAGCGGGCGCAGCTCTGCAAAGACTGGCGAAGGCAAAAGGCGCGATACCGGAAGAAAGCAGGAACATGCAACGAAGTTACCCGCGCATATTGCAACGAAGTTACCCGCGCCTGAACACCGGAAAGACAGGCGAAAGCATAAAGGTCCGGCTGAAGGGAAAACAACCGAACATGATCTTTCTCATCTTTCCATGGATGAGCGGATGGCCTTATACAAAAAGAAATATGCGCACGGGCATCACGAAAACAAGGAACACAAAAGACGGAATGCTCCTCCCCATCATCACCATCAAGCCGGCGCACAGGTAAAAAGCACTGAGCAGCAGAAACAGCTTCCCACTGAACCTGCACCTGCTAAAAAAGGACTCCTTGCAAAACTAAAAGGGCTTTTCAGAAAAAAATGATAACCGTTATTAACTTGAGCCTCTCCTTCGGGGAGCGGACGCTTTTCAAAGACGTTAACCTGAAGTTTACTCCCGGCAACTGTTACGGGATAATCGGCGCAAACGGCGCGGGTAAATCCACATTCCTGAAAATCCTCTCAGGCGATAGTGAGTATAGCAAGGGGGAAATTTTCACCGGCAAAGGGCAGCGTATCGCGGTTCTCAAACAGGATCACTTCGCTTTTGAACAGTACCCAGCTGTGGAAACAGTGGTCATGGGTTATCCGAAACTCTACTCTGTGCAGAAAGAGCGCGAACAGATTTACGCAAAAGAAGATTTTTCCGAAGCAGACGGGCTGCGGGCAAGCGAGCTAGAGGCGGATTTTGCCGAGCTTGGCGGATGGGAAGCGGAAGCGCAGGCGGGGCAGCTGCTTTCCGGTCTCGGCCTTGATGAAGAAGATCACGGCAAACTCATGGCGGAACTGGACAGCCCCAAGAAAGTGCGCGTCCTTTTGGCGCAGGCTTTGTTCGGCAGTCCTGACATTCTGCTCTTGGACGAACCGACCAACGGCCTTGACCTTGAATCAATCTCATGGCTGGAGGACTTCCTTATTGATTTTCCGAACACGGTTATTGTCGTCTCCCACGACCGCCACTTTTTGAACGCGGTCTGCACCCATGTATGCGACATCGACTACGGCAGGATAACTCCCTATTCGGGCAATTACGATTTCTGGTATCAGATGAGCCAGATACTCCAGAGGCAGGCGCGCGAACAGTTGAAAAAGCGGGAAGACAAGGCAAGGGAACTGAAAGAATTCATACAGAGGTTTGCATCTAACGCAAGCAAGAGCCGGCAGGCGACAAGCCGTAAAAAAGTGCTGGAAAAACTTGACCTTGAAAATGTCCCAGTTACAAGCCGTAAATTCCCCTACGTCGGCTTCAAGCCCGACCGGGAAATAGGCAACAATGTGCTGCGGGTGGAGAAGTTAAACTTTTCCTTTGAAGGGACGGCGCTCTTAAAAGATTTTTCGCTAATGGTAAACAAGGGCGACAAAATCGCCTTTGTGGGGCTTGAACACGCTTCAAAGTCCGCTTTTTTTGATATTATTTCCGGTGAAAAAAAAGCGGAATCAGGCGACTGTTACTGGGGTCAGACCACGGCCTTTTCCTACTTTCCAAAGGAAAACTCGATCTTTTTCAGTTCCGATCTTTCAATAACAGACTGGCTCAGGCAGTATTCGCCCGATCAGGATGAAACCTATGTGCGCAGTTTTCTTGGGCGAATGCTCTTTTCAGGAGACGAGGCGCTTAAGCCCGTTAACGTCCTATCAGGCGGCGAAAAAGTCCGCTGTATGCTCTCAAAAATGATGCTCTCCGGCGCGAATGTTTTGATCCTTGACGAGCCGACAAACCACCTTGACCTTGAAGCGATCACCGCCCTCAACGACGGTCTTGCCGCCTTCCCCGGCGTGATCCTTTTCAATTCCCACGACCACGAGTTTATCAATTCTATCGCCAACAGGATAATTGAGATTCTCCCGCAGGGTTATGTTGACCGCATGATGCCCTTTGATGACTATCTCAAGGACGCTTCTGTAAAACAGCTTCGTTCAGAGGCGTATCATCAAGCGCAGAGGCTTTAGGATTTAGCTAGATTGATGTCATGATTATTAAACTTAAAACGTAATGGTTTTTTCCGCATTATTTTTTCTTAATACAATGAATGTACCAATGAAGAGCGTAAAACCAATAACCGACAGAATAATTCCTGTTTTCAAACCAGAAGTAAAATAGTTCAATTCAACACTATGATGCCCCGGTTTAAGCTGCAAAGCCATAAACATGGTGTTTGCCTGTAAAAGTTTCTGGTACTGTCCGTTAACCTTTGCCGTCCATCCTTTGCTGTAAGGGATGGACAATAAAAGTATTTTATCCTCTTTCAGGGTTATGTCTCCGGTTACGCGGTTTGTTTCGATAACGATATTTTCAAGAACATCCTCACGAAGCGCTTCTATGTGTTTTGGGTAATTATTCATTGGCAGGCAGTAAACTTGGATATCTTCAAGTTTATATGTCCCACTGTCAAGGAATGATATAGTCACGGTATCCTGTGACTTTTCAGAATACCCCATATTTACCAGATAATCATGCTTGCCAAAATAAAATTGATTTCTCCAAAACTGATAATGTCCGGTCTTTGTTAATTTGTTGTTTTTAATTGAAATTCTGGTGCCGAGCCTGTCATTGTTATCAAGCCCAACAAGCCCAATATATGTTTCACTGTTCGCAAGGCCGGCAAACCTTAAAGTCATTACGGCATTATTTTTTTCTACAGATAAAACGCCATTTTCCCATTGTAAATCATTATATTTCTCAACTGTATAAGGAACCGGAACCGTGTCAAATTGCAGCGTGTTAATATCTGTGTTGGAATATTCATCGGGAAGGGAAACAGCCTGTAAAATCGCTTCCTGCTTATATATCGCGTCCAGCCCTTTGTATCCATTGACCGGGATTGAAAGCGAATACGTATAACCCAGCGGTAAACAATAGTCATTGACGAAAACAGTGTTTTTGTTATACGCAATATTATATCCGAATGGAATATAAGCCGTTTCCTCTTCTTTTGCGGTGATATATTTCACGGAGGCAAGAGTGTTCAAAATCGCTCTTCCGTCCAATCCGGAAATAGTCCAAAGCTGAGATTGCTGGGAGTTTTGATGCTCAAACATCGCTGCCTGATATGCGCCGTTTATTATGCTGTGATTCACATTTATTCCGTAATAACCCTTAATCATGGCGACATTAACTAACACGTTTAAGTTATCTTCCCGGTAGAATGAATCATCGTCAATATAATCAGATGCAATAAGGGTAGCGTTATATTCTTTTACATGGGCGCCGCGTTTACTGAACTCATTTGAATATTTACCCAGACTGCCGCTCATCCTGTAATGCACATTAGCAGTCAGATTTATTGTGACCAACAAAATTACCGCGGTAATTTTTACATTCGCACCGGTCAATAATCTTGCCGAAAAAGACGGCAGACGCCCCAGTTTAATTACAATTGGGTTATTATCGACGTGAATCGACAGGCAAAAAGCCGTTGCCAGTAAAAAAACCAAAGCTGTCATTGTGTAAATATTTCGATAATTGTTTTTTAATATTACCGGAAAACCGTAAACGGTAAGCAGTAAAGCAGACAAGAATACCTCAGTTTTTTTAAGGTTAATGATGTCCGGCAGAATATAAGCTGTGATAAAGGCAATTGCAAAAGCAAAGAGGAATGTCCAGCGTCCTGAAACATAAGCGAACCCGTTAAGAAGGTATCCGCCAAACGGAATCAAATAGAGAATTAATAATGCTGCGAATCCGGCAATGATATGCTTCTTGTGCTTAACACTGCTGTCAAACAGCAATATCAGGGCGATTAATGATATTGAGGACATCCCAAGATGATCCCATGATACGTTGCTCTTTATAGAGTTAAGAAAGAGATTGAAATATTGATTCTGCGAATACAGCAATAGACTATCTACTTGAACATGGCTTTTCCGTATCGTATTGAATTGTGCCATAACAATCGGAATAAAAAACGGAGCTGCCAAAAACAGTCCAGTTAAATAATAAAAAACAATCTTTAGCCCTTTTCCCATCAGAGACTTAAAATACTGCCTGCTGTGGAGGTTATGGATTCTGATCAGTGTATAAATAAACAAGAAGATGGTTTCCATGTACAAAAAATAAAACCCGGACAAAGCGGACAGAAACGTTGAACCAATAAACAGATAAGGTTTTTTACCTCGTAATGTGCGGTCTATGCCCGCTGTAAGTAATGGTGTATATACCATAGCCAATGCAAAAGCTGGATGACGGACTGCGGAAAAAATCGCCCAGCCTGAAAAGGTATATATAAGTGCGCCGATCAGTATGGCCCATTTTTTTGTTTTGGTTACGGTCCATAAAAAATAAGCGAAAGCAAGACCGGAGAAATACAATCGTAATATGACAACAATATCATAATACCATTCCATAAGTCTGGTAGGAATGAATAACGACAATAGATTCAACGGACTTATAGGTACAGATTGAACTCGTAAAGATGTTGCAATATCCTCGCCCAAACCAATCTTAAAATCAAAAAGCGGTATAATGATATTACCGGATAAAATATTACGAACAAATTCTCTTAAGTATCTCCCCATATATATGAGTGAAGGAAGATGTTGAATTTTGCCATCGCTATTCCACACAAAAGACTTTCCGGAAACAAAAAAGGATATATAACCAAATAACAACACAACACTGAAAAGGCATGTAAAGATACCTACAAAAATCCAAATTTGCTTATTTTTCATTTCACAATCTCCTTTTTGTTTTTGAAAACGACAAACCGCTGTCCCAGATAATTAATACCTGTAAATAAACACATTCCGGTAAACAGGGCAACATTTTCACGGATTTTTTGCGGACTGTCTCTTAAAAAATGATTCAAGGCTGGTTTTGAAATGCCGTAGGCTATCAAATATGAAAACGCAATTGTCAGAGCAAATGCAATCACCATAAAAACAGACCATCGCCGGACATCGAAAGTAATATATTTATTCAGAAAGAAACTTAAAATACTGATGAGACAATAATTACATGCTGATGAAAACCAGTAACTTAAATGTGCAAAATTGTACAGTGAAAACATTAATGCAGAACCAGCAATGGTATTGATAATTCCGACAAAGATGAACTTGCATAATTTCATGTCAAAAAGTACTGTGAATTTCATTGCGCTTCCCGGATAATGTATTGTGGGCGTTGTTTTACTTCGGTATGTATTTTTGCCATATATTGTCCTAGAATTCCTGTAGTAAAAAGTTGAATACCTGAACAAAAAAGGATAATGCAAATTGTTGATGCCCAGCCGCTGACAGGATCGCCCCATATTAATCTCCGAACAATGATAAAAACAATAAACGCCAGCGCAGATAAGAATAAAAAGATTCCCATGACAGAGGCTATAGCAAGTGGTTTTGATGAAAATGCTATAATACCGTCAAGCGAGTAAAGAAGTAATTTCCAAAAAGACCATTTTGTTTTACCCGCTGTCCGCGCAATATTTTCATATTCAAACCATTTTGTTTTATAACCAATCCATGGGAAAATACATTTTGAAAACCTGTTTCGTTCCGGCAGAGCCAGAATTGCATCCATGTATTTTCTGTTCATCAAACGAAAATCACGCGCACCGTCAATGATTTCTACATCGGTGATTTTTTTCATGAGAGCATAAAAACGCCGTGCAAAAAATGAACGTATAGGAGGTTCACCTGCGCGGTTTATTCGCCGGGTTCCGGCACAATCGTATTCACCGGAGATAACGGCTTCCAGCATCAAAGGAATAAGTGACGGCGGGTCTTGTCCATCCGCATCCAAGGTTACAACAAATGTACCCCGTGCTGTTTGTAATCCTGCCAACAAAGCTGCTTCCTTGCCAAAATTACGCGAAAATGACAGATAGTGAACATTATTATCATCATTGGCAAGCTGCCGAAAAATGGATAATGTATTATCTTTTGAACCGTCGTCTACGAAAATATACTCCCGGGTGGAAACACTCCCTGCTTTGATAAGCTCAGCCAACACACAATTCGCTTCTTTGTACAAAACGGATAACGTGTCTTCTTCATTAAAACAGGGAATGACCAGTGAAATGTCAACCATAGTTTGCTTTCTTGAATCAGTCATGGAATACTCACTTAAAATATCCGAAATTCGTTATTTGACCTATAAGGTCAAATATCATTATATATCACCAATAAGATAATTGTCAATATTTCTTAAAGGTCAATAAAATGATTTTATTTACTAAGAGGGAGATGCAATGACCAATTTAAGGCAGGTACTCGCCTTAAATATGAAAGAAAAACGAAATGCACTCGGTCTTTCTCAGGCAAAACTCGCAGAAAAGGTTAATACCGCTCCAACTTATATCGCTATGATCGAGTTGGAGAAGAAATTTCCCTCGGTAGAAATGCTTGAAAGAATAGCATCGGCTTTGGTCATTGACACTACAGAACTTTTCTCTGTTAAGCCGTTACCGGAGAATTCTCTTAAGAAACTTCATAAAGCTATACTGCTTGATTTTGAGAAAGTGATTGCGAGAAAATTGAAAAATTTATAAGACTTTCGAATAAACTCTTATTATTCTCAGAAGTCACTGTATGTTGATATAAAACCTCTCCAGATACGCTATCCTACGCCGCGCATCATTGTAGCGGCCGCTCTGGGGGTATTCCCGCACAAGGCGGCGGTAATAGTCCAGGGCAAGGAGGATGTCGCGGCTGGAAGTATTGGCTTCATAGAACTGACCGTACAGCCAGTAAAGTTCATCGCCTAAGGGGTACTGTTCCCGGTATTGATCGAGTAACAAAATTGCCGCCGCAGTCTTTCCCTCATCAAAGGTTTCTTTTGCTTTTTGCAGAAGTTCTTCGGGCGGCAAATTACTTTGGCTGTCAGGAATTGCGCTGGCTGTTGAAGGAACATCAACGGATGGAATATCTGCGGGTGGAACATTCGAGGGCGGAACAGTTGCGGATGGGACATCCGAAGGCGGTCTGGCTGCCGGTGCGGCGCTTTCGTTTGAAGCAGCCGGAGGTCTCGCCGGCGTTCTCCGCAGTTCAGCTTCTGCAAGAGCTTCCGGCCAGCGGGGTTCAGCGATTACCCTGCCGCGGTCATAAGGCTGATTGAACCAGCCAGCGCTTCCCGGAGGAGGTTCGCCGACTATTACCTGAACAAAATCGGTAAGGTTATAGTTCCTCAAAAAATCCTGCCTGTAGAATCTTAGCGCGTAAGTGCCGGCTTCTTCGGTTCTGAACATGAAGGTTTCTCCCTCCGGATCAAGGCGGCGCGAATCGTAGACAATGCCGCGGCGGGATGCAAGTTCGCCCATGAAAAGCCAGAGGTTCCCCCGGAAAGGGATTTCTACAATCTGCCCCACCGTAGCGCGGACTGTCCGGGAGAAAATTATATCGTCTTTTTCAGGAGGCGCAATTCTTGACGGAACGGGAGCGGGCGGTTCGTCTCTGATGACGGAAACGGCAGGAGAATCGCTTGTGGACGCAGCCGTTTGAACAGGCTTTTCTTCGGCAGGACCGAGTAAAGCCGGAGGCGGCACAGGCGGACTTGGTCTTGGCGCTGGCGGCGTTTGAACAGGCGGAGGCGAAACAGGAGACGGTTGAGCGGTTTGCACCGGAGGAACGACAGGCTGTGCCGCAGAGGGAGCCGTCTCCGAAGGAGTCGTCGCCGGTGGCGTTGCCTCAGAGGGCGCTGCCTCTGCGACAGGAGCCGCAGGCGGTTCTGTTATGTGAAGCTCCGGTTCAGGCAGGGCGGCAAAAATTGCGCTTTCTTCCGGGATGGTAGAAGGCGTCGCGTCTGTCTGGGCAAACTCAATTTCTGGTTCATCAGTAATTTCTATTTCAGGCTGTTCTTCGCCCTGCCCTGAAACAATTACTTCAGCTACAGATAAATCGTCTTTTTCTTCCGTCTTGTTAATGGCATTTTCTTCTTCTGTTTGCGCACCGTCTCCCGGTTTGGGAGTTCCCGCGCAGGAAAAAACAAAAAAAACAAAAAGGAACGCCAAAACAATTTTCATGGAATACGCTCCAGAAATTCATCTATCGCGGCTTCAATCTTTTTCCGCCATTCTTCCTCGCCCTTTACCAGCGGATCAAGCCAGTAGGCGGAAGCGTCCTCTTCCGTCCAACTGCTCCGCTGTTCCCGTCCCAGAATTACACCGCGAAGAAAATCCGGCTCTTCCGGCAAAAACAATTCCTGCGGGGGTATAGCAATCCTGATGTTCAAGGTATCGGGTTTTTCAGTGCGTGTCTCCCTGCCGGAAATTCCTGAAATCAGGGCAATTATTGCCAAAATCAGAACAAGCCCCCCTGCGCCGGCAAGGATAATCCGCCTTTTATCTTCGGGAATGTATTTTGAAAATCCGTCCTGTAAAAAACGGATAAATTCTTCAAGAATGGCCATTCTTGTCCATTATACCAGAAAACCCGCCCGTATTGAAACTACTTTCAATACCCTTTATTATTAGCTATGCAGGTTGAGATAAACGCCCGCGGCAACGGGGCTTGTCCTCTGTGCGCGGCTGCCGGGAATTGCCGGATACAGGACACGGTTGCGGAGACGCTTGATGTTTTTACAAGCGAGGACAATCCCATGGAACTGGTGATTTATTCCTGTCCTAATTTTGTGGAAAAAATATGAATGAGCGGTTAAGTTCCCTCTTAAAACGCTACGGTGAATTGTCTCTTTTAATTCAGAACCCTGACTTGGTAAAAGATCAAAAACGCTACCGTGATGCGATGAAAGAATATTCCCACCTTGGCGAAATAGCCGGGATACACGAGCGCGTTGAAGCATTGAAAAAGCAGATTGATGAAACAAAACTTCTGGTTCAGGAAGAAAAAGATCAGGAGATGAAGGAGCTTGCCCGCGAAGAGCTGAAAGAGCTGGAAGCAAAGTTTGCCGAAAACAAGGATAAACTTAAATTCCTTCTTGTTCCAAGAGACCCGCTGGATGAAAAAAACATCATAATGGAAATACGCGCCGGAACAGGCGGTGAGGAAGCTGCGCTTTTCGCCTCGGATCTGTATAGGATGTATTCCCGCTTTGCAGAAAACAGGGGCTGGAAGTTTGAAATAATGAATTCCAACGACACTGAGCTTGGCGGCTTAAAAGAAATTGTGTTTTCCGTCAGCGGGAACAATGTATATGAAAACCTCCGCTATGAATCGGGAGTTCACCGCGTGCAGAGGGTTCCGGCGACCGAAGCGTCCGGCAGAATCCACACTTCGGCGGTAACGGTGGCAGTTTTGCCGGAAGCTGATGAAACGGAAATCGACATAAAACAGGAAGATTTAAGAATTGACGTAATGCGCGCAGGCGGTCCCGGAGGCCAGTGCGTCAACACCACGGACTCCGCGGTACGGATAACACATTTGCCTTCGGGGATTACCGTTCATTGTCAGGATGAAAAGAGCCAGATAAAAAACAAAGCAAAGGCAATGAGAATCCTGCGCGCGCGCATCTATGAAATGGAAGAGGCAAAGGCGCAGGCGGAAAGAGCCGAAGCCAGAAAAACTCAAGTGGGTTCGGGAGACCGTTCCCAGAGAATCAGAACATATAATTTTCCCCAAAACCGCCTGACAGATCACCGGATCAACCTTACCATGTACAAACTTGATCTTATAATGCAGGGCGATGTAGTTGAACTTTTTGACGCACTTAAACTTTCAGCCAAAGAAGAAATGCTGCAAACAAGCGGGTTTGAAGCTGCCTCATAGATTCATGACCGTCCGTGAAGCATTAACCGAAAGCGCCGGAACACTAAAAAAAGTCGGTATCGAAACCTCATCTCTTGACGCTTCCCTTTTACTGGCGCAAGTTCTTGGTACAAACCGCACGGCGCTTGCTTCTTGCGGCGCTGATCAGCTTTCACAGGAGATTCTTGCCGCTTTTCAGTCTTTGATTGACAGGCGGA
This sequence comes from Treponema sp., assembly GCA_031256035.1. GTDB lineage: Bacteria > Spirochaetota > Spirochaetia > Treponematales > Breznakiellaceae > WQXQ01. The sequence continues at coordinate 28,811 of JAIRRJ010000115.1, read as the reverse complement.
AAAACGGCGAATGTACCGCCTACATCTTGGGAAAAAAGGAATTCCGGGGACTTGAGTTCTTTGTAAACCCGTCTGTACTGGTTCCGCGCCCCGATACTGAAACCCTGGTTGAGGCGGCGATAGAAAGAATAAGGAGTGGGGAGAGGGGAGTGGGGGGGGAGCCGATCCGGGTACTGGATTTGTGTACGGGGTCGGGGGCGATCGCCGTTGCGCTGAAACACGAGATGCCTGCTCTTGAAGTTTGGGCAACGGATATTTCAGCCGAAGCACTGGAAACCGCGAAAGCAAACGCGGCGCGTCTTCTTGGCGATAATTCAATCAATTTTTACCTCGGCGATCTCTTTGAACCTTTCTCTGCCACTTCTCACTCCCCACTACCTGCTCACTGCTCACTGTTCACTGCTCACTGTTCACTGCTAACTGCTGACCGCTTCTCCCTAATCGTCTGCAACCCGCCGTATATTCCAAGTGATGACATAAAAACTCTGTCTGTCGAAGTGCAGAAAGAGCCGCGCCTTGCCCTTGACGGCGGTAAATCCGGTCTTGAAACGATAAAGCAGGTCATAAACGGCGCGCCGGATTATCTTTCGCAGGGCGGTATGTTGTTAATGGAGGCAGACCCCCGGCAGATGAAAGATATTGCCGTTCTGCTTGAAAAAAGAGGGTTTTCATGTTTACAATTGTACAAGGATATGTCAGATTTTGAACGAGTAATAGGCGGTGTTTATGAGTAAAGTTTTTGAAAAAACATTTTTTCTGGTTACATCATTTTTTTTGCTGGCGGTTTCATGCAACAATTCAAAGCCGGTAACGACTGAACCGGACAGTATCGAAATTTCTATTGAAACTGAAAAAGAAGAAAAGCCCGTCCGTCACACACTGACGTTTGTTGCCGCGGGAGATAATTTATTTCATGAAACACTAATCAACTCCTCGCTCAAAAATGGGGTTTATGATTTTGATCCTATCTATTCTGAAATAAAACCTATTGTTAAAAATGCCGATCTTGCGTTTATCAATCAGGAAACGGTCATGGCAGGCGAAAGATACGGTTACTCAGGATTCCCTACCTTCAACACGCCGCAATCGCTTGCGAAGACCCTCGCGGATGCCGGCTTTGCAGTAGTTAACATGGCTAACAATCACGCTCTGGACATGGGCGAGTCAGGCCTGCTTGCAACCCTTGCTCATTGGGATACGATAGAAGGTATAACGATCATTGGCACGCGGAGGCTGGGCGAAGAGAAGCAGAAGATTATTACAAAGAACAACATCACCCTTGGTTTTTTGGGTTATGCTCACGATCTTAACGGTTTTGCCCTGCCGAGGCATAACCCCGATCTTGTTTCCATGATCAACAGAACAAAAATGGCGCAGGAGATTGACGCTTTGCGCCCGTTATGTGATTTTCTGATAGTTTCCGTTCATTGGGGCAATGAATATCTGTTTCAACCGGTCAAGTCTCAAACAGACCTTGCCGCTTTTTTTGCCGAACATAATGTAGACCTTGTAATCGGGCATCACCCCCATGTTTTGGAGCCGTTTGAAGCCATTCCCCGCCCTGACGGCAAAGAAACTTATTGTTTCTATTCTCTGGGCAACTTTGTTTCCAATCAGAGGGGGAAAGAAAGAATTCTAGGCGCCATGATAGCCGCGACCTTTGTTAAAGAAGGCGATGAACTTTTCATTTCCGATTCGGGGCTTATACCTGTTGTGTGCCATTTTGACCGGAACTTTAACGGCACTGTAGTTTATCCGCTTTATTCATACAATGAAGAATTGCTTAAAAAACATCAGTCCATGACTATAGATAAAGACCTGAGTATGGACTTTTTTTATTCGGTTATAAAAGAACTTGGAACAAAGATATTTATGTACAATCCTTTTATGCGAAATTAGTTATATGTAAATTTACCTCAATGAAACAATCTCTCTTTCAGCCTGACGTTTGACCAAAGGCAGCTGCGAATTGCTGGAGAGTATTGTAAGAATCTTTACGCCTGTTTCACTTAAAGGGGGGCCTGAGAAGCGGCATAGCGCGCCTGTAGCCTGTGTCAGGGCGATAAGTACCTGCTCGTCTTTCATCAACAATCCACTTGCGCGGGTAACAGTTTCAAGGAAAACATTGATTGCGGCGCCGTCCGGGTCTACGCCGATGGCGCCTATGGCAAGGGCAGCCGCCGCTCTTACACTGGGGTCTAGTTCTTTGCGGAAAAGATTTACAAGCCAGGGGATGGTTTCCTGAGAGCCGATGATTCCCAAAAGCCGCAAAGAAGCGGCTCTGTGTTGAATTGGACATTGGCCGCCAGCGACCGCCTGGAGCCACGACATCCATGCAGGCTCATTTATTCCCACTTTGCCCGCGTTAACCGCCGAGTTTATTTCATCAAGTTTAGCTTTTACATCGTATTCAAACGGAAAAAATAATAAATCCTCATTGGACAGAGGTTTTCCCGTTCCGTACGCCCCTTCGGGGTCAGGCCCGTAAAGGCGGCGTTTTTCGGGAAGGGAGCGGTCTTCCAGTTTATAGGCGTACAGTATCCAGTCCCTGCCGCCGGAATAAAGCACGCCGTCACTTCCGAAGGCGGGGACGGCGGCTGCGTTTTTTAGGATTGTATACCAGAGCCTGCGCCCGTCTTTTGTAAAGCCTGTGGCGCCGTCCTTGCTCAGTATGTAAATCCCCCTTTCATCAAAAAGCATTTCAGATTCCGTTTCCGCCTTGCCGCCGCCTTTGATTATTTCTCTTATGTGAGTGTCGCCGCTCCAGACGATCTTTCCCTCATCAAGCGAAGCGAGAGCCGCCCTGCCGTCACTGAAAACCGCAGCTATGTCGCTGCCTCTTGAAACGACTGCCATTGGGGCGGATGAAAACTTCGGGAGGGGTTTTAGATTTACGCTTTGAGCTGAAATGTACCAGTCTTGAAAACTTCCGAGTACCTCCATGCTTCCGTCTTTATGCACCGCAAGTATCTGTTGGCCTACAGAAAGCACAGCGGCAGGTTTGACGGTAAGCGTCCACTTTTGAAAGTTTGAAAAAGGATCGATGCGCCACGCTTCGTTATTCTCAAGAGTAAAAAATATTCCGCCGCCGTGATCCAGCCGTGGAGCGATGGAGAAGGGCGATTCAAAGGTCAATGCCCACAGTAGGTTGCCCGATGCCGTGAAACATGAGATTCTTTTTTCGGTCGGGACAAACAGCCTGCCGTCCCAGCCGGTGACTGCCTTTGCAGTTAACGGCTTGCCTAGGTTACGCCTCCATAATTCGCGGCCAGCCCTGTTAACCGCTATGAAAACGCCGTTTGTCCTTGAAAAATACGATGTGCCTTCCCGTGATCGTGTAACAAACGGGCTGATTTTTCCTTTCGCGGAATAATCCCACAGCGGTTTTCCGGCAGTGGAGTACGCCCTGATATTTCCGCCGTCAAGAGCGACTACCGCCGACTGCGCCTGCACATCCGGCAGGGATAAAACCGCCCCGCCCAGAGCCTGCCGCCAGAACGGGTCGCCCGTTACCCAGCCCTGTTCGCGGTCTTTTACAACTTCGCTCTGGGCAAAGAGGGGAAGGGCAATGAACAGAAGCAGGAACTTTTTGACAAATGAACCCATCAGTATAAGTATACACCTCTTACGCTAAACTTGCCCCACGGTTGTTAATCATATCATTTATGGGCTTGGCAGCAGGGTGCTTGAGCTAATCCTGTCCCGCAATTAAGGATTTATATCACCCGGGTGCGGGTCAGTAGGGACTTGGAAAGTGCTTGATGAGTCCGCCTTGAAGCCCTTAACAGGTCTTCTCGGCGGGGAACTCAAGAAAACTTTCCAAGCCCTACAGCCCCGCCACCCATGAGAAATAATACCCGCTTGCAGAGCAAGTTTCTCTGTAAGAGGTCAGCCCCCTCTGCCAAGCCCCCAAGAGATGTATTTTTTAACTGTAGGTAAGTTTCACCGTAGAGAGAAAAAATATTCCCTCATGTTGATAATTTGTCCTGCAAAATACTGGAATAAGCCTATGGGAGGCTGCGTACACCACTTATGAAGGTATGCTGCACATATAATTTACCTACGGGGTGGCGGAGGTAAAAGTGCCTTGCAAGCAAGGTGCTTTTGACCTCCGGCAGGACCCCAAGGATAATCATCAGGCAGTATACCTTCAATATGCGGCTGCGCGCAGCCGCCAAAAGTTTTTTTTCGTTTTTGCAGGGCAAATTTGGTATTTCCGCTTGACAATATTTTCACTTTTCGTATATTTTATCATTATGACTGCATCATGTGGTACAGGCGGCATGGAGCCTCAACCGAGCCACTTTAGCGGCGAAGGTTCCCCTCTTGATGCCGCTGTTTCCAAAGCTTTAGCTGGAGTTTTTTCTGTGAAAAAACTCCAACGCTACAAATTGGCAGGGACGCTGATTTGTAGCGCCGCAACCCCGCCCTTTGCGGTTTTGGGGCGGCTTTTACATGTGAATCGACCGTTATATATATATATATATATTCTATAGAAGAAACTTAACCAAAACTTACATTAATTTACCAACTCACTCACATAGCCCGGAAACCCGCTTACATAAGAAAAATGTGCCGCCGTTGGCGGCGTTTAATTTACATCACCGCTTACGCGGTATAAAGAGAGGTTAATTATGGCAAACAAAGATGACGACGAACCGGAGCTGATCTTCCACAAAATCAGGGCACGGTTATTTCAGAACTACCTGCCTGCTGTAAAAGGCAAGTATATCGCTCGTACAAACAGCGAAAGGACGCTTACTGTCAGCGATATTTGCGGCATCATGAAGACGCGCGCAGGTTTTACCGGCAAATATGAAGACTTGCTGGAGAACGTGAGGCAGTTCAACAAGGAATGGGCTTACCAGCTCTGCGACGGCTACGCCGTAACAAACGGCTATTTCACCACTTATCCGGTAATAGGCGGCAGTTTTGACGGCGTGAATGAAATACACGACCACAAAAAGCACCCGGTCGGCTTCCGGTTCAGCATCCGTAAGAAGCTCAAAAGAATCGCCCAAAACATTGAGGTAATCCTTGAGGGGCTGGCGGACGCGGGCGGCTACATCGACACCTTTACCGATCAGGAGGAGGATTCGGTGAACGGGATTTTCGTGCCGGGCAATATGTTCGCCCTGCATGGCAGCAAAATCAGGCTGGAAGGGGACGACCCCTCTGTCGGGCTGTATTTTGTGCCTGTGGACGACCCGTCCAAGGCGGTTAAGGTGAAGCGTATCGGCAAAAACAATCCTACGGAGATAACGGGTATATCGCCGGATACACAGTTTCAGGCGAACCGGATAGAGATACGCACACAGTTTTCAGGAACGGCAGGCCGTCCGGCGAAGGAAGTCAGGACGATTACAAGCCTCTTTACCCTGGAATCCTCATAGCCTTGGGGGCGCCCGCCCCCAGCGTTAGGGGCGATCGCCGCCAAGCCTTGGGGGCATCCGCCGCCAGCGTTAGGGGCGATCGCCGCCAAGGCTTGGGGGCGTCCGCCCCCAGCGTTAGGGGCGAGTGAAGAAACCGGACTGTAGCCGCCGTTGGCGGAACGTCCGCGCCTGTTGGACAGCAGGTGGTTATATGTTATTTTATGAGAGGTCAAAAAAACGTTTCATGGATATGTATACGCTGGGCCAAAATAGGCGTTACACCATTCGCGGGCTTCCTGTTCACGTTCCGTGTCAGCGGCCATTGCTTTATAGGCATCTTCGTTTGTGCCAAACGTATTTGTTCCAAACGTATCGCTGTCATTTTGTGTTTTACACCGCAAATATTCTACGAAATCAAACACTTCGCCATAGTATTTTGGCGGAAGTTTGTCAATTTCCTGCAGCAATTGAACATGTTCGATCATGGCTTTCTCCCTTGCCGGAAACTATAACTGGAACAACGGAAAATTGCAAGCATGGTAAAAGGCGGTTCTTGTATGTTGTGTGAAAACCGGCCCATTGGGCTTGTTGATAAAAGTGGGAAGTTGGTAGTAGGTAGTTAATAGATTGTTGTTTGTAAGCGATGAGTGTCGGCAACCGGACAGAGTACGGACAGCGATTCTAACCACTATTCACTACACACTAAAAAAACATCTTAAGGGATGTAGCCGCCGTTGGCGGCGTTCGATTAAATTCGTCGCTTACGCGACGTAAAGTGAGGATGAAAATGAAAAGGTTTACATGGGTACTTATTTGTTTAGCGTTTGCCGTCTTGCTCTCGGCATGTGGGTCAAGTCCAGCCAAGGTCGCAGAACCTGATTTGACAGGTGTTACCAGCTATTATGTGCGTGCTAACGGCAGCGATTCAAATGCGGGTACATCCGAGGATGCGCCGTTCAAGACATTGGCAAGAGCGCTTGAGGCGGCATCTAAAACGCCTGTTAAGAAGATAACTTTAATGGGTACGTTTAGTATCAACAAAGAATCGTGTATCAATATTAATAATACTGGTCCCGATGAGATTCTGGTTATGGGTAAGCCTAATGCTAATGAAAATGAAAAAGCTGTGATAAAGGGACATGGCACCCTTATAGTTTTAAAAGGTAATTCAAACATACGGCTGGAATACATTACATTGCATGGTGAAATAGGCCCAAATAACGCAGGCAGTCGGGGCATAATTGTAGAGCAGGATGCGACTCTTACGCTTGGCAGAGATGCTGTTATCACTAAATTTAATATGGCAAATATCGGAGTGGGCATATATTTGGAAGGGACCTTATTCATGACCGAGAACGCTATTATTACTGATAATGGGGGGCGAATAGGCGGAGGTTTAATGATAAAAAGGGGAAACGCTACTATGCGGGATGATGCTGCTATAATTAATAATACTCCTTGTGCAAGAGATAGTGGAGGCGGCGGTGTTGCGGTTGTTGAAAACGGAACACTCACTATGCAAGACCGTTCTTCCATTGCCGGTAACGAAGCCGAAAATGGCGGTGGTGTTCTGATTGATAACGGAACATTGGTTATGAAGGATAACGCAACCATACTTAATAATATTTCCTCAGATAGAAGGGAAGGCTGGGGCGGCGGTGGTGTTGCTATTAATGGGTATGGGACGCTTACCATGCAAGACAATTCTTCCATTGCAGGAAATAAAGCCGAAAATGGCGGAGGTGTTTCAATTAACAGAGGAACGTTGACTATGGAGGATAACGCAATAATAAAAAACAATGAAGCTACAGGCGGTGTAATAACCGGAGGCGGTGGAATATCCATTTGTTGGGATGGAGAAGCGATATTGAAAGATAATTCATTGGTGACTGAAAATAAAGCCTCATATGGCGGCGGTGTTTATACCAAATCCAAAGATATAGAATTTACAGGCGGCAGCATACGTAACTCTTATAACCACGAACATACATTTCAAACTGGTAATATCAGAGGCAATATTGCAGAAAACGGTACTGATATATATGAAAATTATCATTAATTAGTTTTCAAGGTAGTCGCAGACTTAAAGTCTGAGTCCATAGTGCGCAGCACGTGTGTCTACATTATGGACAACTCTAATCAATTTTTGCCTGTTTAGTAAAAATGTGGTTTCATTGACCAGGAGGTAGTTTACCATGACAGTAAAATCAATTTTTCGCATTACCTGTCTCTGCTTTCTTACTCTGGCAGCGTTAAGTTTTTGGTTCTCTGCCTGCACGAGCGGGGGCGGGAACTTAAGAATAACTGCGCAAACCGAAGAGCGAGGGCTTATGGTGGAGGAGTTGCCATATATTGATAGCTCTATAGGAGTGTTTCCGCAGTTGGGACATTCGGGAGAGGTTGCATCCAAAGCATTCAGCCCTGATGGAAGACAAGTACTCACAGGTTCAAACGATAGTACGGTGAAACTCTGGGACGCGGTAACCGGAATGGAAATAAGAACCTTTTTCGGACATGCGAGTGATGTTACCTCCGTAGCATTCAGACCTGACGGTATGCAAATTCTTTCAGGCTCTAAAGATAATACTATGAAATTATGGGATAAGGAAACTGGTAAAGAAATACGTACTTTTACCGGACCTGGACAGAAGATTTATAGATCACATACTTTGGCTGGCGGCAAAAGTATACAAATGATATCTTATGATAATAATGTTTTATCCGTAGCATTTAATTTTTCAGGAAATCTTGTTCTATCGGGGCATAGGTCAGGTGCAATTATACTTTGGGATGCAGTTACAGGGAGAGAAATAAGAACCTTCTCAGGGCACACGGGGGGTGTTAATTCCGTAGCGTTCAGTCCTGATGGAAAAAAAATTCTTTCAGGTTCCAGTGATGAAACTGTAAAGCTATGGGACATAGAAACAGGCAATGTAATTAGAACTATTTCCGGACACACGAGTGGTAATTTTAGACCTGACGGAGAGCAAATTCTTTCAAGTTCTACTGATGGGACTATAAAACTTTGGAATGCTGTAATGGATAGGGAATTAAGAACCTTTAATGGTTATAGGCCGACATTCAGCTCTGATGGGAAGCAGATTCTTTTCAATAATTCAAATAATGTAAAACTTTTTGACGCTATTACTGGCGAAGAAATAAGGTCTTACCCCAGAGGTATCTCTGTTGTATTAAGCCCTGACGGTAAGCAATTCATTTCAGGAAATTCGCCTATGAAACTTTGGGACATTGACACGGGGAGAGAATTATTAACATTTGGTGAGAGTTTAACTAAAAGTATCCAATCTGTTTGCTACAGCCCTGACGGAAAGCAAGTTCTTTTCATTTATGAAGGAACTTTAAAGCTATGGGATGCAGTTGCTGGTCGTGAGATAAGTACCATTACCGGGCATACACGTTTTGGGTCTGCGGCTTTTAGTCCTGACGGAAAACAGATCATATCAGGTCATAATGACAACACTCTGAAACTGTGGGACACGGCTACGGGTAGGGAAATCAGAACCTTTAGTGGAAGTAGAATTAATAGAGGTTCGGTAATATCTATTGTATTCAGTCCTGACGGAATGCAGATCATTTCTGGTTCAAGTGATGAGAGCATTAGCTTGTGGGACACAGCCACGGGCAAGGAAATTAAAATTTTTAGGGGACATGTAGATTACGTTACCTCTGTAGCATTCAGCCAAGATGGAAATCATATCATTTCAGGTTCAAGTGATGATACCGTGAAGCTATGGAACATAGCAACCGGCAGAGCAATTAGAACCATTAACATGCCTAAATCATTTAGAACTGATGTAGCCTTAAGCCCTGACAGAAATTATATTCTTTCATACGCTCAAATTGGTGAATCAATAAATTATGATAATACAATGAAGCTTTGGGATATGGCAACTGTTAATGAAATTAGAAGCTTTAATGGGCATAAGAATAATGTCAACTCTGCAATTTTCAGTCCGGACGGAAAACAGATTCTTTCTGGCTCTATGGATGGAACTGTAAAACTATGGGATACAGCAACAGGCAGAGAAATTAGAACTTTCAGAGGGCATACAAATAGTGTTACCTCTGTAGGATTCAGTCCTGATGGAAAACAAATACTTTCCGGTTCACATGATGGTACCACCCGCCTCTGGGACATCGCAACTGGCAAAGAAATCGCCTCCTTCATTTCCTTCTCCGGCTCTGACACCCAAGTCGCCTCAGCCACACGCGGCCTTACTGTAGAAACAGAAACCGCCGCTTCTTCTAACGAAGGCGAATGGCTCTCCATCACCCCGGACGGCTACTATCAGGCTTCCCCTCGCGGCGACCGCTACCTTAATGTGCGGGTCAACAATACCGTCAGCGGCATCGACAGCTACCGCTCAATCTTCTACAACCCCGATGTGGTACAGGCGCGGCTTAACGGCAGACCCGACCCGGCTTCAAAGGCAAAGGTCAGTATCCAGCAAGCCGCCAACTTTTTGCCGCCGACAGTTACCATACAATCACCCACAAACTTCAGCGTTACTGATACAGCAACGGCGAACCTTTCCGTTGCCATCACCGACCAGAACCAGCCGATCAAGAACATCAAAATCCTTGTGAACGGGCGGCTTGTCGGGCGCGATGAACTTTCAAGCATTAGCGGAACTTCTGGTTTACAGGCGGAAAGGGCAAGCCTTACCGTTACGGGCAATCAAAAGACAGTGAACCTGTCGCTGCCCCTCAACCTTGATCCCGGAAACAACCGCATTGAGGTTGTCGCCTTTAACGGATATTCGGACACGCGCCGCCATGTTGACGTAACGTGGAATGCTCCGGCGGGGCAAAGGCCTGCGCTTCCCAATCTGTGGATACTCGCTGTCGGTGTGAACAAGTACAACGATACTAACATCAACAGCCTTAACTTCTGCGTAGCGGACGCGAAAGGGGTGATTGCTTCACTTAAAGAGCAGGAGGGCAGGCGTTACGCGAAGGTGAACAGCCTGATCATTGCTGATGGGGAAGAGTTAGCGCCTAACGCCGTGAATATCCGGCAGAACCTCAAGTTTCTCGATCAGGCAGGGGAGCGTGATGTGGTGCTGCTGTTTCTGGCAGGGCATGGTGTCAGCGACAATGCGGGGAAATTCCTCTTTCTGCCAAATGATACGCGCATGAACAAGGACAAAACCGTGGTCGAGGCAAGCGCAATTACTGACAGCGATATTGTGAAGGTGCTGGACCGGGCGGGAAATCTTTTGGTGTTCATTGACGCTTGCCAGTCCGGCGGCGTTGACAATGACCGTCTGGTGCGTTCTCTCATGGACACAAACGCCTTTGTGTTCACCTCAAGCCGCGGCAACGAACTGTCTCAGGAACGGAAGGAACTGGGACACGGGGTATTCACTTACAGTATAATGAACGGACTGCGCGGCGCGCCTGCCGCTCAGGCGCAGGGGAACGTTACGGTGGTGAGTTTGTCGGGTTTTGTCTCACAGGATGTGCCGCGCATCACAGGCGGCGCGCAGAATCCCAAGGCATACTCGCTTGGGTTTTATGATTTCCCGATGGCGGTGATAAAGTAGTGGGGTATGGGGTGATAAGAATTTTACCACGAACCATCACGAACCAACACGAATGGAAGAAAGATTTCGAAGTAGTGTTCGTGAGTGTTAGTGTGGTTCAATGAATTTATTACAAAGATAAAATCGGCGGATGGGTTGGACTACTCCCAGGGGCTGCCTGCGACAAGGCAGAAAACCTGTGCCCATCCGTCTACTGGAACTATACTACGAAATATTCTGAATGTCAATAATAAATAAGGAGTTTTGAGATGAAAACAAAATCAATCGTTAGGTTTGCTGGTCTTTGTCTGCTCACGCTGGCAATCTCGCTTTTAGCCGCCTGTGCGAGTTCTTCACAAAAAGAACCCGCCTATTCCGCAGACAGCCTCACTCTTGATGCGGCAATCAGCGAGGCTGCTGTTTACTTTACCGGTCGGCTGCCCAAGGGAGCGAAAATGGCGCTGGTTCCCTTTGACGCGCCTACTGTCCGCCTGTCGGATTATGTCTTCGATGAAATATGGAGACGCTTTGAGGATTCAGGCAATTTCGTCATGGTTGACCGCAAAAACCTTGAGCGTATCGAATCTGAAATAAAACATCAGTATCAATCCGGCAAAGTGGATGATGCGCTCGCCGTCTCCATGACCAAACAGTACGGGGCGGAAATCCTTGTCTACGGGCAGATGACTTCGCTTGGGAACGAATATCGCCTAACGGTCTATGCCACCGATGTTGAAAAAGCACAATCCAGCCAGCGCGCCTATACAATACGTCCTGACAACCGCCTTGCCTCTTTACTTAACGCATCGCTGGATGACGAGGTTGAGCGCCTTGTGCAGACAATGGCAAAAGCGGTTAGTCAAAAAACTGTTATCGCTGTTGGCAGGATCAGCTACGCTGATACTCAAACCGTTTCCGGTTTATCCGCATGGCTCAAGAACAGCATAATCTCAGGCGCGCAAAAACAGCGGGACAAGTTTCAGGTAGCGACAGACACCGAAAGTTCCGACTTTGCGGTAGCCACACGCGGGCTTACGGTGGAAACGCCGGCTGCCGGCACGAATATTCAGGCGGTAGTAACCGGCTCGTATTCGCCGCTGGACGGCGGTGCGGAAGTATCCATGCAGTTGGTTTCAACGAGCGGGAACAAGGCAGTGCTGGCATCGGACCGGTTTGTCGTTTCCGCTTCGGAACTGGAACGCCGCAGGCTCTCACTGTTTCCCGAAAAGGGCAATGTAATAATCACCAAGACAGAGTTTGAAACGAAGCAGCAGGCAGTAGTTCCATACACCGGCGCAAACAACAAGTGGGCGTTTACCGTAACTCCCGATGTACTGGACGGCATCTACTATGACGGCGATTATATGACCATGCGGATTTACTCCGAAAAGGATTGTTATTTCCGCATTATTCATGTTGATGTGAACGGAGAAACACAGGTCATTTACCCAACTTCGGCAAGTGATAACAACTTTATCCGCGCCGGGCAAACGCGGCGTATCCCCGACAATACCCGCTACCGGATGCACCAGCCCTTCGGCGAGGAGATGATACTTGCCTCAGCATACGAGCGTCCCTTTACATCGAGTCAACAGTCAGGAACTTTGAGTGCGGACAGTATAACCCGCGGCATGACTGTGGAAAGCGATAACCGCACACAGATGTCGCCTTCGGCAACGGCGAAGTTCAGCTATACAATTTTGCTGAGGTAAGTGAACAGGCGAACACACAAAAACCCATTTGACAGCTTTTCCTGAAATGGGTTACTATTAACCTTGGGGGCAGTATGGCAGAAGACCTCATGGATAAAGTATTTTCGTTTTTCTCGAGTGACGGCTTGACCGATGAAAAGCAGAATATGCTCAAACAGATACTAAAAGAGCTGAGTCAGAACAAATATTCCAGGTTTTACCGGGCTAAAAGCGAAGAAACCGACCCTACGTTCACTTCTTTCCTGTTTTCCGTCTATAAAATCATTCACCCGATTAAGGTCTTCATGCAGGATGAGAAGAAAATGTCGCGCCTGCGGCAAATTACTGTGGAATCCAGCATGGACAGCAATATCCTTGAAACGATTAACCGTCTTGACCATACAGTTCTGGATAACAGGGCGAAATCAATGGCGCCAGACGAACTTATTGCTTCCATTCACGCCGATATGAACAAGCTGATTACTCAGTTTGACCGTGGCAGGATGGCGACTGCCGACCGCTGTTATGAAATGGCGGCGGATTTGGGGCAGTTTGTCAATTACAATTTCTTCGGCTTTTTCAAGAAGTTCGACGGCCATTTTGCTGACGGCAGCTTTATCGTAGAACCCAAATTCCCCCCGATTAAAACCATCCTGATGATCGACGAGCTTACCGAATTCCTCGCGGTTTCTCAGGCTCTAAAGCCCGAAGACGACTGGAACGGACTTCTTAACCTTCTCAGGCTGTGCGCCGGTCAGGATTTGGTCATCCACGATCAATTCCTCACGATGGTCAGGACATTGCGGGAGTTGCACACCTCCAAAATAGTGGAATTGATGGTGCAGTTCACCCTGAAAAACCCGGTATGGCAATGGAAACCCAAGGTAAACCATGAAACTGTCGCTGAAGACTGGCTTGCGGGCAAAAAGCTGGAAGTTGACAAATACATCCATAAAATCAACGATGCAAGGAAAAACAGCCAGATTAACGCCCTTACAAAGCAGATTTTTGAAGCTACAGACCTTGTAAGGCTGGAAAACTATACCGTTCAGTTCAGCGATGCCTACCGTAAAAGGGACCTTGAATACTTCCTTTATGCTGAGGGGCTTAATTTCCTCAAGGCTTTCCTGGAAGATTATCTTGAAAAGGAAATCAAAGACCTGTGCGATATTTTGCTTATCCGCGGCCAGTGGACGAACAATATCATGTCAAGGGAGATGAGCGCCGCCCTGAATAACTTAATCGAAGCAGCCGTGCCTATTAACGATCTTGACCGGGTTATGGCGGAAGACGGCGGAGACGGTTCCCGCCTGCGGGCGGCAATGCTCCGCATTGACCGCGACAAGACGCAGACGCGGTACATTAACGCCATTGTAACCAAAAACAACGATGAGGCTCTCGAAATTATCAACGGAGCTGCCCAGAATTTTATCACTTTAGGGAAGCATGTAAAGAGCCTTGTCGAGGATGTGCAAAAAAAGCACCCCGAATTGCTTATGAACTGGAGGGAAATAAACCTTGCCTCAAAAGAGCCTATCGCCCAAAGAATGGTAAATGATTTCAAAAAAATCAATTATTTTATACAGTTAATGCATCTTTGTACGCAATAAAGTTGAAAATTATCTTGCATAAAAAACGGGGATAATTTATTATTAGGCTTGTGGCTGGGCTTTGGCTTGGCTGCTTGATATTGAAGAAAAAGAGGAAGTCATGGATATTCAGGTTCAGGAACTAATTGACAAAATAAAGAAAGACGGTATTGAGACCGCTTCTCAGGAATCCGCCAAAATCAAGGTGGAAGCGGAGGCGGAAGCCCGGCGCATTGTAGAAACCGCCAAGAAAGAAGCGGCTGATATTATTGCCCGCGGCAAGCAGGACGCTGAGCGTTCCGAAAAGGCGGGTATTGCCGCTTTGGAACAGGCTTCCCGTAACCTTGTTTTGGCATTCAAGGGTGAAATCCAGTCTTTGCTGGATAAGCTGATCGGGGAGCATGTATCAGCCCATTACGGCGATGATGTCCTCAAGAACGCTCTGCCTGAATTGCTCAAAGCTTGGGCGGCAAAGGGTGAAAGCAATCTTTCGGTGCTTCTGCCGGAAGCCGAACTTTCCAGGCTGCAAGGGTTCTTTAGCGAAAAGCTTACCGGGGAACTCTGGAAGGGCGTGGAACTTAAAGCAAGCCGCAAGTTAACCTCCGGTTTCCGCATTTCCAACAAAGAAGGTTCGATATACTACGATTTTTCCGCAGAAGCTGTGGCGGAGCTGCTTTCGGCATACCTTAATCCCAAGCTTGCGGAGATTCTTAAAACCGCGTCAAAAGGAAAGTAACAGGTGGGATCGTACTACTATCTGACATCCCAGCTTCCCTACCTTATATACGGGCAAACGCCGCCCATGTCTTCCGCCGCGTTCAAAACACTGGCTGAGTCCCTCATGGAAGAAAGCGACGCCGACCTTATGGATCATCTTTATCTTGATCCTGATCCCGTCAGGGCAGGCGAAGAAGGCCCCTCTTATGCGGATCACGCTCATTCAACAGGCTGCGAATTTATAGACCGCTGGCGGGATTGGGAACGTACCCTGCGGCTTAATGCCGCAAGGCACCGCGCAATTAAAACCAAAAGGGAAAACGGCGCTCCGGTTGAACCGCCTGTTTTTCCCGCAGATGCCGCCTCCGCTGCCGTAAAGGCAGTAGTCGGCACAGAGTCTCCGCTGGACGCCGAGATTCTCATAGATAAAGCCCGCTGGAACACAATCGAAGTTCTTGCGGGCAATGATTATTTTGACCGGAACACTGTGTTCGCCTATTACCTCAAGCTGGTATTGCTTGAGCGCAAGGCGTCATTCAAAACCGAAGAAGGGTTTGCTGAATATAAATCGCTGTACGCTTCCATCTTGGAAAGCGCACAGCATTCCGTGGGAGAACCGAAATGATCGGAACAAAAGGAACGGTAGTAGCCGTTAACGGTAATATGGTAAGCGTCCGTTTTGACGGCGCAGTCTCCATGAACGAGGTCGGCTATGTAAAGGTTGCCGATAAGCAGCTAAAGAGCGAAGTAATCAGGATTCGCGGCGAGATAAGCCAGCTCCAGGTCTTCGAAATCACCAAGGGTATATCCATTGGCGATGCGGTGGAATTCACCGGGGACATGCTTTCGGTAGAAGTAGGGCCGGGGCTGTTGGGGCAGGTTTATGACGGGTTGCAGAACCCTCTGCCCCAGCTTGCGCAGGCTGCGGGCTTCTTCCTGGAAAGGGGCATTTACCTCGATCCGCTGTCCACCAGCAATAGCTGGCAGTTTACGCCTGTGGTCAAAGTAGGCGACAAAGTTGAACGCGCCGATACCCTGGGTACTGTACCGGAGGGGGCTTTTACCCACCGCATCATGGTGCCTTTCGGGATGTACGGCTCTTTCACTGTCTCTTCCATAAAGTCGGCAGGCTCATACAAAATCCGCGATACGATAGCGGAACTTAAAGACGAGAAGGGCAATACCATTCCCGTGCATTTGAGTTTCCGCTGGCCGGTCAAGAGGGCGGTAGACTGCTACGAAGAACGTCTTAAACCGACTGATCCAATGGTTACGCGGGTTCGCCTCATTGATACATTCTTCCCTGTTGCGCGCGGCGGTACCTTCTGTATCCCCGGCCCCTTCGGCGCGGGAAAGACAGTCCTTCAGCAGATAACCAGCCGCTTTGCGGACGTTGACATCGTCATTGTCGCCGCCTGCGGTGAGCGCGCCGGCGAGGTTGTCGAAACCCTGAAAGAATTCCCCGAATTAAAAGACGAAAGAACAGGCCGCTCCCTCATGGAACGGACGATCATCATTTGTAACACTTCTTCGATGCCGGTTGCCGCGCGCGAAGCATCGGTTTACACCGCAGTAACCCTCGCCGAATACTACCGGCAGATGGGGCTTCACGTCCTCCTCTTGGCGGACTCAACAAGCCGCTGGGCGCAGGCGATGCGTGAAATGTCAGGCCGCCGTGAAGAAATCCCCGGTGAAGAAGCCTTCCCCGCCTATCTTGAATCAACCATTGCCACCTTCTATGAACGTGCCGGTATCGTGCGGATGCGGGACGGTTCGCTCGGCTCAGTAACAATCGGCGGCACGGTAAGCCCCGCGGGCGGTAACTTCGAAGAGCCGGTAACGCAGGCAACGTTGAAAGTTGTCGGCGCCTTCCACGGACTTTCCCGCGAGCGTTCTGATGCCCGCAAGTTCCCCGCCATTCATCCGCTTGACTCATGGTCAAAATACAAGGGCATTATTTCCGAAGAAAAAGTAGGCTACGCCCACGGCTTTATGCGCCGCGGCACCGAAGTCGAACAAATGATGAAGGTTGTCGGCGAAGAAGGCACCAGTACCGAAGACTTTGTTATCTTCCTAAAGGGCGATCTTATTGATGCTGTGTACTTCCAGCAGAACTCTTTCGATGAAGTAGACGCGGCTGTTAAACCTGAACGGCAAAAGTATACATTCGCCAAACTGCTTGCCATTTTGGCATCTCAGTTCAGTTTCCCGGACAAGAACGAAGCGCGCGTTTGGTTCAACAGGCTCAGACAAAAGTTCCTGGACTACAATGGTTCCGAATGGCAGAGCGAGCGTTTCAAGGGTCTTGAAAGGGAAATTGAAGATGCGGTAAAGGCTCAGTCGAAAGGTCTGGACAAGGCCGCTGAAAAAATCTTGGCATAGGGGATAAGTAACATGAATAAAGTATACAGCAAGATTGAATCAATAACCGGAAGCGTTATTACCGTCAAGGCGGAAGGCATCCGTTACGGAGACCTTGCCGAAGTTGACACCGTTTTCGGCACATCGCTTGCCGAAGTAAACCGGCTGCAGAACGACATTGTTTCATTGCAGGTTTTCGCCGGAGGGCGCGGTATTTCCACCGGCGACACGGTGCGGTTTTTGGGGCATCCCATGCAGGTGCCGTTTTCAGAAAACCTCATGGGCAGGGTGTTTTCCGGTTCGGGAAAACCCAGAGACAAAGGCCCCGGCCTTTACGAAAACCTGATACCAATCGGCGGCCCTTCGGTTAACCCGTCTCAGCGCATTATCCCGCGCAAGATGATCCGCACCGGTATCCCCATGATCGATTTGTTTAACACATTGGTCGTTTCACAGAAGCTGCCGATTTTCTCGGTTTCGGGCGAACCCTACAACGAACTGCTTGCCCGTATCGCCATGCAGGCGGAAGTTGATGTTATCGTCCTCGGCGGCATGGGTCTTAAATATGACGATTACCTCACTTTCAAGGACACCCTTGAAAACGGCGGCGCTTTGGCGCGCACGGTTATGTTCATGCACACCGCCAGCGACCCCACCGTAGAGTGCCTCATGATACCGGATATGTCCCTTGCCGTTGCCGAAAAATTTGCTCTGCAAGGCAAAGACGTGCTGGTGCTTCTGACCGATATGACCAACTTTGCGGACGCCATGAAGGAAATCTCGATTATTCAGGAACAGGTTCCCTCCAACCGCGGCTATCCCGGCGACCTTTACAGCCAGCTTGCCAGCCGCTATGAAAAAGCAGTTGACTTTGAAACTGCCGGTTCCATCACCGTCCTGGGCGTTACGACAATGCCCGGCGATGACGTGACCCACCCCGTGCCGGACAATACCGGATATATTACCGAGGGACAGTACTACCTTAAGAACGGACGTATTGAACCTTTCGGTTCTCTTTCACGTCTTAAACAACAGGTCAACGGGAAAACCCGCGCAGACCACCGCGCTCTCATGGACGGCATGATCAAGCTCTATTCCGCTTACCGGGATACACTGGAGAAAAAGGCGATGGGCTTTATTATGACAACATGGGATGAAAAACTTTTGAAATACGGCGTACAGTTTGAAACCAGAATGATGGACCTTTCGGTCAACATCCCGCTGGAAAAAGCCCTTGATTTGGGCTGGGAAATTCTGGCTTCCTGTTTCAATCCAGAAGAAACGGGGTTGCGTACCGAGCTTATTTCCAAATTCTGGCCGAAGAAAGATTAGGGATAACGAATGGCGAAGATCAAGCTCACCAAGAACGAGCTTAAAAAGCAAAAAGACTCCCTCAAGATGTACCGGCGTTATCTGCCGACACTGATGCTTAAGAAGCAGCAGTTACAGGGTGAAATAAGAATCACCGAACTGCGGATTAAAGAACTGCGGACTGCCAAAGATCATCTTGATGAAACATTCAAATCATGGGTCGGCGTTTTCGGAGAAAAGGGAATTTTTACAAAAGACTTGTTGAAAATAACCAGCCTCAGGACGGGCATGGGAAATATTGCCGGCGTTGCTATTCCTATATTTGAAGGTGCTGATTTTGCGATTGCCGAATACGATCTTGCGCGGACGCCGGTCTGGCTGGACGTTGCCATTGAAAGCATGAAGCAGGTGATCCTTCTCGACTTGGAAGCGCAGATTGTCGAGGAACAGCGCAGAAGGCTGGATAAAGAACTGCGCACCACAACCCAGCGCGTGAACCTTTTTGAAAAGATCAAAATCCCGGAGACCAGGGGCCATATAAAGAAAATACAGGTCTATCTGGGTGATCAGCAGACTTCCGCTGTTGTGCGCGGTAAAATCGCCAAGAGCGGTCTTGAAAAGGCGGCTAAGTAGCAGGTAACAAATGATAGTACCGATGAAGAAAGTGTGCCTGATGGTACGGGACAAAAACCAGAATGAAGCCCTCGTAAAACTGCGTGAAGTCGGTGTAATTCATCTGGAAAAAACAAGCGCCCTTACTGATACCCATTCAAGCGCGATTGAGCGTAAAACCAGAGTGGAAACCGCCATCGGCCTTATACATCACCTGAAAATGCCGAAAAAGCCAAAAAACACGTTTCAGGATTCGCTGCCCGGCCTTCCGCGGGAACGCCGTGTAAAGCCGGTGGGACTTCGCAGAGGCCGCCGCGCGACAGATATTCACGGTTCAGAAGACACAGACCCGCACTTGATAACTGCGGTAAACGCTCCCAAAAGACCGTATCTGCCCGACCTCATGGTCAATATGGCGAAGGATCGTAAAACCCTGCAGGATCGCGATATGCTACTCAACAGGGAAAAGTCCCGCCTCGCCCCTTGGGGTGAATTTGACCCCTCCTCAATAAAGGAAATGGCGTCTTTGGGTCTGCCGGTTTTCCTTTATGAAATTACCCCCGAAGCGTTCGCCGCCATCCCGCAGGATATTCGCTGCATAAAACTTGAGGCTAATAAGGCTGTTGTACGGCTTTTGGTTTTTGACAGGGAGATACCGGGTATCAGTCCTTTCCCGCTGCCGGAAAAATCGCTTGCCTCTCTTGTGCATGAAGAAAAAGAAGTAAAATACAATCTGGATCAGCTTGAAGAAAAAATAAAAACATTTGCCGACCGCCGCCCGTCACTGATGAGGGAAATGGCAAAAGTTCAGCAGGATATTGAACTGGAAGCCGCGACTGCGGGCATGGATAAAGTTGAAGACGTTCCGCCGGAGCTTGGGTTTTCCTACCTTACGGGTTTTGTCCCGGCTGAGGATATGCCGCGCCTTAAAAGCGTCGCAAGTGAAAACTGCTGGGCTTTGGTCGCCGATGATCCCGCGCCGGAAGAGAATGTGCCGACTAAACTTAAAAACACGAGGTTTACAAGGCTCCTGTATCCGCTTACAGATTTCCTTGAGATTGTACCCGGCTACCGCGAAGTTGATATTTCACCATGGTTCCTGTTGTTCTTCTGTATCTTCTTCGGCATGATTTTCGGCGATGCGGGGTACGGATTTATTCTGATGTTTATCGCCCTTTTCGGCATTGCCAAAACAGCAAAGAAGGGCGTTCCTCAGGGATTAAAGATGATGCTGTTGTTGAGTATTTTCAACACCACATGGGGCATACTGACCTGTTCATGGTTCGGCGTTGCCGTTGAAAAGGCGCCGCAGCTGTTGCAGGGATTTTCATTGTCGTACATTTCCTCGGCTAAAACAGAGCAGGGCATAGTAGATCAGAATTTACAGCTTTTCTGTTTCTCTCTTGGTTTATTGCAGCTAACGATTGCGCATATCAAGGGGATTTTCCGGTATATCAAATCCTTAAGAGTCTTTGCCGAAATCGGCTCTCTTGCGATGTTGTGGGGAATGTACAATGTGGTACTGTTCCTTGTTGTCAGTAACGATTACCGAAGTTTCCCGCTGCTGCCGGTTTCAATTTACCTGCTTGCAGGCGGGTTTGTCCTGACCTTTATATTCGCCTCTTACGAAGGGAGTGTGGGGCAGTCAGTGCTTAGCAGCGTAAAAAATATTATTTCGGTGATATTGGGCATAACAAACGTGTTCTCCGATATAATGTCATATATCAGGCTTTGGGCAGTCGGGCTTGCGGGAGCGTCTATCGCCGCGACTGTTAATACAATGGCAGGCCCCATGCTTGGGAACTTCCTGATTTTTGTCGGAATAGTGCTGTTGGTATTCGGGCATGGGCTGAACCTCATACTCAATGTGCTGTCGGTGCTGGTACACGGCGTACGGCTCAATACGCTGGAATTTTCGGGGCATTTGGGGCTGACGTGGTCGGGCATAGCTTACAGGCCGTTTAAGGAGAAAAAGATTTAATGGGAGATGAATTATTGGCTAATGTTCTGAATGGAACATTAAGAAAAATTTTTTATATGCAAATAAGGAGTAAAGTATGTTAAATTTAGGATTGTTGGGCGCCGGTTTGGTGATGGGTATTGCCGCCCTTGGATCGGCTCTTGGTATTGGTTATGCCGGACAGGCTACAATAGGAGCCTGGAAAAAGTGTTATATCGCCAATAAAACGGCTCCGATGACACTGTTGGCTTTTGCGGGCGCTCCGTTAACGCAGACTTTTTACGGCTATATTTTGATGGGACAGATAAAGACAGCTGCCTTTGCGTATCCTGAGAACGGCTGGCTCTACATCGGATTTGGCCTTGCTTCGGGGTTTGCTATGGCTTTCTCCGCCATTGCCCAGGGTAAAGCCGGAGCCGCCGCTGCCGATGCGCAGGGAGAAACCGGAAAAGGTTTTGCCCAGTATATCGCGGTTCTTGGTATCGCAGAAACTGTCGCCCTTTTCGCGATGGTGCTTTCGATGATCAGCCTCGGCTAAAAAAGCTATCCTGTTAGTAAAAAACCTCCCGCTTGGCGGGAGGTTTTTTTGACCCCAGATGGAATCGAACCATCATAACGGGATTAGAAGTCCCGGACTCTATCCATTGAGCTATAGGGCCTTAAAAAATTATACCAATTTATACGCCATTTGAGCAAGAAGAGCTTTTTCAAAAACCAAAGCCAGCCAGACGATTTTTTTTTGAAAAAAGCTTCACTACATCCTTAATTTATCAAGGAGCAGATTCCTGAATTTAACGGCGGATTTGTTTTGCGATTCCAGGGCAATGGATGTTTCGCAGTCTGATAACGCCTGGATATAGTCGCCTACATGATAGTAGGCCTGGCCGCGCCTGAACAGGCAAAAGGATTGATAGGGATTTATTGCAAGTGACAGGGAATAATCGTCAATGGCCAGAGAATACTGCTTAATAACAGAACGTGCTCCTCCCCGGTAGTAGGCAGCTTTGTATGATTTTTCGTCAAATTCCAGCGCACGGCTGAAATCTTCAATGGCTTCGCTGTACTGGGAACAGGCAAAATACGCCATGCCGCGGTGTTTGAAAATCGTTGAACGTATCGTATCATTTGGGTTTAATTCCAGAATTCGGCTGTATAAGCTGATTGCATCATTAAAACAGTTATCGTTGTGAGCGGTTAGGGCGTTGACCAAAAGATCATCAATGGAATCACTGTGCAGCGAGGCAAGGAGAGAACCGCTGACATCAGCTATTGGAATATCGCTTTCCACAAAACGTTCCCCTGAAAAAAGAAGCTCATCAGTTTCTTCTTCAATTTTTTGATAGAAGCTTCTCCTTCTTTTTTCAAGCTCACTGCTGTATTTACGCTGATGACTTCTAATTTCCTGGAAAATTATATCTGCCAAAGTAAGGCTTGCGTTAACAGCTGCAAGTTTCCTTTTCATTGGTTCACCGGAGGGATCGAATTGGGCTTTATAGACCAGCTCGTGTTCAACTTCCGCCCATGCATCCTGCAGAATCGTTCGGAGCTGAAATTCTGCTATATTTGTACCTGGATTTCCGTATTTAACGATTATTTCATCGGGAATAGTAATCAATAAATGAGTTGATTCATATCCGAATTCTTTAAAGGTATAATGGCCTTTTCGGTCTACTTCATCAATTTTAAAGTGTTCTTTTATCAGTTCTTCGGCAGGCTCCAAGTCTTCAATAAAGGGGCAGATTACCCGTATGCCTAATAGATCTGTTATCAATACGTCTTTCCCTGTACCGTTTCTGAGGCGCAGATGTTTTCTGAAAAAACTGTCAAAACTCTTGATTCTGCCGCTTACTGTTGGAGTTGAGTGAAGCGGAACAAGTATCTGTTCCACACGGTCTTTCAGCTCATTAACAATAAGATGACGGGTTTCTGCATATTTTTCATATTCTTTCCGCATCTTGTCTTGGTTTGGGGCGGGATTATGTTCAAATGCGCGGTTATTTATTTCGTTTTTCATGACCAATCTTGTAATAAAAAAGGCTGTCTGAAAATCATTCGATTTTCAGACAGCTCTTTGCTTTTGGTTACAGACTATGACTAGTTCTGCTGATTGCGCTCAGGGCTGTCAAAAGGAAGCTCAGTTGCCTGTTTCTGTAGTTCCAGATAACGAAGAACCTGATTGTGTCCGAAGCGTTCCATTTCCCAAACCTTGCGGGCTGTTTCACGGTCAAGGATAATATTCCACAAGGCTTCATCCTCAATATCGCGCTCGGTATCAAGAACCGCTTTATCGTAGATGATTTTCACATCTTTGAAATAGCCGATAAAGTCACCGCCCATTTTAGCCGCATCGCGCTGGATCAGGAAGCCGCCGAATTTTACAAACGGAGTGGAGAAGGGATACAGCGGGAAGAGCCTGATGTCGCGCTTCCTTACTTCCTGGATGTACTGCGGGTTTCTCCAGATGAGTTCTCCCCATCCGTCAAAGTTTAGGTAGCCCATAAACATACTTTTCTGGTTGCCCATGCTGTCAATAACGAGTGCTGTAAGGCTATGGGGGAAGTTGAGGCCGTAAACATTTACAGCTAATTCCTTAATAACTCCCACGTTCTTTACAACGCCGTAGGCGGGGGCGCCCTCTTCCTGGGATTCAAAACGGCTGGGACCGGTAATACCGTCGCTTGGCCTGCCATCATCGTTTGTTCTGGCGCTGATGTTTCCTTGATCATCAACATCTGCCTGCGGCTCAAAAGCGGGGATATCAAAAGGCGGCTTGATAAGCGCCCATGAATTATGCGGTTCTACCGGGAAATGAACCCTTACGCCCATTACGATTTTTTGTTCACCCCAATAACCTTTGGATGTCGCCTGTTTGGTGTAACTATTACCGATATTTTCCACAGTTCTGGCAGATGAAGCCAGCGTAACTTCCCAGTTTTGAATGGCGAGCGAAGTTCTCATTACAGCTTTTTGCTGGGTGGTGAAACTGCCGCCGGCAACCCTGGAATAATCCATCATGGTCTGACGGTTTTGATTGGGACTTGTGTCCGGATCATTATCAGTTACCTTTACGTAAATGTCCGCATTGAGCAGAGAAAAGTCAATAAGAGTAGCTTCCTCGGCAAAAAGGGGACCCGCCAACATCGCAATCACGACAAGAATGAGCATCTGTTTCATGCACAGCTCCTTTAAAAACACTTGTTCATAAGATTTTGTCAGTATCAATTCTAACGAAATTATAGTGTCTTGTCAACGGCAAAACACTAAATTTTCTTTATTAAAGACTAATTTTCAACCCTGCTGAAACCCCGTTTTTCCCCTCCCTGAACTCATCAACATACGCCGCAGCGCCGTCAATGAAAAAACGCACTTCCCGGACATAGGAAAAATTCCTTAAAATCCCGGCGTGCAGGGTTTTGAAGTTTTTCAGCGTTTCTCCTCCTTCTACGGGCGGTAAGGCGGCATCTGCCGAAAAATCGGCATAAACCACCCCGTTGCGGTATAAAAGGGATTTGAGCCTGGTTCCCACTGGGAAAAGAGGCAGCAAATCAGGGTCAACCGGTCCCAATAACATCTCTTCCGTATACCGGGCTATATTTATCTCCCGGGAAGGAGAGCGTTTAAGCATCCGGTCTTCTACCGCGATTACCCCGCTGTCTACATTATAAAATACAAATGTCCTTCGTGCAAGCCCCAAAAAGAAAAATTCAGCCACCGCTGCAAGGCATAAAATGACCAGCAGCAGTAAGCGGAATTTCGTCTTTGACGCTAAAAAACCGGCGGTGGTTCTAAAAATGTTACTAAAAAATGCCTTCATTCGTATTGATGGGTTTTATCCCCCGCCCTTCATGGACGTTCAAAAATGTTAATGTAACTCTCAATTCCCTTATACAATGATTCTGTAAGTTTTTGCAAGCCTTCGCCGCCTGTCATAATGACCGCGTCTTGTGGGTTGCTGACAAACCCCAGTTCTACCAATACTGCGGGCATTCGGCTGTTTTTTACCACAAACCAGTCGTTTGCCTTGCGCCCTCTTGAAGGGACAGACTTGCCCAGAGCTTGTCCAAGCCCCTGGAGTAAGGAATCCGCTAAAATGATGCTTTCTGTTAGGGTGGATTCTTCCTCCATTGCGTTTAATATCATCATTATATCTTCGGAATAGTCGTATTTTGAGGGGTCCAGCAGGGTACGGCGGTAATTTGAATTTATATGCCAAACTTCGTAACCTCTAGCATTCGGATTGCCCGCCCAATTGGCATGAATAGAGATAAAAATTACAGCTTCGTTGTCTTTTATGGTAACCGCATTCGCCATATCCGCCCGCTGTTCCAGGCTGATGAATACGTCAGTTTCCCTTGTCATCAGTATCCGTTTGTCGGGATATGCCGCGCTCAAGAGACTTTTCAGATTTTTTGCCACTTTTAATACGATGTCTTTTTCAGCCACTTGCATGGTTTTTCCGTTGACAACCGGTTTTCCGATAGCGCCGGGGTCCCTTCCTCCGTGCCCAGGATCTATCATTATGGCGGCTATGCGGAAACGGGAAGCATCGTTTTCAAAAGACCGGGTAAACACGTCTTTCAGGGTAACGACAAACGCTTCGGGGAAAACCAGTTTTCCGTTATCATGGTAAGGCAGCGGGACGGTAAAAAGTTCGCGGTTATCAAACAAAAGAAAGCCGGTTTCTCCTTCTTTTTCGGCTGTAAAGAATGCACCGGAATGATCGCCCATATTGAATACGCCGTCCTGGAACAACGGGTCCCACTGGAATTCCGGTATGGTGCCGGGGGATATAAATTCAAGCTCAGTCAAGGTTTCATCAAAGGAAAGCGAGTGCAGAGAGGGAGCAGGGAGCAGAGAGCAGAGAATAAAGAATAGTGAGCAGTTAGCAGTTAGCAGTTTGAAGATGCGAATTTTTCTCATTTTATTCCCAAGTTATCAATGTAGTAGACTGCTCCCTGATAGGAGCCGCGAATAAAGGCAGTCCAAAATGAACGCCCCAATATAGCCTTATTTTCGGCATTTTCCGGGGTTTCCGTTAAAGGAAAGCCTGACAGTAAACATACTGCCTGCATGGTATCTTCTATCGTCCTGCCCATGTAGTCCCTGAGACCGGAAGTAGTAAAGGCGGGGAATGGAACAATCGAAAGACCGCTGTTAGAACTTTTCGGAGGCTGGGTTTCGGGGATTTGGGAAAGGGCGGTTTTTAGTTCCTCAGTCAATTGAAAAGCATCGGGTGGAAATAGTGAATTGTGGGAATGGGGAGTAGGGAGTGGATGTAGGAAGGCGGCGGTTTCATTGTCGCCCGGTTCAAGGCGGATTAGAATTGAGCGGGCGGCGGCTTCGGCGGCGTTAATGGCGGCAGCTCTGTCCCCGGCGGCGGCGATAATATTGCCGCATTTTGTAACATTGTTTTCGGGGAAACTGACCTTGCCGCCTTCGGCGATGCGCAGAAAAAGGTCTTTTACATGGGGCTGGTTCTGCGCTTGTTCAATGCAGGAAATTGTTTTAACTGTTCCGGGAATGGAGATAAATGCCCGCTCGGCGCAGACCTGAGTCTTTGTTGGAACAAGACCGTCCGGTTTTCTGCCCATCGCAGCAAGGATTGCGGCGCGGATCGGTTGTACGCCGGAAGCGTAGGGATATGTCCATCCCGACATGTAACCGCCTGAAAGACGGGCTGCGATTTCACCTATCATGGGGCCATTTGCCGTCAGTTTGATGTCGCCCTTTGCCGCGCCGATACTTCCTTCGCCGGCAAGACCAAGAGCGCGTACCCCTTCACAAAAAGTTTCTAGCATGGCTTCCTGTTTTTCTTTTTCGATTACTGTCGGCATGGTATGCCCCATTTCGATAAAGTACGGCGGAAAGAAAATGTGCCGGTCTGCAAGGCCGCAAATTGTGATTTCTCCGTTATACACAATGGCGTCAACAGAAAATTCCGGGCCATCCATGAACGCTTCTACAATTGCCCGTCCCGAACGTGAAAAGTGTAAAGCTGTTTTCGCGGCTTCTTGTAGTTCATTGATATTGTCTATACGTCGGCAGCCGCGGCTTCCCATATTGTCAACAGGTTTTATGACGAGAGGGAACCGAGCAAGCGCCCCGTCAAGGGGCGTCGATGAATTAATATAGTACGTTCCAGCGCAGGAAGAAGCCGCTGTATTCGACAAAAGCAGCTCGCCTTTAGGCGAGCGTACGCGCTGCGGGGATGAAAGGAAATATAAATCTGCCGCAGTAATGATGGTAAACTCCGGCGAGGGAAGCCTCGCTTTTTTAAAACAACTGCGCATCCTGGACTTATCCGATGCGTTAAGGGCGGCTTCATAGGGAATGCCCGGTAGATTGAGCTTTTCTGCGACCCATGCAACACTGGCTGAAAAATCTGTTCCGGCGGTCATTATGCCCAAAGGGCAGCCTGAATTTTGCCTTTTGCAACGAAGTTTCCCGCGCAAAGAGCGGGCGAAGGTTTCAATCCCTTCTTTGTCTTTCAAATCGATCTGTTCAAATTGATCCGCCATCGGGATACAAGGCGCCTGAGCGCTGCCGTCAAGTACGATAGTGTGAAACCCGAGTTCCTTGGCGATTCTGATTGCCGGCCCCTGCATGACGCCGGCGCCCAAAATAATTAAACGTTCTTTCATGTTTTCTCCTGAAGCTGCGCATAAACTTCAAATGTGTCTCCCAGACGGAAAATTTTGCTGATTGTCAATAACAGCCAATGCAGCGAGTTTTTTTTGCTTTTTGCAAATTTTCCCAATACCGGAAAACGTTCAGGGTGATGACCGTTAATCGTAATTTTTTTTACCTTAAAGCCCGCAATCGCGAGGGCTTTCCTGCACATTACAGGCGACCAGATAGTACGGTGATCTGCCGGGCTGTTTGCCAAGAAACGCCGGAGAGAAGAGCGTCCGCTTATACCTGAAAACGAAGGCGTTGAAAAAGCAAGAATTCCGCCCGGTTTCAGAAGGTTTTTAATTTCAGCTAACACACCGGCGCAATTGGTGAAATGTTCTATAACGTACCAGAGGGTGATTACATTATAGTGAACAGTGAACAGTGAGCAGTGAGCAGTGGATTGTGAATGATGAGCGAGGCAGTCGGGGAATAATCCATGAACGGCAGGGATGCCGAGCGTTTCCTGCACATAACGGACTGCATCTTCGGCAGGATCAATGCCAGCGGGAGAAAAGCCTTCTTCGCAGGCAGCGTCAAGAAATGGGCCGTAAGCGCAGCCGATGTCGAGAAGTGAGTTCGAACCGAAGGTTCTTTGACCGCTGGCGGGTAACAACGATTTAATTATTTTAAGGCGGCGTTTTCCCGCTGCTTTTATGTTGGGAAAATCTTCGAGGTATGTTTTCCCGTACTGCTTTTTGTAAAAATCAAAAAAATATTCCCGCTCATATTCAACAGGCGGCGGGCAGATTCTGTCCATGAAAATTACGCCGCAGCGGGAGCACTGGCGGTAGGTGCGTTCGAGAAAACGGCAGAGACTGCAGGTGGGAGTTTTTTCGCCACATACGGGGCAGCGGCGGTTTATCTGCGGTGAGAAACTGTTGATCAGTGTAACAAGACAATTTATTCCCAAATACATCACACGAAGGCACGAAGGCACGAAGGGAAGATTATGAAGTATAGATTTGTGAGCTTTGTGT